>NZ_JAZHRU010000001.1:5381663-5684774 GCF_036924525.1 Bradyrhizobium sp. AZCC 1719 | reverse complement strand
ATCGCCCGGGTGGTGCCGTTGCTGCCGAAGGAACCCAAGAACTGGATCGTGGCCGGCGGCGGCGCCCGCAACCTGACTATGCTGCGGATGCTGCGTGAGTGTCTGGCGCCTGCGACCGTCCGGGCGGCGGACAGCCTGGGCTGGGCCTCCGACTCCATCGAGGCGCAGGCTTTCGGATTTCTGGCGGCGCGAGGCCTGAAAGGCCTGCCGCTGAGCTACCCCGCCACGACAGGGGTGCCGCTCCCGATGACCGGCGGCATCATCGCGCGACCGTGATGCGGTTCAAGATATGTTGATGCAATTGCATCGACCTTGACGGCTGCATGCACACGCATCTAATTTAGATGCAGATGCATGGAGCGGAGGCTGGCGGCCTTCGCGTTGGGAGGTCGTCATGGCGCAGAAACTCACTTTGATCAGCCACAAGCTTTGTCCCTATGTGCAGCGCGCCGTGATCGCGCTGAACGAAAAGGACATTCCGTTCGAGCGGGTCGACATCGATCTCGCCAACAAGCCGGACTGGTTCTTGAAGATATCGCCGCTCGGCAAGGTGCCGGTGCTGGTCGTGACCGGCGACGACGGCAAGGAGGTCGCGCTGTTCGAGAGCAACGTGATTTGCGAATACATTGAGGACACCCAAGGCGGCGCCAAGCTGCATCCGCGGGATGCGCTCCAGCGCGCGCAGCATCGCGCCTGGATGGAGTTCGGGTCGACCATTCTGAGCGAGCTCTGGGGCCTGGAGACGACGGGTGATCCTGCAATCTTCGAGAGCAAACGGCAGGCGGTCGCCGAAAAATTCGCGCGCGTCGAGGAGGCGCTGGCTAGCGGGCCGTTCTTTGCCGGCAAAAATTTCAGCCTGGTGGACGCGGTCTTCGCGCCGATCTTCCGTTACTTCGACGTGTTTGATGAGTTGATCGATCTCTCGGTCTTTGCCGACACGCCGAAGGTCCGCGCATGGCGAGAGGCACTGGCGAAGCGGCCGAGCGTACGCACGGCGGTGGGTCCCGACTATCCGCAATTGCTGCACGCGTTCCTGGTGCGCCATAACGCCCACATGCTGAAGCTGGCGGCGTGAGACCGGCATGATCGTGGATGGGTGGAGCCAACGGGTCCGGCCTTCGGCCGGCCCGATGATAAACTCCGCGATACCCATCAACGCCGCGGCGTGCGATTGATGGGTTTCGCGAAGGGCTCAACCCGTCCTACGTAGCTGCCCGATTGTCGCTCAGCGGACGTTGGCGAGCCGCATGTCGAGATAGCCGGTCACCGTCTCCATCAGCGGCTCGAGCTTGCCGTCGAAGAAGTGATTGGCGCCCGGGATGATCTGCTGATCGATCACGATGCCTTTTTGCGTCTTCAACTTCTCGACCAGCGTGTTGACGTCCTTTGGCGGCACCACCGCGTCCTTCTCGCCGTGCACGATCAGGCCCGACGACGGGCAGGGCGCGAGGAACGAGAAGTCGTAGAGATTGGCGGGCGGCGCGATCGAAATAAAACCTTCAACCTCGGGCCGGCGCATCAAGAGCTGCATGCCGATCCAGGCGCCGAACGAAAAGCCCGCGACCCAGCAGGCGCGCGCCTCGGGATTGATGGTCTGCGCCCAGTCGAGCGCGGAGGCCGCGTCCGAGAGCTCGCCGGTGCCATGATCGAACGAGCCCTGGCTGCGGCCGACGCCGCGGAAATTGAAACGCAACACCGAGAAGCCGCGATGCGCAAACGCGTAATAGCACTGGTAGACGATCTGGTGATTCATCGTGCCGTGGAACTGCGGATGCGGGTGCAGGATCATCGCGATCGGCGCGTTCTTCTGCTTGGCCGGATGATAACGGCCTTCGAGGCGGCCTGCGGGGCCGGTGAAAATTACTTCAGGCATTGATGATCCCTAGACAACGGACGTGATCCGGGCGGAAAAGAATGTGATCATGCGTCGTTGGGCGATGCGCGAACGGGCGCTCCCGTGAACTGGTTGCGGCCTTCTAGCATGAGGCGAGGGGCAAAAAGCAAGCATCTTGAACATCTAGAAGGCTGCGCAAGGCGTTAGCCTGCGATTGTACGAGACGGCACGATCCCCAATTGCCATAAGGCGCTTTGCGCAGGCACTGGGCCTGCCTCGCGCTGGCCGCCCGAGGGTGTAGGTAATATCATACAGACATGACCGACCGGATCTATCTCGACTGGAATGCGACGACGCCGCTTCGCCCCGAGGCAAGGCAGGCGATGGCGGCCGCGTGGGATCTGGCTGGCAATCCGTCCTCGGTGCATGCCGAAGGGCGTCAGGCACGCCGGCTGGTCGAGGACGCACGGGCTGCGGTCGCGGCGGCCGTCGGCGCCCGTCCGCAGGACGTGGTGTTTGCTTCCGGCGGCACCGAAGCCAATGCCATGGCGCTGGCGCCGGGATTGCGCCGGGGCACGGGCTCGCCGGTCCAGCGACTGGTGGTGTCGGCCATCGAACACCCGTCGGTGCTATCGGGCGGACGGTTTCCGGCGGACACGATCGCGGCCATTAAGGTCTCGGGTGCCGGCTTGGTCGACCTCACCCACCTGCGTGCGTTGCTTGCCGAAGGGCCGCCGGCGCTGGTGTCGGTGATGCTGGCCAACAACGAGACCGGCGCCATTCAACCGGTCGGCGAAGTCGCTGACATCGTGCATGAAGCGGGCGGGCTGCTGCATGTCGATGCGATTCAGGCATTTGGTAAAATACCGTTCGATATCAGATCGATACGCGCCGATCTGATCACGTTGTCTGCACACAAGATTGGCGGTCCCAAGGGCGCGGGGGCGCTGGTCTTGGCCGAAGAGGTGCAGGGACTGGAGCCGCTGCTCCGCGGCGGCGGGCAGGAGCTGGGCCGCCGGGCGGGAACCGAAAATGTCGCTGGTATTGCTGCCTTCGGCGCTGCGACCAAGGCGGCCATGGCGGAGCTGCCTGCTAGTGCCATCCGGCAGCAGGGCCTGCGTGAGCGCCTTGAGAAGGGGCTGAACCAAACACCTGAAATTATTGTGTTTTCAGAGGATTCGCCGCGTCTGCCCAATACGACGCTGTTTACCGTTCCCGGGCTTCGAGCCGAAACGGCGGTGATCAGCTTCGATCTCAGCGGTATTTCGGTATCATCCGGTTCCGCCTGTTCCTCTGGCAAGGTGCAGCCGTCCCACGTTCTGGCCGCCATGGGGTTCAGCGGGGAACTGGCGCAGGGAGCGGTGCGGCTCAGTCTGGGCTGGTCTACCACGGAGACAGACATTGATTTGGTCCTTGAGGCTTGGCGAAAGCTTGCCGATGCCTTACTTAGAGGGCGACGAAACACGGCTTGAAACGTTCTAAGTCCGTTTCGCCGGAACGCTTCGTCACTGATTTGCAATTGTTCCACCGCGGTCCTTGAAACCGCGAGCGGAGGATGGAATGCCAGCCGTACAAGAGACGGTCGAGCGCGTACGCCGCATCGACGTCGATCAATATCGATATGGTTTTGAGACGCTGATCGAGTCCGACAAGGCCCCCAAGGGACTGTCGGAAGACACCGTCCGCTTCATTTCTGCGAAGAAGAACGAGCCGGCCTGGATGCTGGAATGGCGTCTGGAGGCCTATCGCCGCTGGTTGACCATGACCGAGCCTACCTGGGCGCGCGTCAACTATCCCAAGATCGACTACCAGGACATCTATTACTACGCGGCGCCGAAGCCGAAGAAGACGCTGTCGTCGATCGATGAGATCGATCCCGAAATCCTCAAGACCTACGAGAAGCTCGGCATACCCTTGCGCGAAGTCGCCATTCTCGAAGGCGTCGAGCCCCCGCCCGGCGGCGAGCCGTCGGCCAACCGCAAGATCGCGGTCGACGCGGTGTTCGACTCGGTTTCGGTGGCGACCACCTTCCAGAAGGAGCTGAAGGCTGCCGGCGTGATCTTTATGCCGATCTCGGAGGCGATCCGCGAACATCCCGAGCTGGTGAAGAAGTATCTCGGCTCGGTCGTGCCGACCTCGGACAATTATTTCGCGACGCTGAACTCGGCGGTGTTCTCCGATGGCTCGTTCGTCTACGTGCCGCCGGGCGTGCGCTGCCCGATGGAGCTGTCGACCTATTTCCGCATCAACGAGCGCAACACCGGCCAGTTCGAGCGCACGCTGATCATCGCCGACAAGGGCTCCTACGTCAGCTATCTCGAAGGCTGCACCGCACCGCAGCGCGACGAGAACCAGTTGCATGCGGCGGTCGTTGAACTCGTCGCGCTCGACGACGCCGAGATCAAATATTCGACCGTGCAGAACTGGTACCCCGGCAATTCCGAAGGCTTGGGCGGCATCTACAATTTCGTCACCAAGCGTGGCGACTGCCGCGGCAACCATTCGAAGATCTCCTGGACCCAGGTCGAGACCGGGTCGGCGATCACCTGGAAGTATCCGAGCTGCATCCTGCGCGGCGACAATTCGCGCGGCGAGTTCTACTCGATCGCGATCTCGAACGGTCACCAGCAGGTCGATAGCGGCACCAAGATGCTCCATCTCGGCAAGAACACGTCGAGCCGGATCATTTCCAAGGGCATCGCCGCAGGCGTGTCGCAAAATACCTATCGCGGCCTCGTCACCGCCCATCGCAAGGCGACCGGCGCACGCAACTATACGGCCTGCGACTCGCTTCTGATCGGCGACAAATGCGGTGCGCATACCGTGCCTTACGTCGAAGCGAAGAACTCGTCCGCGACGTTTGAGCACGAAGCGACGACGTCAAAGATCTCCGAGGACGTGCTGTTCTATTGCACCCAGCGCGGGCTCTCGCAGGAAGAAGCTGTCGGCCTCGTGGTCAATGGCTTCGTGAAGGACGTGCTGCAGCAACTGCCGATGGAGTTCGCGGTTGAGGCGCAGAAGCTGATCTCGATCTCGCTCGAAGGATCGGTTGGATAGCGACCTCATCCTGAGGAGGCCGCGCAGCGGCCGTCTCGAAGGATGAGAGGAAAGACTGTGGCCACGTCCTTCGAGACGCGTCTGGCGGCGCTCCTCAGGACGAGGGGTGAAAATGGAAAAACAACATGTCATTGCTTGAAGTGAAAGACCTGAAGGTTCGTGTCGAGGATCGCGAAATTCTCCACGGGTTGACGCTGACCGTGAACCCGGGCGAAGTCCACGCGATCATGGGACCGAATGGCTCCGGCAAATCCACCCTGAGCCACGTCATCGCGGGCAAGCCGGGCTACGAAGTCACCGACGGCCAGATCCTGTTCAAGGGCGAGGATCTCCTTGAAATGGAGCCGGACGAGCGCGCCGCCAAGGGCGTGTTCCTGGCGTTCCAGTATCCGGTCGAAATTCCCGGCGTCGCCACCATGAACTTCCTCCGCACCGCGCTGAACGCGCAGCGCAAGGCGCGCGGCGAAAGCGAGTTCTCCACGCCGGACTTCCTGAAGAAGGTGCGCGAGGTCGCAAAGTCGCTCAACATCCCCCAGGACATGCTCAAGCGCGGCGTCAATGTCGGCTTCTCCGGCGGCGAGAAGAAGCGCAACGAGATTTTGCAGATGGCGCTGTTCGAGCCGGCCGTCTGCATCCTCGATGAAATGGATTCCGGCCTCGACATCGACGCGCTCAGGATCGCCGCCGACGGCGTCAACGCGCTGCGTTCGCCCGATCGCGCCATGGTGGTCATCACCCACTACCAGCGGCTGCTCAACTACATCGTGCCCGATTTCGTGCATGTGATGTCGAAGGGCCGCGTCGTGAAGAGCGGCGGCAAGGATCTGGCTCTGGAGCTCGAGGCTTCCGGCTATACCCAGTTCGAAGACGCGGCCTGACGGGAAGCGGATTTGTGATGAATGTAGTTCTGGCAAAAAACGAGACCGGGCGCGCGCTGAGCGACAGCTTTGCGGTGGCGCGCGATCGGCTGCCGGGCGGCGGCAAGGTCGCCGAGGCGCGGAATACCGCCTTCGAGGCCTATGAGCGCGTCGGCCTGCCGCACCGGCGGCTCGAGGAATGGAAATACACCGATCTGCGCGCGCTGATGCGCGAGGTGCTGCCGCTGGCGGCCACACCGGATGCGGCCGCGCTGAAGCAGGCTGCTGCCGCCGTGAAGCTGCAGGCGATCAAGGGTGCGCGTCGGCTGGTGCTGGTGGACGGCGTGTTCGCGCCGAAGCTCTCCGAATTGGAGGGGTTGGAGAAGGGCGTTACCGTCAGCACTTTACGCGACGTGCTGGAAACCGGGGACGCCGCGCTGCAGACGCAGCTATTCACGCCCGACAATGCCAATCCGATGGTTGCGCTCAACAGCGCGATGATGACCGACGGCGTGGTGATCGAGATCGCCAACGGCGTCGTGCTGAAGCAGCCGCTGCAGATCATTCATGTCGCGAGCGGCGCCACGCCGGCTGCGATATACACCCGTTCGCTGCTGCGTCTCGGCAAGGATACCGGCGCGACGCTGGTCGAGAGCTACATCGCGGCCGAGGGTGCGAAGGCCTATCAGGCGCATGACTCGCTGATCGTCGCAATCGGCGATAATTCGCGGCTCGACCATGTTCGACTGGTAGAGGATGGCCGCGACGCGTTCAACATCTCCTCCGCCGTCATCACGCTGGGTGCCCACGCGCATTTCAACACCTTTGGCATGACCTCGGGCGCCGCCGTCAGCCGCTATCAGGCGACCATCGCTTTTGCCGGTGAGGGTTCGAGAGTCGAGACCAACGGCGTCAATCTGCTCAACGGGCGCCAGCACGCCGACACCACGCTGTTCATGGATCACGCGGTGCCGCATTGCGCCAGCCGCGAAGTGTTCCGCGCCGTGGTCGACGACCGTGGCCATTCGGTGTTCCAGGGCCGCATCATCGTGCGTCCCGATGCCCAGAAGACCGACGCGAAGATGATGACGCGGGCACTGCTGTTGTCCGACGACGCCGAGGCCGACAACAAGCCGGAGCTCGAGATCTTCGCCGATGACGTTACCTGCGGCCATGGCGCCACCACTGGCGCGCTGGACGAGAGCTTGCTGTTCTACCTGCGTGCCCGCGGCCTTTCCGAGAAGGAGGCCCAGGCGCTGTTGATCCAGGCCTTTGTTGGTGAGGCCATCGAATCCATCGTCAACGACGATCTGCGCGAGCTCGCAATCGCCGCCGCGCAGCGTTGGCTGGAGGCACGGGCATGACCCAGCATCCGGCGGTCAAGAATGGCGCCTACGACGTGGCCCGCGTGCGGGAGGATTTCCCCGCGCTGGCGATGAAGGTCTATGGCAAGCCGCTGGTTTACCTCGACAATGCCGCCTCCGCGCAGAAGCCGACCGCCGTGCTCGATCGCATGACGGAAGCCTACAGAAGCGAATACGCCAACGTACATCGCGGCCTGCACTATCTCGCCAATGCCGCAACGGAGGCCTACGAGGGCGGCCGCGCCAAGGTGGCGAAATTCATTAACGCAGGGCGCAGTGAAGAAATTATCTTCACCCGCAATGTCACCGAGGCCATCAATCTGGTGGCATCGTCCTGGGGCGAGCCCAACATCAAGCAGGGCGACGAGATCGTGCTCTCGATCATGGAGCACCACTCCAACATTGTGCCCTGGCACTTTTTGCGCGAGCGCCATGGCGCCGTGATCAAATGGGCGCCGGTCGACGACGACGGCAATTTCCTGATCGAGGAGTTCGAGAAGCTTCTGACACCGCGCACCAAGCTCGTCGCCATCACTCAGATGTCGAACGCGCTTGGCACCTTCGTCCCGGTCAAGGAAGTCGTGAAGCTCGCCCATGACCGCGGCATTCTGGTGCTGGTCGACGGCGCGCAAGGCGCTGTGCATTTGCCGATCGACGTGCAGGACCTCGATTGCGATTTCTATGCCTTCACCGGCCACAAGATCTATGGTCCGACCGGGATTGGCGCGCTGTACGCCAAGCACGAGCACCTGGTCGCGATGCGGCCCTATAATGGCGGCGGCGAGATGATCCGCGAGGTGGCAAAGGACTGGGTCACCTATGGCGAGCCGCCGCACAAGTTCGAAGCCGGGACGCCGCCGATCGTCGAGGCGATCGGGCTGGGCGCTGCGATCGATTACGTCAACTCGATCGGCAAGGAGCGCATCGCCGCCCACGAGCACGATCTTTTGAACTACGCTCAGGACCGGCTGCGCGAAATCAATTCGCTGCGGCTGATCGGCACCGCGCGCGGCAAGGGGCCGGTGATCTCCTTCGAGATGAAGGGCGCCCATCCTCACGACGTCGCAACCGTAATTGACCGGCAGGGAATCGCGGTGCGCGCCGGCACCCATTGCGTGATGCCGCTTTTAGAGCGGTTCAATGTCACAGCCACCTGCCGGGCGTCGTTTGGAATGTATAATACCCGGGAAGAAGTCGACCATCTGGCACAGGCGCTGATCAAGGCGCAGGATTTGTTCGCATGAGTGACACAGCCGAAGTCAAAACCGCCAACATGGAAACCAATTCGGCGCTGCCGCCGGAGGAGACGGAGCGGCTCGGCACGGAAATCGTTGCCGCGCTGAAGACGGTGTTCGACCCGGAAATTCCGGCCGACATTTACGAACTCGGACTGATCTACAAGGTCGACCTGAAGGACGACCGCAGCGTCGATGTGACGATGACGCTGACCACCCCGAATTGTCCGGCGGCCGGCGAATTGCCGACCATGGTGGAGAACGCGATCGCCAGCGTGCCTGGCGTCGGTGTCGTCAATGTCAATCTGGTGTGGGATCCGGCCTGGACGCCGGATCGGATGTCCGACGAGGCGCGCCTCGTCCTCAACATGTGGTGAAGGGACCCGTTGCCCAAGCTATCCGGCGTCATCGAGACTGCACTCTATGTCGATGACCTCGACCGCGCCCGCGCGTTCTACGAGGAGGTGCTGGGTTTGGAAGCGCTGACGGCGGATCCGCGGTTCGTTGCTTTCGATGTCGGTGGACGGAGCGTGCTGCTGCTGTTTCGCCGCGGCTCGGCGCCTGAGACGATCCAACTCCCCGGCGGCACCATTCCGCCGCATGATGGCAGCGGCCCCATTCACATGGCCTTTGCCATTCCGGCGGCTGAGATGCCGGTGTGGGAAGAGGCACTCGGCGAGCACAATGTCGCGATCGAAGGCAGGACGGACTGGCCGCGCGGCGGGAAAAGCATCTACTTCCGCGACCCGGACAACCATTTGCTGGAACTGGCGACGCCGGGAATTTGGAAGATTTACTAGCGGACAGCGTTTCGAGGGGTTCTGATCGAGTTTATGACGAGAGACCTTCACAGTGGGAATTTCGTTGTTATTTTAATGCTATGATAGCTCGTCGCCGCGACGCGACGCCGGAGATCGACCGCTATGGATACCATCGTCCAGTCCAAGCCGAAGCCGAGGCCGCGCCCGCAGGTCATGAAGCTGACCGAGGCCGCCGCCGCGCGGATCACGGAGCTGACCAAACGCGCCGATTCCGAGATCGTGGGCTTGCGCGTTGGCATCAAAAACGGCGGCTGCGCCGGGCAATCCTATACGGTGGAATATGCCCATGAGATCCGCCCCACCGACGAAGTCGTCGAGGACAAGGGCGTCAAGATTCTGGTCGATCCCAAGGCGGTCCTGTTCCTGCTCGGCACCGAGATGGACTACAAGGCCGACAAGCTCCAGGCGCAGTTCATCTTCAACAACCCGAACCAGGTTTCCGCCTGTGGCTGCGGCGAGTCGGTTCAACTGACACCTGCGAAGGTTTGAGCGACCGGTCGCCGGGGGGCGGTGAGCGATGGATCGCGATTTTCTGATCGATCTGTTTGCGGACTTCGGCCCCGTCACCATCCGCCGGATGTTCTCCGGATTTGGCATATCCGCCGACGGCACCAACTTCGCACTGTCGCTACGCGCAGGGCTTTATCTTCGCGCTGATCAACAAACGATCCCGCAATTCGAAGCAGAGGGATCGACACCATTTCAATATCAGACGCGGGCCAAGACCGTTACTGTAAACTCGTATTGGCAATTGCCGGCTCGTCTGTTCGACGACTCCGAGGAATTGGCCGAATGGGCGAGGGCTGCGCTGGCGGCGGCGCAGCGCGCGGCGTTACGCAAGCGCCCGAAGGCGCGCAAGGCGGCGAAGCCGAAGGTCTCGAGCAAGGCTGTGAACAAGCCGGCTGGCAGCCGTGAGCCGGCAGCGAAGGCGAGGAAGGCGCGGCGCAAATAGCTGGCGCCTAGGCGACCTGGGTGCGGGTCTCGGCGGCGTATTCGGGGTCGACTTCGCAGACCACGCGGTTGCGGCCGTTGCGCTTGGCGGCGTAGAGGCAGGCATCAGCGCGCTCGATCAGCGAATCCGTGTCGTCGTCCGGCTTCAGCATGGAAACGCCGACCGAGATGGTGACGCGGCCGAGAATTTCGCCGGTCGATTTCTTCTTCAATTCCTTGGCCATGATGGCGCGGCGGATGTGGTCAGCGACCGTCAGCGCCTGCCGCAGCCCGGTATTCGGCAGCACCACCGCGAACTCCTCGCCGCCATAGCGGGCGGTGATGTCCTGGCCCTTGATGGTTTGCTTCAGCGACATCGCTACCAGCCGCAGCACCTGATCGCCGGTTAGATGGCCGTAGGAATCGTTGAACGATTTGAAATGGTCGATGTCGAACATCATCAGCGACAGCGGTTCGCCGCTCGCCATCGCCGTTCGCACCGCCATCTCGATCGAGCGGTCGAAATATTTGCGATTACCCAATCCGGTCAGCGGATCGGTCAGGCTCTCGGCGCGGATCGCTTCGAGGCTGTGCTGAAGATTGCTGATGGCGGTCCTAGATAACGCCAGCCGGTTCTCCAGCGCCTTGTTGGTCTCGCGCATCTCGCGCGTCGATTTCACCAGACCGTCGACGATCGCCTTGATCTGATCGACGCTTTTGGCGTTCCTGAGTTTTTCGTTCGCGCCGCTCAGCTTGGCGTCATAGCTCTCCGACATGCTGAGCGCCTCGGTAATGAGGGTCATCACGTCGTCGATCTCGCCGATCACGCGCGCGCCGACCTTGTCGATGCGGTCGGAGGCCTTGATGTGGGAGAGATAGGTTTCGTAGATCTGTTCGAGATCGGACTCGCTCAGCTTGCCGTTGCGCGCCAGCGTCTCGTTGATGATCTTGTTGAGGGGAGCATTGTATCCGGTCGCGTAGACGTACCAGATTTCATAATTGCGTGGGACGGCGGTCTGCCTGAGGGATTTGATCTGGCCCAACGCGACTTCGGCAAACGCCATCGTGCGTTCGTGCTCGTCCAGCAGCTTGACCACTGATCCGTCCCCAATAGCGAGCAGCGCCGGTCGTTGCCGTGCAGCAATGACTAAATTATCGCCGTAAGTTAACGGAGGAGGATGAACGGCCGGTAAACAGTTCCGGCCGCAGGAAATCGACGCTTGTCAGACGCGGGCGCGAATGGGCCGCAAGAGGAATGCAGGAAGGTGCGAGTGATCGGCGGGCTCTGATTCGACCTCGCGGTGGGCGCGCCGCGGTTCGGGTCGCCCGATCGAGGGCACGCGCGAAGGCTGCGCAGGGGCGGGCGGCGAGAAGGCGGTGGCCTCCGGCTGCGGCCTGGCACTGCGGCCCGTGCCCTTGGCATGCCGCGGTTCACGATCAGCGCTCTTCTCGCTGCGCTTCTCAGGATCCTTGGCGTGTCGCGGCTCGCGTTCGCGGCGCGGCTTGCGCCCGCCGCGCGAGCCTTCCCGCGCGCGATGTTCGCGCGGCTGATCGGCCTCCTCGGACGAGTCCGAATGTAGGGCGTAGTCACCTTCGGCGGGCGGAATGGTTTGCCCGATCAGTCGTTCGATTGCAGCGATCGACTTGCTGTCGAGCGGCGTCACGATCGAGATCGCGGTGCCGGCGCGCCCGGCGCGTCCGGTGCGGCCAATGCGATGCACGTAGTCGTCGGCGTGATGCGGCACGTCGAAATTGAAGACGTGGCTGACGGCGGGAATGTCGAGGCCGCGGGCAGCGACATCGGAGGCCACCAGCAGCGGGATCTCGCCCTTGCGGAATTGATCGAGCGCCGCGGTGCGCGCCGACTGGTCCATATCGCCGTGCAGGGCGCCGACACTGAAGCCGTGCTTCTGCAGCGATTTGTGAACGACGGCGACCTCACGCTTGCGATTGCAGAAGATGATCGCGTTGTTGAGGTCCTTGGCGTCGCGCAACAGGCGGCGAAGGAGTTCGCGCTTCTGGTGCGGCTCACGGCCGCCGGTGACCTTGAACTGCGACACGCCGGTCGCCGTAGTTGCCGGCCGCGAGACTTCGATTCGTTCAGGGTTGTGCAGAAAAGTTTCGCTGATGCGGCTGATTTCCGGCGGCATCGTCGCGGTGAAGAACAGGGTCTGGCGCGTGAACGGCACCAGCTTGCAGATGCGTTCGATATCGGGGATGAAGCCCATGTCCAGCATGCGGTCGGCTTCGTCGATGACCAGCAGTTCGACGCCGGTGAGCAGGAGGCCGCCGCGCTCGGTGTGGTCGAGCAGCCGGCCCGGAGTTGCGATCAGGACGTCGACACCACGGGTCAGCTTGGAATCCTGGTCGCCGAACGAGACGCCGCCGATCAAAAGCGCGACGTTGAGTTTCTGGCCAGCGCCATACTTGTCGAAATTCTCTTTCACCTGTGCCGCAAGTTCGCGGGTCGGTTCGAGGATCAGGGTGCGGGGCATCCGTGCCCTGGCGCGGCCCTTTTCCAGCAAAGTGAGCATGGGCAGGACGAAGGCGGCGGTTTTGCCGGTGCCGGTCTGGGCGATGCCGAGGACGTCGCGGCGGGCCAGAACGGGGGGGATCGCCTGTTCCTGGATGGGAGTAGGGGTGGTGTAACCGGAAGCCGCAACTGCGGCGAGGACCTTATCGGAAAGTCCGAGATGGGAAAAAGACATTGAGCCTCTAGTCGACACCGCCGTTCGGAATCGAAGGTAAAAAGGCTGTCGCGTTTTGCCCCGAAACGGCGCGCTTTTGAAAAGCTGGGGGCTCTGACTTACGCAGACGAGCGGCTAACCTAAGGAATCGCGTTTCGATCCAAGGCCGCGTTGAGCGCGAACATAGGGTCGAAATGGCCAAAGTCAATCTAGGAACCGGCATTGAAGCCCAAAAAGCTTAATGTTTTCGCACAAATAACGGCAAAAACCGTCATTTGGCCGTCAAATCGAGCCATCTCATTCCCATCGAACGAAGCTGTTGAACCATGGGCAATAGCCTGCCGACTATGGCATGAAACGGCTTCGCACGGGCCAAACCAGGACGAATCGTGCGCAGGGGGAATTCCATGAAGGGCTGGCTTTTCAAACTGCTTGCGGTGACAAGCCTTGCAACTTGCGTCGCGACCTTTGCCGCGCCTGCGCAGGCGGAAAAGCGTGTCGCGCTGGTGGTCGGCAACAACGACTACCGGAACGTGCCCAAGCTGCAGAAGGCGGTCAACGACGCCCGCACCATGGGCGATACGCTCAAGCAGCTCGGCTTCACGGTGATGGTGGCGGAAAACCAGAACCGGCAGGCATTCAGCCAGACGTTGCTGGCGTTCGACAAGGCGGTCGACGCCGGCGATACGGCGTTCTTCTTCTATGCCGGCCACGGTTTTGAAATCGCGGGCCAGAATTTCCTGCTGCCGACCGACGTGCCGGCGGCGACCGAAGGCCAGGAAGAACTCGTGCGCGATGCCTCGATCCTCGCCGACCGCATCATCGAGCGGATGCAGAACCGGAAGGTGCGCACCGCCATCCTGGTGTTCGATGCCTGCCGCAACAATCCGTTCGAGCGCGCCGGCACGCGTGCGGTTGCCGGCGGCGGCGGTCTCGCGCCGATGACGCAATTGCCGGAAGGCGTGTTCTCGATCTTCTCGGCCGGGCCGCGGCAGACCGCGCTCGACCGGCTTTCCAATGACGACGCCAATCCCAATTCGGTGTTCACGCGAACCTTCGCCAAGGAGATCACGCAGCCCGGCGTCAATCTCGTGCAGGTCGCGCAACGCACGCGGCGCGCGGTCAGCGAACTCGCAGAGACCGTCCGCCATAAGCAGATCCCGGTTTACTTCGACCAGATGGTCGACGACGTTTTCCTGAATGGTTTGGCGAAGGCCCAGCCTGAGGCGGCGAAGCCCGCCGAGCCGCTGCAAAAGCTTGCAGCTTTGCCTCCGGTACAGCGCCTGCAGCCGCAGAACGATTCCGTGAACGCGCCGATCGCGATGTTCTCGCGCCACAATGGCGGCTGGACCGTGGTGTTCTCGATCGCCGATCCGACGCTCGGTATTTCATGGCGGATCGGCGACAGCGGCGATTTCCGCGAGACCGGCTTCATGGATACGCTCGATCCGCGTACCCGCAAGCGGATGCCCAACCCGTCGGTCGAGCTGCCGGCCGATGCACCGGCGGCCGTCATCCAGGTGCGCTATGTCGACACCAATGGCGAGTTGCAGGGGCCGTTTCCGATCAGGTTCGATCCCGAAGCCGCACTGATCCGCGACCAGCGCAAGATCCTCGATATGACCGCGACGAGCTGGCTGTCGTTCCGCGAGTACAACGGGCTTCTGGTCTACTATACGCACCTGATGTCATACCGCTGCGCGATCCGCGAAGTGCGCCTCGGCATCGACAGTGCGGTGCCCGACAAGGTGCTGAAAATGCCACCTTGTGACACTCGTGATCCCATCGCCATTCCGCGCGACGCGCAGCCCTATTTGAAGCTCGCGCCGGCGACCAGATCGGTTTCGGTGGAATTGACCTATCGCGACGGCAGCGTCTCCGAGATCAAGAGTTTTAGGCGGTAGCGGACGCGAGGCCCGCCGTCTTCGACGTCATGCCCCGCGCATGCGGGGCATCCAGTACGCCGCGGCCTTTCCACGTCATTGCGACGAGCGTGTATTGCCGATGCTTGGCAGATGATCGATGCTGCCTCGAGCCGGGAAAACCGGCGACAGGAGCGAGCGATGAAAGTACGTTGCTGCATCGTCGGCGGCGGGCCGGCCGGAATGATGCTCGGGTATCTGCTGGGCCGCGCCGGCATCGATGTCGTGGTGCTGGAGAAGCACGCCGACTTCTTTCGCGATTTTCGCGGCGACACCGTGCATCCCTCGACGCTGCAGGTGATGGACGAACTCGGGCTGATCGACGGCTTCCTGAAACTGCCGCACCAGCGCTTGCAGAAGATGCAAGGCATGTTCGGCGGGGAAACGGTGCGGCTCGCCGACCTGAGCAGGCTTGACGTCAAATATCCCTTCATCGCCTTCATGCCGCAGTGGGATTTTCTCAATTTCCTGCGCGAAAGCGGCAAGCGGTTCGCATCGCTCAAGGTGATGATGTCGACGGAAGCAATCGATCTCGTTCGCGACGGCGAGCGCGTCACGGGCGTGAAGGCGAAGACGCCGGATGGCATCATCGATATCGAGGCCGACTTGACCATTGCTTGCGACGGACGCCATTCGCTGGTGCGCGAACGCGCCGGCCTTGAGGTCGAGGAAATCGGCGCGCCGATGGATGTCTTGTGGTTTCGCGCCGGCAAGCGAGAGAACGAAAACGAGAGCCTGTTTGCCCGGGTCGATCCCGGCAAGATGATGGTGACCTTCGACCGCGGCGACTATTGGCAATGCGCGTTCGTCATTCCCAAAGGACAATACGACGCGGTCAAGGCGAGCGGACTGCCCGCGCTGCTCGACGACATCGCGCGCATGGCGCCGGTCCTGAAACCGGGACTTGCCGAGGTGAAGAGCTGGGACGACGTCAAGCTGTTGACGGTTGCGGTCAACCGGCTGAAGCGCTGGACGCGGCCGGGGCTATTGTGCATCGGCGACGCCGCGCATGCGATGTCGCCGATCGGCGGCGTCGGCGTCAACCTCGCGGTTCAGGATGCCGTGGCGACGGCGAATCTGCTGGCGTCGAAGCTGGTAAGCGGCTGCCCGTCCGAAGACGAACTCGACGCGGTGCGCCGGCGCCGCGAATTCCCGGTAAAGATGACGCAGCGGATGCAGGTCGTCGTGCAGAACAACATCGTGAATGCGGCGCTGAAGCCGGGCAACCAGCCCCTGAAGGTCCCGTTTGTCATGCGGCTGGTCACCGCGGTGCCCTGGTTGCAAGGCATCACGGCGCGGTTTGTAGGCGTGGGCGTGCAGCCCGAGCATGTGCAGTCGCCGGTCCGCGGCTGACGGCCGATCCCCCACGCTGCAGTACGCGGGCCGGCGTGCAGGGCGCAACAAAAAGCCCCGGACGATGCCGGGGCTTTGAGCTGTCGAGGGCTGTCAGGTAACCGGATCAGTACCTGGCGACGACCGGGCCGCCGAAGCGATAGCTGATACCGCCACGCACCGTGTGAAACACCGGATCGTGTTCATACGAGAATCCGGGGAACGAGAAGACAGAGGCGTTCCGGAAAGTGCCGAAATCGGTGTAGCGATACTCAAGACGGGCCGACCAGTTCGGCGTGAAGCCGTATTCCCAGCCTGCGCCCACGGTCCAGCCGGTGCGGGTGGTGGAGTGGGTTTCAAAGAGGGTGTTCGCGAAGACGTAAGTGTGCTCCATATCCGCCCAGGCCGCACCGCCGGTCACGTAGAGCAGCGAGTTGTTGAAGGCCACACCGAGACGGCCACGGATAGAGGCCTGAGCATCCAGCCGAAAGTCCGTGCCGTTGAGATTCGCCAAGCGATAACCGCCGTTGATGTCGGCGCCTTCAAGGTCGCCTTCGAGACCGAAGACGAACTGACCGACCTGCCAGTTGTAGCCGATGTGACCACCGCCAACGAAGCCATCAGTGTTGAAGCCCCGATTGAAGGCGGTGGGCAGGCCCGTAGCGGTGATGAACTCACGGGTGCTGTTGTCACCCCAGGCGTAACCGGCCTGTGCGCCGATGTAGAAGCCGGTCCAGTTATAGACGGCGGCGATCGGCGCGGGCGCCTTGGTGTAGGGCCGAGCGGCCAGATCGGCGGCGGATGCGTTTACGGTGCCGATGGCCAGGGCGGCGGCGGCGAGGGCAATCTTCTTCATAATTCTCCCCAATACAACCAAGTGACGTGAGTGTTTGATTCTGGTCACGTTGTAACCGGGAACTTCTGGAAATGCTGTCACCCGCACGCCACAGTGGCAGGCCTTCGTCACTTCCACACCTAGACATCGCCGTTAGGCTGCCGCTTTTCGCCTCGTAACGGGCAAAACGTCGGGATTTCGACGATTTCAGGCGGTAGCGTGTGTCTTAAGTGCCCGGCAGGTATTTGCGTGGGCGTTAAGCGCAGCCTAACGAGGAAGCCGCTACCCCATAACGGAATACCCGCCGTCGACGGGAATCGCCGTGCCGGTGACGAAGTCAGAGGCGGGCGAGGCAAGGAAGACGGCGATTCCCGCAAAGTCGTCTATCCCGCCCCAGCGCGCCGCGGGGGTGCGCGCCAGCACGCGGTCGTGCAGGCCGCCGATCTCCTGGCGGGCGCGCTTGGTGAGGTCGGTGTCGATCCAGCCCGGCAGCACGGCGTTGGCCTGGATGTTGTCGGCTGCCCAGGCGCAGGCGCAGGAGCGGGTGAACTGCACGATGCCGCCCTTGCTCGCGGCATAGGCCGGCGTGAAGCTGGCGCCGAAGATCGACATCATCGAGCCGATATTGATGATCTTGCCGCCGCCGGCCGCTTTCATCGCCGGATAGACCGCCTGCGAGCACAGGAAGGCGCTGGTGAGGTTGGTTTGGATCACGCTGTTCCATTCGGTGATATCAAGCGCATGCGGCGGCTTGCGGATGTTGATGCCGGCATTGTTGACGAGGATATCGATGCGGCCGAGATCGCGGACGACGCGCTCGGTCATCGCAGCGACTGCCGCCTTGTCGGTGACATCAGCCGCAACCGCAATCGCCCTGGCGCCGCCTTTCGTCAATTCCGCGACCGCGTCGGCCGACTTCGCTTCGTTGCGGCCCACCACGGCAATCGCCGCGCCGGCCTCTGCGAGGCCCCGGGCCATGCCGAGCCCGATGCCGCCATTGCCGCCGGTAACAATGGCTACCTTGCCGGAGAGGTCGAAGAGTTTTGTGGTCATGTGAGTTGTCCGTTTGCTTTTGGTTTTCGTAAGGTGGGCAAAGGCGCGCTTCGCGCCGTGCCCACCATTTTCAGAACGAGTGAAGGGCGGTGGGCACGCTTCCGCCTTCGCTCGTTGAGCTACGGCGGACAAGTCGCTTTGCCCACCCTACGAATCTACCGGTTGCCTAGCCAGATGAGGATCAGGCCGACGGCGCCGAGCACGGCGCCATATCCGGCCCATTGCAACTGATTGATCATGAAGCTCGATGACGGCCAAGGGATCGCGCCGGTGCCCTGTCCGATCCACAACAGGCCGATCGCAAGCGCCAGAAAGCCGATGATCGAAAGGGATCTGGCCATGGCTTCCTCCCTCCTGCCGCTATGCCG
Source organism: Bradyrhizobium sp. AZCC 1719 (assembly GCF_036924525.1). Lineage (NCBI taxonomy): Bacteria > Pseudomonadati > Pseudomonadota > Alphaproteobacteria > Hyphomicrobiales > Nitrobacteraceae > Bradyrhizobium > Bradyrhizobium sp. AZCC 1719. Next base: position 5,666,479 of record NZ_JAZHRU010000001.1, on the reverse strand, counting down.
CGGGGACGCGGCGCGGCTTTGTCTTCGGTCGTGTCGTCGGGCCACCGCAGGAAACCATTGTCGGCGGCGGCCGTAGCTTCCGATCGAATAGAAAGCCGGCCGGCTTCGCAAGGCCGGAAGTTGCGGCATCGCCAAGGATCCTCATGAGCTGCCGAATGATCTGTCTAGCGCTCGCGTTGATTCTCTTTGCCGTCGGCGCCTATGTGTCGTGGCCGCGGAACGCTGATTTGCGCGCCTTCGATTCGGCTGAAATCGCGCGGCTCGAAACCGCGATGTGGCGCGACTATTACGACAAGCGCTATCCCGCGCTGTTCTATCACCTCTACGAGCTGTCGCGGACGCAATTCGGCTTCTCGCCGCTCGATAGCTTTCGGATCGCATTTGCGGCGGCCAGGGCCGCGAAAGCCTTCCAGCCGACGCGCTCCCGCGAGGCCGCCAACGCCGCGCTGCCCGCGCTCGTGACCTACTACCGTTTGCTCGCATCGGCTGCACCCGGCGGCTTCGACGTCGAGGAGGCCGCGCGTCTCGAGCTCGATTGGTGGCAGGCAAGGCGCGAGGCCGTGGGCCCCGCGCAGTACGGCGTGACGGTTGCCCGCGTGGCCGCCATCACCTACGGCAAGCGGCCGGACGAGCCGTCGCTGCTGATCTTCGGTATCGGCCGCGCCGGGGCGATGGCCTACCGCGACGCGCGCGGGCAGGCGATGACGGATCAGGACTGGTCCGAGCTCGAGTGCCGGCTGCGGCGGACCTATCGGTCGCTGAAGGCGGCGGTGGCCAGGGAACTGAGAGAGAATGATCGTTAAGCGGAGGCCTCGTGCCCCGGTTGCTTGGTTCGGGTCCCGCGCCGGGCAACAAAAAAGCCCCGGGCGATGCCGGGGCTTTTGAGTTGTTGATTGGCCGAGACCGGTGTTTGCCGATCAGTACCTGGCGGAGACCGGAGCGCCGCTCCAGTTGAAGCGGTAAACCAGCGAGGTGCTGATGGTCTGAACCCAGGGCTTGAAGGTGATGTCGCGACCAACAAACGCATTGGTCCCGTCGACCAGTTCATTGATCGCCTTCCGGTCATAGAAAGCCGAACGGTATTCGGTCTTCATGAACCAGCCGGGAGCGCTGATGCCAAAGATGTTCAGATTGTTTTCGACACCACCGCCGACAAACCAGCCATGACGTGTGAAGCCGTCAGTGTGAGTGCCGACCGGAGCTCCGTTGAAGGTGGAGACAAGGGTGGTGCCGGACCAATCGGAGCCGGAATAGCCGGCGTTCACGTAGGAGAGAACGTTCGGAGCAACGAGCAGGCCGACCCGGACGCCCGCAGCCCAGGCGCTCTCCATCTTGATGTCGCCGGCCCAGAACGGACCCTGATCCTGGATGGTGCCCTTGATGCTGCCAAACTGGCCGTCACCGAATACGCCGACAACCCATGTGGGATTGACTTGCCAGTCGTAGCCGGCACCGACCGTCCCGTACCAGCCCGAGCCACCCTGGCGCTGATTGGTGCAGAGGATGCAAGCGCCGGTCGCGGTAACCTGGGTGGTCGTGTCAGCAGCCCACAGTCCGCCGCCGGCGCCGCCGAAAATGTAGAAGCCGGTCCAGTTATAAACGGGGGCGACCGGCGCAGGAGCCTTGGCATAGGGACGGGCCCCGAGGTCAGCCGCAACGGCCGATCCAGTCATTGCCGCCACCGCGGTCAGAGCGAGCAGTACCTTTTTCATTTTCAAGTCCCTTACCCTAGGTGCGCCACCGCTCTAGAGGTGCGCGAGCGCCGATTCCCAAAATCCAGTAGCGTGACTATACGCAGTTCCGGCCAAATTGCTGTTGCGGGGGAAGCACACTGGGCCGAAAAGGAATGACCGGCAAAAGCCAGAAAAACGGGCAGATTCCGGCAATGGACCGACCAAATAGGCCGGAAATCGCCGGAAAATCGCCTGTTCTGATGAGATTCAGACGTCCAGCAGCTCGTCGCTGGCGAACTCCGCCTTGTCGGAGATGAAGGCGAATCTGGCCTCGGCCTTGGTTCCCATCAGCCGCTCGACGGAATCAGCCGTGCCTTCGCGGTCGTCGGCCAGCAGCACCACGCGGAGCATCGTGCGCTTGGCCGGGTCCATGGTGGTTTCCTTGAGCTGGGCCGGCATCATCTCGCCGAGGCCTTTGAAGCGGTTCACCTCGACCTTGGCGTTGGCGTTGAACTCGCTCTTCAGCAGCGCTTCCTTATGTGCATCGTCGCGGGCATAGACCGACTTGCTACCGTGGGTCAGCTTATAGAGCGGCGGCACCGCCAGATAGAGATGGCCTTCGTCGATCAGACGCGGCGTCTGGCGATAGAAGAACGTGATCAGCAATGACGCGATATGCGCGCCGTCGACGTCGGCGTCCGTCATGATGATGATGCGCGAATAGCGCAGATCCTCTTCGCGATAATGCGCGCCGGTGCCGCAGCCGATCGCCTGCATGAGATCGGAGAGCTGCGCGTTCTGCGTCAGCTTGTCCTTGCCGGCGGAAGCGACGTTGAGGATTTTTCCGCGCAGGGGGAGCACGGCCTGGGTCTTGCGGTCGCGCGCCTGTTTGGCGCTGCCGCCGGCCGAGTCACCCTCGACGATGAAGAGTTCCGAGCCTTCCTGAGCGCTGTTGGTGCAGTCGGAAAGCTTGCCGGGCAGGCGCAGCTTCTTCACGGCCGTCTTGCGCGAGATCTCCTTCTCGGCACGGCGGCGCAGCCGCTCGTCGGCGCGCTCGACGACGAAATCGAGGAGCTTGTTGGCCTGCAGCGGATTGCCCGACAGCCAGTGGTCGAACGGATCCTTGATCGCCTGCTCGACGATCTTCTGGGCCTCTGCGGTGGCGAGACGATCCTTGGTCTGGCCCTGGAATTCCGGCTCGCGCACGAACACGGACAGCATCACCGCAGCCCCCACCATGACGTCTTCCGACGTGACGGGCGCGGCGCGCTTGCCCTGGCCGATACGCTCGGCGTGGTCTTTCAGGCCGCGCAGCATTGCGCTGCGCAGGCCGGATTCGTGGGTGCCGCCATCCGGCGTCGGCACGGTGTTGCAGTAGGAGGAGAGGAAGCCGTCGGCATCGGCCGTCCAGGCGACTGCCCATTCGCAGGCGCCATGGGCGCCGTTCCGCCCCGACTTGCCGGAGAAGATATCCGGGTGCACCAGCGTGTCGGCGTGAATCGCGGCGCCGAGATAATCCTTCAGGCCGCCCGGGAAGTGGAAACTGTCCTCGGCCGGCACATCCTCGATGCCCTTCAGCAGTGCGGGATCGCAGCGCCAGCGGATTTCGACGCCGCCGAACAGGTAGGCTTTCGAGCGCGTCATCTTGAACAGGCGCTGCGGCTTGAAGGCCGCCTTGGCGCCGAAGATGTCGGCGTCCGGCTTGAAGCGGATGCGGGTGCCGCGGCGGTTGTTGATCTTGCCGAGGTCCTCGAGCTTGCCCTTGGGGTGGCCGCGCTCAAAACTCATCCGGTAGAGCTTTTGGCTGCGCGCGACTTCGACCTCGAGCCGCGAGGAGAGGGCGTTGACCACGGAGACGCCGACGCCGTGCAGGCCGCCCGAGGTCTCGTAGACCTTGGAGTCGAACTTGCCGCCGGAATGCAGCGTGCACATGATGACTTCGAGCGCGGACTTCTTCGGAAACTTCGGATGCGGATCGACCGGGATGCCGCGGCCATTATCGGTGACGGTGAGAAAGCCATCGGCGCTCAGTTCCACCTCGATGAAAGAGGCATGCCCTGCGAGCGCTTCGTCCATGGCGTTGTCGATGACTTCGGCGAACAGGTGGTGCAGCGCCTTTTCGTCCGTGCCGCCGATGTACATGCCGGGGCGGCGGCGCACCGGTTCCAATCCTTCCAGCACCTCGATGTCGGCCGCGGTATAGCCAGCCTCGGCGCTCGTTCCGCGCGACGCGGCCTTGGGCGCCGCGCGACTCTTCGACTCTGCCCCAAAGAGGTCGCTGGCGGGTTTTGATTTTGTAGCTGATTTCAATGACTTGGACATGGCTCTTTAGATGTTGCGCGCAGCGCGCGGCAGCGAATCGGTTGCTGTGACTATGCCACGGATGGGCTCAAAAAGTGACCGCCGAGGCGGGGCCGGGGCCCCCTGCAGGGAAGCCGCAGCCAATAAGGGGATTGCGTCCGATTAACAATAACCAAGCCGATCGAGGTGAGCAGACTTGCGTTCACCTTTGGGTTGCGTGAAGGTCGCGGCGGCAGGGGGAACAAATCCAATGATCAGATTGCTGTTGGCCGTCGCACTCGCGGCGCCGTGTGTTGGTTGTGCGTCGGTGACGCGTGGAACGACCGAAAATATTTCCATTTCGAGCACGCCGTCAGGCGCCACCGCCGAGGTATCGGGGCTGGATGTGCCGACCGCCTGCGTCACCCCGTGCGTGGTCGTGGCCAAGCGCAGCGCCGACATCACTGTGACCGTCAACAAAGAGGGTTTTGAGCCGCAGGTCATCCCGCTCACCAAGGAAATTCCGGGCACGGGCGCGGCGGGCTTCGCCGGCAACATTTTGCTTGGCGGCCTGGTCGGCATGGGCGTCGATGCGGCCACCGGTGCCGCGCTGGATCACAAGCCGAATCCCGTGATTGTGACCCTGCAACCGATCGCTCCTGCGCAGCCGCGTCCGGCGAAACCGCGCCCATCCAGGCGGCCACCGCCGCCCCAGAGCTGATCGCCAACGCTCAGATCCTTGGCTCAAATGCTTGGCTCAAATCCCTTGGCTCAGGCCTCTTGCCCATCCGATGTGGGTTCACGCGCTGGCCCCTGCTTTGTGACTTGATGTCGCGGAAGGGGCTGGCTTACCTGTTCTTCCCAGCGGAACCGGTAGAAGGGTTCAAAGACAGGAATCGGGGCGGAAAGGGCTCGGAATGGATGATTATGTGCGTGCTCTGGCTGATTTCGTGCGCGACAATCAGGCTTGGGCCGCCCCGATCGTCCTGGTGCTGGCATTCGGCGAATCGCTGGCTTTCGTCTCGCTGGTGGTTCCGGCCTGGGGCGCGCTGGTCGCGATCGGCGCGCTGATCGGCGTCAGCGGCATCAGCTTCTGGCCGGTCTGGCTCGCCGGCGGCCTCGGCGCGGCGCTCGGCGACTGGGTCTCCTACTGGTTCGGCTACCGTTACAAGGAGCATGTCGCCGAGATGTGGCCGTTGTCGCGCTATCCCGAGATCCTGCCGCGCGGCGAGGAATTCGTGAAAAAATGGGGCGTGCCCTCGATCTTCATCGGCCGGTTCTTCGGGCCGCTGCGCGCCTCGGTGCCGCTCGCCGCCGGCATTTTCGAGATGTCATATTGGCCCTTTCAGATCGCCAATTTTGTCTCGGCCCTGGTCTGGTCGGCCGTTCTGCTGCTGGTAGGCGACGTCATGGGGAAGATCGCCGAATGGCTGTGGCGGGTGGTGTAAGCCCGGATACCGATCGCAAGCCTGCCCATGCCAGACCTCTACATCCTGTACGGGAAGATAAAATTATCGCTATCGGAGCGAGACGACGGTAATTTCGCGCTGCTAGCTGAATAGCCGGCGTAGCATTACCCGGGGCCCTTCAGCGATATGATCGAGCGCATCTACTCAGTATTGCTGCTGTTGCTGGTCTCGTCGACCCTTGTTGCTGCCAACGCCGGCGACAGGACAAATACAGATCAGGGGTCTGCCTGGGTCGATCCTGGCTGGCGCCGAACCGTCGCCCGCTACGCCGTGACTTTCGATGAACAAGGGTTGAGCACCACCGTCTTCGACTTCGAAGTCCAGGCGCTCAACGAAAAAGGCGCCGAGGAAATTGCGCAGCAGCGCACGGTATACAACAGCTACTTCGACGAACTGCTTTCCAGCGAGCTTGCCACCGTCAAGGCGGACGGCCGCGTCATCGCGGTCGATGAACGCGCCGTCCGCGATCAACCGGTATCGGCGGACTCTTCCTCACCATATTTCGACGAAACGCGACAAAGGATCATCGCCTATCCGCACGTCGCGCCCGGCGACAAGGTGAGAGGCCGGCTGACCTACAAGGCAAAGCGTCCGAAGTTTGCGGGCGAGTTTGCACGCTATTGGAGCCAGCCGGCAGACCAGCCTCCAGAGACAATCGAATTGACCCTCGACGGGCCCGTCGCCAAACCACTGCGCATCGCGGGGCGCAATGTCGAACATGCCGAAGAGAGGTTGGGCGACAGGATCGTTCATCACGTGCGCCTCAAACAGGAGATGCCGAAGGCGCGTCAGATCGATGGCGGCAGATTCGACGACGCCCGGCGTTTCGAAGTCAGCACGTTTGCGGACTATGCCGCCTTTGCGTCCATGCTCAATGCCCGCAATGCCCCCATGGCGCGGCCCGACGAAACCTTGAGCAGGCTCTCGGCCGAAATCGTCGGCGATGCCGCCAGTCCCCGCCTCAAGGTAGAGCGAGTCCACAACTGGGTAGCGCGGAATATCCGCTATGTCGGCATCGGATTCGATGATGGCGGCTGGACTTCGCAGCCGGCGTCCGCGGTGCTCGCCGCGCGCTACGGCGACTGCAAGGCGCATGCGACGATCCTCAAGGCGCTGCTCGCCGCGCAAGGGATCGAAGCCAATCTCGTCGCGGTGAACGCAGGCGTGCAGTACACGCTGACGGAAGTCGCCACTCCGGATTTCGACCATGCCATCGTTTACGTACCCGAAATCGATCAGTATCTCGATCCTACGTTATCGCTCCAGGCCTTTGGCTCCCTGCCGAGCCACCTTAGCGGCAAACCAGTACTGAACATCGATAGAGGCACGCTGGCCCGCATTCCGGTGGCGGCGCCGGAGCATTTTACGGTGGCGGCAGATACGCAGTACGAGCTTGCAAGCGATGGTACGCGGCAGGCACGTTCGATTCTGTCCGGCACGGGATCGGGCGCCGCGCTGGGACGCTCGCTCGCGCAACAGCTGGAAACGGTCGACCGGCAGAATACCGCGAGGAAACTGATCGAGCAGGCGACGCTGAAGGGCACCGGCGACTACAGCTTCCCGAACCCGCGGGAATTGTCCGACGCCTATGCCATCACCGCGACCTTTCGCATCAGCTCGCGGGTCGACTTCAGCGAGCGGTGGGGCCTGCGGCTGCTGCCTCTGACCGACATTCGGCCATCGGTTCTGCTGTTGAGCACAGGTGGGGCAACCGACCGGCCCTTTCGTTGCCGTTCGCTCGAATACCGGGAGACGGGCGTACTCACCATTCCCGAGGAAACCAACTTTGAGCAAAAGCCGGCGCCTATCAAATATCGAAAGAGCCTAAGCGGCACGACGCCATACGGTTCCGTTAACGGTCAGATCGAAGTGAGCGGAGCCGCCGTGATCGAGGGGCGAACCGTGCGCTCCAGCGCCACCGTGCGCTTGACGTTCGACGCGCCAGTCTGCCCGGCTGATTTCCGGGCGGCGATCAAGGTGGGCTTGGACACCTTCAATGCGTTCAGGCACGAGCAAGTCGTTCTCACACCGAAAGCGCGCTCGCGCATCTGGGATGTCAGCACCGGTTTCAACGAAGGCGTGAATGCGTATCTTAAAAACGATTACGAAATCGCAATGACACGGCTCAAGCCGTTCGCCGAGAGCGGGAACGCCAAGGCCCAAGCGTATCTTGGCAGCATGTACGAGGGTGGCCGCGGTATCGAGCGCGACTACGGTGAGGCCTTGCGCTGGTTTCTGCTGGCGGCGGAGCAGGGCGACGCTTTCAGCCAGGCACACGCGGGTTATTTGTACGAGGCGGGGCTTGGCGTCGCGCGCGACGAAAAGCGCGCCGCCGAATTGTATGCGAAGGCAGGAGATCAAGGCTTCGCCTGGGCGCAGATGAGCTTGGGATTGCTTCACATCAACGGTCGAGGCGTGCCGCGGGACATTGCAAAGGGGATAGGCCTGCTGCGCAGCGCCGCCGAAGGACACAATGCGAGGGCTCAATATAATCTTGGCTGGGCCTATGAGAGCGGTACAGGTGTTCCGCAGGATAAGGAGCAGGCGATCGCGTGGTACAAGAAGGCAGCGCAGGCCGGCGAGCCGCAAGCACGCGCCCGCCTAGAGGGGTTGGGTGTCGAACTCAGTTTTTGGAAGGCGCTGTTCCGAAACGTCGGACTATTAAGCCGGCAGTGAGGTCAACTGCGAATCATTCGCATCTTCTGCAGGATGCCCATTAACGAGTCCTGCACGAATCGGCGTCGACGGAGATGAGTGTGGACCTGGGTGGAATAACCCGTTCTTCGAGGGGTTAGCCGCCAAGATACCAGGCTCATCTCGAATTGCCGCCGCTTGCCTGTCGTCGCGCTATCGCAGAATCGGGATAGATTTGGCGGCAACCCAACCACAGGCGGCGAGCAACGAGACATCCCGCAGAACCGCATTCCATCGTCTCAACTGGGAGGACATCACCATGCAACTGACACGTCGTCACGCACTCACTGGCGCCGCGGCGCTCGCCGCCACACCGCTGTTGCCACAGGCGCCCGCCAGGGCGGCCGCCCAGGTGGCGGACAAGCAGGCGCCGAGCTTCTATCGCTACAAGGTGGGCGATGCCCAGGTGACGGCCATCTCTGACGGCGTCAACAATTTCGCGCTGCCCGACACATTCGTGCTCAACGCCAAGAAGGACGAAGTGAACGCGGCGCTCGAAAAGGCCTTTATGCCGAAGGACAAGATGTCGATCCAGTTCGCACCGCTGGTCATCAATACCGGTGGCAAGCTCGTGGTGGTCGATACCGGCAACGGCGCCGCGGCCTTTGCGTCGAGCAAGGGCAATGTCGGCCAGTTCGGCGCCAACATGGTTGCCGCGGGCTTCGACCCCAAGGCAGTCGACATCGTCGTGATCTCGCACTTCCATGGTGACCACATCAACGGCCTTTTGACCGCCGAAAACACACCGACCTTTCCCAATGCCGAGGTGCTGGTGCCGGCGGCGGAATGGAAATATTTCATGGACGACGGCGAGATGAGCCGTGCGCCGGAAGGGCGGATGCAGACCGTGTTCAAGAACGCCCGCCGCGTGCTCGAGGCGGGGCTCAAGAAGAAGGTGACGCCCTATGAGTGGGGCAAGGAAGTAGCGCCTGGACTGACGGCGGTGGAAACCATCGGTCACACGCCGGGCCATACCTCCTATGTTCTCGCATCCGGCTCCGACAAGGTGTTCATCCAATCTGATGTCACCAACCTGCCGGCGCTGTTCGTCACCAATCCGGGCTGGCACCTGATGTTCGACCAGGATCCGGCGCTGGCGGAAAAGACCCGCCGGCGGGTCTACGACATGCTGGTCGCAGACAAGATGCGGGTCCAGGGCTTCCATTACCCGTTCCCGGCCAATGGTTTTGTCGAAAAGGACGGCAATGGCTACCGGCTGATCCCGGCCCCGTGGAATCCGGTGATCTGACACGCAGTGTCATTCCGGGGCGATGCGCAGCATCGAACCCGAAATCTCGAGATTCTCAGGGGCGCGAGGGCGCCCCGGAGTTCGCTCGCTTCGCGTGCGCCCCGGAATGACGGCTAGAGCTTGACGCCAGCCGGGCGCGGCCTTATAGCCGCGCCTATGATTTTCGCTTCGACCATCTCCATCGCTCGCCGCCGCCGCGCCCTCGTCGCGGTATGGGCGGACGTCTGCGTTTGAGATTGTCGCCTCTGCCGCCGGATCCGGTCCCGCGGCTTCTTCCTTTTCCAGAAAACGCGGTCTGAACTGGCGGCTCCTACGTCAAGCAGGAGTTTGAGATGTATACGCCACCACCGTTCAAGTCCGACCGCGCCGCGAGCCTCGCGTTTGCGGAAGCGCGCGGCTTTGGTCTGGCCTGCGCGTGGGATGGCAATAAGCCCGTCGCCTCGTCGCTGCCGTTCTATCTGATCTCGGCCAATGACGGCACGCCGCGCGCGGCGTTTCACGTTGCGCGGCAAAATTCGCTGGTGAAGCTCGCCGACGGCGCGACCCCGTGGTTGTTGGCCGTCAATGGCACCGATACCTATGTGTCGCCGGACTGGTACGTGTCGCTGGATCAGGTGCCGACCTGGCTCTATCAGGCCGTGCATCTGACCGGCCCGGTGCGGGTGATGTCGGACGATGAACTGGCCGAGCAGATCGAGACGCTGAGCGCGAAGTTCGAGGAGCGGCTGTTGCCGAAGAAGCCGTGGCTGTCCTCGAAGATGACGGCAGGGCGGCTGGCGGCGATGAAGAAGGCGATCGTGGGACTCGAGATGACGGTCGAGGAGGTGGAGGGCAGCTTCAAGCTGAACCAGCACAAGTCGGACGCCGACTACACCGCGCTGGCCCAGGCGCTCGCCTCGCAAGGCGACGCCGACGCGCGTGAAATTGCAGCCCAGATGCGCGCGGCACGGCCGCTGGCATTCGCGGCGGTTACGGTACAAGACAAGCAAACGACGACGCCTGAAGAAAGGAACGCGTGATGAGCTCGAAAAAGAAGATCGGCATTCTCGGTGCCTCCGGTTACACCGGAGCCGACGCGGTGCGCCTGTTGGCGCGGCATCCGAACGCCGAGATCACCGCGCTCACCGCCAACACCCACGCCGGCAAGTCGATGGGCGACGTGTTCCCGCATTTCTTCATGCTCGATCTGCCGAAGCTGGTCGAGTGGGAGAAGGTCGACTGGACCAGCCTCGACGCGGTGTTCTGCGGGCTGCCGCACGGCACCACGCAGGAGATCATCGCCGCCGTCCTCAGGGCCAACCCCAACATCAAGGTGCTCGACATGTCCGCCGATTTCCGGCTGCGCAACAAGGACACCTATGCGCAATGGTACGGCCATGAGCACCGGGCGCTTGAACTGCAGGGCGAGGCCGTCTACGGCCTCACCGAATTCTACCGCGAGAAGATCGCGGCCGCGCGGCTGGTCGCGTGTCCCGGCTGTTACCCGACCGCGGCGCTGCTCGCGCTGGTGCCGCTCGCCAGGGCAAAACTGATCGACGTCGACGACATCGTCATCGACGCCAAGTCGGGCGTTACCGGCGCCGGGCGCGGCTTGAAGCAGAACACGCTGTTCAGCGAGGCGGGCGAGGGGCTGTCGCCCTATTCGGTCGGCACCCACCGGCACGCGCCGGAGATCGAGCAGGAGATCGGCGTTGCCGCAGGCGCTGCGGTGACGGTGAACTTCACGCCGCATCTGATCCCGATGGCGCGCGGCGAACTCTGCACGTCCTATGTCAGGCTCAACGGCGGAGCGACGCCGGACGATTTGCGGGGTGCGTTGGAGAAGGCTTACGCCAACGAGCCCTTCGTGCATGTCGCCAAGAAGGGCGTACTGCCGCAGACCCAGAACGTGCGCGGCTCCAACTATGTGCAGATCGGCGTCGTCGCCGACCGCATCAAAAACCGGGCGATCGTGATTTCCACGCTCGACAACCTGGTGAAGGGCTCGGCCGGGCAGGCGATCCAGAACATGAACCTGATGTTCGGATTGCCCGAGACGGCCGGGCTGGAGCAGATCGCGCTGTTTCCGTGATGTGAGGTGCTGCGGTGGACGATGAAGCGCTGTTTCAGAGGCCGCCAATGACAAAACCCCGGAGCCGAGTTCCGGGGTTTTGCTTTTGGTTTCGTGCGCAGGAAGGTTTTCAAACCACCCTGAAGATCGCCAGCGCCAGCACGGCTTGCGCCAGGAAGCCGACGGTGAAGGCCAGCGTGCGGAATACCGGCAGGCCCAGCGTGTAGACGATCAGATGGGCGACGCGGGCCCAGAAATACACGGCGCAGGCCAGTACGGTCCATCTGTCGGAATAGTCGATGGCGTTGAGGATCAGCACCAGCGGCGCGAAGATGATCAAATTCTCGACCGCATTGTCATGTGCGAACATCATCCGATTGGCCCAATCCGCATGCGGCTTGTCGTTGCGCGAAGGGTTGGCCATGGCGCCGGAGAGGCCGCGCACCTGACAGCGATTGATGAAGTAGGGGACGCACATGAGCCCGGTCAAAATCACGGTCAGAGTCAGCCAGAACAATTCACGCGTTATTGGTTGCGTCATTGGTTTCCCCTCAACGATTCCCGCCATGGGATTGCCGGTTATACCCAACAGCGCGCCTCCGTGCTACGCGCGCACCTTGACGTAGCTGCCGGGTGCGTCCTCGATCGGCGGCATCTCCTCGGAACCGACGGCGCGCGCGGGCACGCGCTCGGCGTCGATGCCCTCCAGCCATTGCAGCCAGTCGGGCCACCACGATCCCTTGTGCTCGGTGGCGTTCTTCATCCAGTCGGCGAGCGTGACATCCTTGATGTTGTCGTTGGTCCAGTACTGGTACTTGCCCGCGTCCGGCGGGTTGACCACGCCTGCAATGTGGCCCGAGCCGGACAGCACATATTTGACCGGGCCACCGAAGAACTGCGAACCGTAGAGCACCGAATCCGCCGGCGCGATGTGGTCCTCGCGCGTCGCCAGATTGTAGACGGGCACCTTGACCTTCGACAGGTCGAGCAGGGTGTTGTCGAGCACCATGCTGCCGGAGGAGAGCCGGTTCTCCAGGTAGCAGTTGCGCAGGTAATAGGAATGGTTGGCCGCCGGCATCCGCGTGGCGTCGGAGTTCCAGTGCAGCAAGTCGAAGGAAGAGGGCGGCTGTCCCTTCAGGTAGTTGCTGACGACATAGGACCAGATCAGGTCGTTGGAGCGCAGCATGTTGAAAGCCATCGCCATCTTGCTGCCTTCGAGAACGCCCCGTGCTTCCATCTCGCGCTCCAGCGTCGCGATCTGGTCTTCGTCGACGAACACGAGCAGATCGCCGGCATGGGTGAAGTCGACCTGCGCCGCAAAGAACGTCGCCGAGGTGACGCGCTGGCGCCGCTTCTCGGCGAGCCAGGCCAGCGTCGACGCCAGCAGGGTGCCGCCGACGCAGTAGCCGGCGGTATGGACTTTCATCTCGCCCGTGACCTTTTCGATGATGTCCATCGCGGTCAGCGGGCCTTCCTTCATGTAGTCGTCGAAGGTTTTCTTGCCGAGTTCCTTGTCCGGATTGACCCAGGAAATCACGAACACGGTGATGCCCTGGTCGACGCACCATTTGATGTAGGATTTTTCCGGCTTGAGATCGAGAATGTAGAACTTGTTGATCCAGGGCGGCACGATCAGCAGCGGCGTGCGCAACACCGTCTCCGTGGTCGGCGTGTACTGGATGAGCTGCATCAGCTCGTTCTGGTAGATCACCTTGCCCGGCGTCGTCGCCATGTTGACGCCGACTTCGAGATTCGATGGATCGGACTGACGAATGCGCAGCATGCCGCGCCCGGCCTCGATGTCCTCGGCCAGCATCTTCATGCCGCGAACGAGGTTGTCCCCGTTCGAGGCCAGCGTCTCGCGCAGCACTTCCGGATTGGTAAGCACGAAATTCGACGGAGCGATCGCGTTGGTGATCTGCTGAACGTAGAACTCGGCCTTCTTGCGCGTGTGCGGATCGACGCCTTCGGCGTTCTTCACCAGTTCTTGCGCCCATTGCGCGGTGAGCAGATAGAGCTGCAGCACGAAATCGAAGAACAGATTCGATTTCCACTCCGGATCCTTGAAGCGCTTATCGCGCGGCGACGGCTCGATCGCAGGCTTGGCCTGTTCACCGGCCATGCGGCGCATCGCAGAGCCCCAGAGATCGAGATAGGCTTTGCCCATCCTGGTCTGAAGGGCTTCGGCGCGCTCCTTGTCCGTCAGCCAGTATTCCGCCACCTTGGTGAAGGTCTTGACGACTTCACCGATTTCGCTGGGCGGCTTGTCCTTCGGCTCCCCGTCCTCGCGCGGCTTGAGATAGGCCGCGAGCGCCTGGCCGCTCGTCTCCATCGCTTTCGCGATGTTCATGGCGAAGGCTTCGGCGTTGAAAGTTGTCGAAGCCTGGGTTTCGGTGTTGACGTCACTCATATCAGGGACACTATAGCTTCATTTTGCGTTCGTCACCGCGTGGATTGGTGGCAACAAGGTTGAGTTAACCCTGTTGCACTGCGATAAAGTTCTTGTGTTCTGACCGACACATTGCAGCCGCATCGGCTCGGTCTGCTCTTTGGGCTTTAATCGTTTCGGGCGACAATGGTTTGAACGGTTCTAGCGTAATCAACGCCGCGGGACGATTTGGCGTTGCAAGGCTCGTACCAGCACATAGATGTCGTCGCGATGCGCGTGCACTGCATCAGGTAGTTGGGGATTTCTGGGACGGATGGCGGTGGATCGAACGATAAGGTTGTGGTCGGTTGCCACGCTGCTTGCGGCGCTCGCGCTCGGCGGCTGCTCGACCCAGATCGCTGATATGCCGGGCTTCGGCCTGCCGGCTGACGCGCCAGAGCGCCCGAAGGAAGCTGGTGGCTATCTACCGGTTCACGACCTGCCGCCGGACCGCAACGAGGAGGCGATGAAGCCAGCCGAGTTGGCTAAAATCCAGGCAGAATTGACCGCCGCTCGCGACCGTCAGGCGGCCGCCGCCACCCCGCCAAAACCGGCCAAGAAGTGACCTAATTACTGGCGCTGCCGGGCTCCCGTGGTAAAAGAACCCAATTCAACCGCATTGCGGGTCCAGAGCCTTAAGACCTCACGCCTGAATTCGCTCCAAATCCTTGATTGGGCGCGATTTTTGGACGAAGCCGATCGGGTTTCGTAGCGCGCGCAGGTTCCGTCCGATTCTGTCCTGCCGGTTGTCGGAGCAAGGGTCCCATGGAAGATTTCTATCGCATTCGCCGTCTGCCGCCTTACGTGTTCGAGAAGGTCAACCAGGCCAAGGCGGCCGCGCGCAATGCCGGGGCCGACATCATCGACATGGGCATGGGCAATCCGGACCTGCCGACGCCGCCCCATGTGCTCGAGAAGCTGAAGGAGACGCTGGGCAAGCCGCGGACCGATCGCTACTCGGCCTCGCGCGGCATCAACGGCCTGCGCAAGGCGCAAGCCGCCTATTACGGACGGCGGTTCGGCGTAAAACTCAATCCGGATACACAGGTGGTTGCGACGCTGGGCTCGAAGGAAGGCTTTGCCAATGTGGCGCAGGCGATTACCGCGCCCGGCGACGTCGTGCTGTGCCCCAATCCGAGCTACCCGATTCACGCCTTCGGCTTTCTGATGGCGGGCGGCGTGATTCGCTCAGTGCCCTCGGAACCGACGCCGCAGTTTTTCGAGGCGGTGGAGCGCGCGATCATTCATTCGATCCCGAAGCCGATCGCGCTGATCGTGTGCTATCCCTCCAATCCGACCGCCTATGTTGCCGAGCTCGATTTCTACAAGGATCTGGTGGCGTTCGCGAAGAAGCACGAGATCTTCATCCTGTCGGACCTGGCCTACGCCGAAGTTTATTTCGACGACCGGAATCCGCCGCCCTCGGTGTTGCAGGTTCCCGGCGCAATCGACGTCACGGTCGAATTCACCTCGATGTCGAAGACGTTCTCGATGGCGGGCTGGCGCATGGGCTTTGCCGTCGGCAACGAGCGGATCATTGCAGCGCTGGCGCGGGTGAAATCCTACCTCGACTACGGCGCGTTCACGCCCATTCAAGTCGCGGCCACCGCCGCGCTGAACGGGCCGGACGATTGCATCAAGGAGATGCGTGACACCTACCGTAGGCGCCGCGACGCGCTGGTCGAATCGTTCGGCCGGGCCGGTTGGGAGATCCCGCCGCCGCAGGCCTCGATGTTCGCCTGGGCGCCGCTGCCCAAAGCCTTCGAGGGCGTCGGCAGCATGCAGTTCGCGACCCTGATGGTGGAGAAGTCAGGTGTGGTGGTTTCGCCCGGCGTCGCTTTCGGCGAGCATGGCGAAGGCTTTGTCCGCATCGCCATGGTGGAAAACGAGCAGCGTATCCGCCAGGCCGCGCGCGGGGTGCGCCGCTTCCTTGAAAGCGGCATTGAAACGTTGCACAACGTGGTTCCTCTCGCCAACCGGCGTTAATTCCTTTTACTGCAGGTTCTCTCATTCATGGTCGCACCCCTGAGAGTGGGTATCGCGGGGCTCGGCACTGTTGGCGCCGAAGTCGTCCGCCTCATCGAAGAGCAGTCGCGCACGCTGTCGGAGCGCAGCGGGCGCGGCGTGCGCGTCGTTGCCGTCACCGCGCGCTCGAAAGCGAAAAAGCGTTCGCTCGATCTGCGCGGCATCGACTGGGCCAAGAGCCCGGTGGCGCTGGCCAACGATCCCAACGTCGATTGCTTCGTCGAACTGATGGGCGGCTCCGGCGAGCCGGCGCTGTCGGCGATCGAGGCCGCGCTGAAGGCCGGCAAGTCGGTGGTAACCGCCAACAAGGCGCTGATCGCCAAACACGGCATTCGGCTGGCGAAGGCTGCCGAGAAGCATGGCGGCGCCCTGAACTTCGAGGCGGCGGTCGGCGCGGCCATTCCGGTCATCAAGACCCTGCGCGAGGGGCTTTCCGGCACCGGCGTCAACCGCGTCTATGGGATCCTCAACGGCACCTGCAATTACATCCTGACCCGGATGGAGCATGAGGGCTTGTCGTTTGCCGAATGCCTGAAGGATGCGCAGCGGCTCGGCTATGCCGAAGCCAATCCGTCCTTCGACGTCGATGGCCATGATACCGCGCAGAAGCTTGCAATCCTGGCGAGCCTCGCCTTCGGCACCAAAGTGGCGCAGAGCGCGGTCTATGTCGAAGGCATCTCCTCAATCGCACCGGAAGATCTGCGGGCGGCGGAAGAACTCGGCTATCGGGTCAAACTGCTCGGGGTTGCCGTGCGCACCGCCAAGGGCATCGAGCAGCGCGTGCATCCGACCATGGTGCCAAAATCGTCCTCGATCGCGCAGGTGATGGGCGTCACCAACGCCGTGACCATCGATGGCGAGGGCATTCCCGCGATCACCCTGGTGGGACCTGGCGCCGGCGGCGCTGCGACGGCGTCCGCCGTGGTTGCCGATATCGCCGACGTGGCGCGCGGCATTCGCGCCAAGCCGTTCGGACGCCCGGTGGAGCGGCTGCGCGACACCACCAAGGCGCCGATGGAGCGCCATGAGGGCGGCTACTACATTCGCCTGATGGCGCGCGACCTTGCCGGCACCGCCGCTACCATCGCCACCCGCCTTGCCGAACAGAAGATTTCGCTGGAATCGATCGTGCAGCGCCACCCCGAAGGTGTCGACGCGAACGGCGCGGCGAAGAAAGCCGCACCGGTTCCGGTCATTCTGATCACTTACGCGACGTCCGAGGATGCGGTCTATCGCGCGCTGGAGGCGGTGCAGCGCGACAAGGTAATCAGCGGCCGGCCGCAGGTGATACGGATCGAAAAGAACTGACGCGGGATCCGAACGGATTGCGTGCCAAAGGATTGAATGCGGGCCAGAAGGCCCGTGCAGGTTTAAAGGAGTGAGCCGATGTCGACCCATATTTCCGTTCCGCCGCAATTGCTGCTCGAGCGCATCCTCACGCTTGAAATCGTGCGGGTGACGGAACGTGCAGCCGTTTCGGCCGCGCGGCTGCGCGGCCACGGCCAGGAGAAGGCGGCGGACCAGGCCGCAGTGGACGCGATGCGCCGCGAACTCAACAAGCTGCCGATCGAAGGCACCATCGTGATCGGCGAGGGCGAGCGCGACGAGGCGCCGATGCTGTTCATCGGCGAGAAGGTCGGGCTGAATGCAGGGCCCCAGGTCGATATCGCCGTCGACCCATTGGAAGGCACCACGCTGTGCGCCAAGAACATGCCGGGCGCGATCGCGACCATGGCGATGGCCGATGGCGGCACGCTGTTGCACGCGCCCGACGTCTACATGGAGAAGCTCGCGGTCGGACCGGGCTACGACAAGGGCGTTGTTGAAATTGATGCGTCGCCGGCTGACAACGTCCGCCGCCTCGCCAAGGCCAAGGGCGTTGAGCCCGCCGCGATCACGGTGCTCGTGCTCGATCGCCCGCGTCACGCCGACATCATCGCCAGCATCCGCTCGACCGGCGCGGCGGTGCGGCTGATCACCGATGGCGACGTCGCCGGCGTGATCCATTGCGCCGATCCCGACAACACCGGCGTCGACATGTATATCGGCACCGGCGGCGCGCCCGAGGGCGTGCTGGCGGCGGCGGCGCTGCGCTGCATCGGCGGCCAGATGCAGTGCCGCCTGATCCTCGACAGCGAGGAGAAGCGCGAGCGCGCGCACAAGATGGGCGTGACCGACCCGAAGATGATCTACGGCATCGAGGACATGGTGCGGGGCGATTGCCTGTTCGCTGCAACCGGCGTCACGACTGGCTCGCTGCTGTCGGGCGTCAAGTTCCGCAAGGATGGCGTGATCGAGACCGAAACGGTGGTGATGCGTTCGGTGACGGGCACGGTGCGTTATATCAAGGCCGAGCACCGGCAGTTGGATAAGTTTCATCTGGATTGAGGATACTCCCTCGTCGTTCCGGGGCGATGCGAAGCATCGAACCCGGAACCTCGAGATTCCGGGTTCGCGCTGCGCGCGCCCCGGAATGACGGCAAAGGGGACGACCGATGTCCGACATTTCCTCAGTAAAGGCGCTGGTGTTCGACGTGTTCGGCACCGTCGTCGACTGGCGCACCAGCCTCATCAACGATTTCATACAGTGGTCGAAAACCTCCGGCATCAAGGCCGACTGGACGGCCTTGGTCGATGGCTGGCGCGGCGTTTACATGGCCTCGATGGACGAGGTGCGCAAACATCCCGAACGCGGCTATCAGATCCTCGACACGCTGCACCGGCGCTCGCTGGAAAAACTGGTCGCCGAGTTCGGAATCAGGGGGCTGAGCGACGCCGATCTGCACTACCTGACGATGGGCTGGCACCGCCTGCATCCGTGGTCCGACAGCGTGCCCGGGCTGACGCGGCTAAAGAAGAAGTACATCATCTCGCCGCTCTCCAACGGCAACGTCGCGCTGTTGACCAACATGGCAAAGTTCGCCGGCCTGCCGTGGGACCTCATCATGTCGGCGGAATTGTTCGAGCACTACAAGCCCGATCCCGAAACCTATCTCGGCGCCGCCAAACTGCTCTGCCTGCCGCCCGAGCAGGTGATGATGGTGGCCGCCCATAATGGCGACCTGAAAGCCGCGCAGCAGAACGGCCTCAAGACCGCCTTCGTCGCGCGCCCGACCGAGTACGGCCCGCACCAGAAATACGATTTCGAAGCCACCGGCAATTGGGACATCGTCGCCAAGGATTTTGGTGGGATTGCCGATCGGTTGGGGTGTTGAGCGGGCTGCGTGGGGCTTAGCTCGTAGCAACTATCAAGTTGGACGAGGATGAGCGCGCCCCGACCAACTGCAGTGTGACACCGCGCTTGACGTCGTCAAGGAGTGGCCTGGCAGCTACGGAGCGTGCTTTGAGCAATGCGCGACGGCCATCCTTGACGACGTCTGCGCGCGGCGTCACGGATTGAAGCAGGTCGGGACGAAGGAACGGCCTCTCCGGTCGAACCAAGAAACGAAGCTGGAAGGGACTGGAGAGTGGTTGCTCTGCCGAGCTCGCCGGCAACTCAATGAGCGATCGTGCGGACCTCCCATGGCGTGCCGCGGGCGACGACCGCGTTGGCGAAGATCAGCAGCTTGCGAGCGCAGGCGACGACCGCCACCTTGTGCTCCTTTCCAGCGTCGCGCAGCCGCTTGTAGAGCGCCGTCAGTTGCGGGTTCCAGCGCAGCGAGGCGATCCATGCCGCGGCGTAGAGATTATTGCGCAACCGCTCGCGGCCACCCTTGATGTGGCGATCGCCGGCGTGCTCGCCACTGTCGTCATCGTAGGGGACAAGCCCAGCCAACGCGCCGGCCTGGCCGCGGCTGAGCTGGCCGATCTCCGGCATGCGCACCACGATGGCGCTTGCGGTGCGCAACGCAATGCCATCGACGCTGAGGATCAGGTCGAGCCGCTCGGCGAGATCGGGATGCTGACGGATCGCCGCCACCAGCTGCTTGAGCCGTTGCCGGAAAAGCCCCTGGAATCGCCGGATCTCGTCGTCCCAGAGCTGCCGCAGAGCGGCATCGCGGCACGACTCGCGATGGTTCTTGAACCGGGCCATCGCACGGACGATCTGGTCGATCTGGGTCTGTAACCCGGCCAGTTCTGCCAGACGCCGGTCGGGCGGGGCATGGATGGTCCTGACGTCGGACGTGCAGGCCGCAATCAAGGCCGCATCGATCTTGTCGTTCTTCGCCAGCCTCAGATGGAAGCGCCCATAGGCGCGCACCTGCGCGGGCTGGAACACGACGACCACGAAACGGCCCTGCCGCAGCCGCCGGACGACCGTTTGCTCGTAGCCGCCAGTGGCTTCGATACCGACCCGTTTGACCCGGTGCTGCCGCAACCAGACGAACAACTCCTCGTGCCCCTCGGCCGTATTGGCCACCTGCAGCCGTTCCGGCCTTCCATGCAGCGCCACATCGAGCTTGTGCTTGCCAGTATCGATGCCGGCGCAAACTATGCTACGCTTGCTCATCTTCTCGATCCTCCCTTGAATGCGAGCCTGATGCTCATTCAACAATGCGGGCCTCGACGAAGATGCCGACCGTGATCCGGCTACGAAGATCAGCTCACAATGCTTCGATGGGTTACGATCCAACGATCGGCGGCCCGGTCCGGGTGGCCACCCAGGCCGGGCCATTCCTTGCGGAACGCTCACACCTTAGCAGGTCATGCTGATACAAGGATGGGTTGAGCTCTTCGCGAAACCCATCACTTTCGCTACTGTGGTTGATGGGTATCGCTTCGCTCCACCCATCCTACGCGCTGCGTCGCCGCGCCCCTTGTGCACGATGACTGACGACTTCCGTCGCGCCTATCCCGCGCCGGCCTGGATCACGCCGAACCAGCCGAGGCCCCTATAGGTCTCGTAGCCGGGCGTGGCGTGGAACGCGACCATCGTTCCGGAGCGATCCTGGTAGAAGCCTGAGCGCCTTCCTTCGAGCTGCAGCGAAATGCGTTCGGTGAGCAGGCCCTGGCCGTCGGACGCCGCGATCACCCGGAAATTCGAATCGACCAGCAGCACGCGCGCCTTGTCGGCCGCGCCGACGCGCACGCCCTGGACGATGGCGCGGGCCTGCGGTTCCCAGTCGAAATGAATCGCCAGCACGCCGGTCGGCCTGCCATGCGCCTTGCCGCCTTCGCGAACACTGGCGCAGTAGGTCACGACCTGAGCGTTGCCGAGCAAAGGCTGGCATTCGACGTCGCCGACGGCGTAATCGTCGCCGGAGCGCAAGGCTCGCGCGGCGCGAAACCACTTGGTCTGCGCCACGTTCTGGCCCACGACGCCAAACCGATCGGCGCGGCCGTTGGCCAGTACATTGCCGTTGAGATCGCACAGCCAGAGATCGAGATAGACGGTATAGGCGCCGAGGATGACGGACATCCGTTCCGACACATGGCTAACGGCAGCAGCGCTTGGCTCGGCCGCGCAATCGACCACGGCGGAATCGGTTGCCCACCAGCGCACGTCGCAGGTGCGCTCATAGAGGTTGCGGTCGATCAGCTCGATGGCGTTGAGCGACAGATCGACCATGCGCTCGCCGCGCGAGCGGTCGGCCATCTGCGCGATCGAATTCATCAGATTGCCGGTCCGGTTGGTGAGCTGGCTTTCGAGCTCGCGGGCAATCGTCTCGACTTGCTGGCCGACGTTGCGGACTTCCTGCGCCACCACGGCAAAGCCCGCACCTTGCGCGCCGGCGCGCGAACTCTCGATCAGCGCGTTCAGCGCCAGCATCTTCATCTGGTTGGTGATCTTCTGGATCGACTTGGTCTTCTCGCAGGCGACCTGGTTGACCTCGGCGGTCAATCTCGCGATCAGCGCGGAAACGTCGGATTCGTCGTCGGCGCCCGCTGATTTGGCCGGCTGTTTTGCGGTCGTTGCGGTTGGGGAGCGAAGCGCGACGGACATTGGCGAGAATTCCTCAGTCTTTGTGCGGATGTCGATCTTCTGCGGATCGGCGGGACTCAAATGAGAGCGTATTGGTCTCCTTTGTCGGGGATCATGGCTAACGATTGGTTTAAGTTCCGGCGGCTTGCGGGTAGTTTTACCTGATGAAGTTGCATCTTCTTTGTGCAAGTCGCATTTGTCGGCATGGCCCAGGGGCGGCGACGCCCGAGGCTGTGCCGGCGTTGCCGCACACGATTCGTTTGCCTGCCACCGTCGCCGTTTGCGTTTGCCCACAGCCCGCCTAGCCCCTATCTCTCGAAGGCATCATGATCCTTCCCGCATCCGCACTTCCCGTTGAACTGCCGCCGGCGTTTCTCGGCGTGGCGCGTTCGGCGACGGGCAAATTGTGGCGCGACCGGCTCGACGCCAGGGGAGCGGCGCGGGCGCTGGCGATCACCCAGCGCTACCAGTTGCCGGAAATGCTGGCCCGCGTGTTGGCGGGCCGCGATGTCGGAATTGACGAGGTTCAGGATTTTCTCGATCCGACCATCCGCAAACTGATGCCCGATCCCCACACCGTGACGCAGATGGAACTGGCGGCCAAACGCATCGCCGATGCCGCGATGCGCGGGGAAAAGGTTGCGATCTTCGGCGACTACGACGTGGACGGTGCCACGTCGGCAGCGCTGCTGGCCTGGCATCTGCGCCATTGCGGGCTCGATCCGCTGATTCACATCCCGGACCGGATCTTTGAAGGCTACGGCCCTAATGTCGAGGCGGTGAGGGCGCTAGCTGCCAAGGGCGCGACGCTGCTGGTGACCGTCGATTGCGGCACCACCAGCATCGAGCCGCTGGCGGAAGCGCGAAAGCTCGGCCTATCCGTCGTCGTCATCGACCATCACCAGACTGGCGATGAATTGCCGGAGGTCGACGCGCTGGTGAATCCGAACCGGCCGGACGATCTCTCCGGGCTTGGACATCTCGCAGCGGTCGGCCTGGTGCTGATCACGCTGGTCGCCGTGAACCGCGAATTGCGCGGCCGCGGCTTCTGGAGCGCAGAGCTGCCGGAGCCGGACCTGTTGGGCATGCTGCATCATGTGGCACTCGGCACCGTAGCCGATGTCGCGCCGCTGACCGGGCTCAACCGCGCCTTTGTCGCCAAGGGCCTGATCGCGATGCGCCGCCGCGACCATGTCGGGCATACCGCGCTGATGGATGTGGCGCGGCTGAACGGGCCGCCCGAAGCCTGGCATCTCGGCTTCATGCTGGGCCCGCGCATCAACGCGGGCGGTCGGATCGGGCGCGCCGATCTCGGTGTGAGGCTGTTGCTGGAGGGCGACGTCTCGGAGGCCGCGCGGATCGCGGCCGAACTCGATCGTCTCAACAGCGAGCGCCGCGTCATCGAGCAGGCGGCCGAAGCGCAGGCCGAAGCCGAGGCGCTGGCCTCGCTCGGGCTCGAAGACAAGGGCGCAGTGATCGTGACCGCCGCCGAAGGCTGGCATCCCGGCATTGTCGGTCTCGTCGCCTCGCGGCTGAAAGAGAAGTTTGCGCGTCCCGCCTTTGCCATTGCGCTCGAGCCGGGCGGCATCGGCACCGGATCGGGCCGCTCGATCTCGGGCGTCGATCTTGGCAAGGCCGTGCGGCAGGCGGTGAAGGAGCGGCTCTTGATGAAGGGCGGCGGCCACGCCATGGCTGCCGGCGTGACGCTGCGCAAAGAGAAGCTCGCGGAGTTTCGTGCCTTCATGGAAAGCGCGCTGGCCGAGGACGTCGCCAATTCCCGTCACGAGAACGAGCTGTTCATCGATGGCGCCGTCAGCGCGCGCAGCGTGACTGTGGAATTCGCCAATACGCTGAACCGCGCCGGGCCGTTCGGCGCGGCCAATCCGGAGCCGGTGATCGCGCTGCCGGCGCATCAGCTCGTCTATGCCGACGAGGTCGGGCAGGCGCATTTGCGCGTGCGCTTCAAGTCCGGCGACGGCGCCATCGTCAACGGCATCGCGTTCCGCGCGGTCGGACAGAAGCTCGGACACGCGCTGACGCAGAACCGTGGCCAGCCTTTGCACGTGGCAGGATCGCTCGCGGTCGATCGCTTCCAGGGTTCAGAGCGCGTGCAATTGCGCGTGCTCGACGTCGCGGTACCGGATCCGGGGCCGGCCGTCATCAGATAATTCGAAAATCAATAACAACAAACGGGAGAAGAAATGGCTGGACAGGTTCAGGGTAAGGTCGCGCTGGTAACGGGCGGCGCATCTGGCATTGGCGAAGCGGTTTGCGAGTTGCTGGCGCGCGAGGGGGCGTCGGTTGCGGTGACCGATGTCGACGATTTGAAAGGCCCCGAGGTCGTCGCGCGGATCAAGAAGGCGGGTGGGGAGGCGAGCTTTTGGCATCACGACGTCACCAGCGAGGAACGCTGGATCGAAGTCGTGGCCGATGTCATGAAGCGCCATGACCGGCTCGACGTGCTGGTCTCGAACGCCGGCATCGGCATTTCAGTGCCGTCGATCACTGAGATGTCGCTTGCGGACTGGCGGCGGCAGACCGCGATCAATCTCGACGGCGTGTTTTTGTCGGTGAAACACTGCCTGCCTGCGATGCGCAAGACCGGCGGTGGCTCCATCATCATGATGTCGTCGCTGGCGGGCTTGCGCGGCGCGGCCGGGCTTTCCGGCTACTCCGCGACCAAGGGCGGTGTCCGGCTGTTCGCCAAGTCGATCGCGATGGAATGCGCCACGTTCGGCGACGGCATCCGCGTCAACTCTGTGCATCCCGGCATCATCGACACGCCGATCTGGGCCAAGATTCCAGCGGGAGCCACAGGTAGCGGACAGAACGCACCGATCGATCCGGAGGAGCGCGCGAAAATAGTAACGCCGCTCGGCCGGGCCGGGGAGGCCGAGGAGATTGCGCAGGGCGTGCTGTATCTGGCGTCCGATGCGTCGCGCTATGTGACGGGAACGGAGCTTGTCATCGACGGCGGCATGAATGCGGGTGGGGTGGCGCGACGCGCATAGACGAAAACGCGGGCAGCAGTGATCGACTGCGCCACGCGCGCGTGCATCAGCGTGAAGGTGAGCTTTTCGCGAATTGCGCGCGCAACCAGGCTTGCGTAGCTTCGATCGGTTCGGTCAGGGGTCTCCGGGAGCCGCGCACAAGATGTAGGGTGAAGCCTTCGATTTCCGGGCCGAATGGCACGACCAGCGTTTTGGTCGCCAGTTCCTCCGACACGAGCAGCAGACTGTGCAACGCAACCCCGGTGCCGGCGACGGCGGCCTGGATCGCGTGGGTCTCGTCGCTGAAGCGGAGCCCGGCCCGAGCATCGATACCGTCGATACCCGCGATCTTCAGCCAGCGCCGCCAGGTCGGATTGCCGCTATCGCTGCGGCGCCAGTCAAAATGCAGCAAGGTCGCTGAGTGCAGATCGGCCGGCTTTTTCAGACCAAGACGCGGACTTGCCACTGGCGCAAAACGATCGATGGCCAACGGTTCGGCGCTCAGATCGGGATAAGGGCCAGGGCCATAGCGCAACGCGAGGTCCGCGACACCCGAATTAAGGTCCACGACCTCCAGGGTCGCCAGCAGCGTGAGATCGATGTCAGGTCTTGCGTTGTGAAAGCCCGCGATGCGCGGCACCAGCCACTTGGCGGTGAACGCGGGAGTGGCCGAAAGTGTCACCGTCGCGCGGCGCTGCCTGCGGCTCAATCCTTCGATGACACGTGCGAAGGAATCGAATCCGTCGCGCAGAACCGGTAGCAAGACCTGCCCTTCCGCGGTCAGCAGGACCTGACGCGTCCGCCGCTCGAACAGCGTCACGCCAATCACCTCTTCCAACTGCCGAACCTGATGGCTGATGGCGGTCGGCGTCACGTGCAGCTCCTGAGCTGCACGCTTGAAACTCAGATGCCGCGCGGCGGCTTCGAATGCCCGCAGTCCGGACAGCGGTGGAAGACGTCTCATCGGCAGGCCTTATAGATGAATGTAGTTCATCCATGTGATGAGCAATTTGCTTTTGTCAATGCACTCCGCCCGATCCATCTAGTCGAACAAGGATGAAAGGAGATATGCCATGAACTTGCTACGGATTGACGCCAGTGCGCGGCCTGACAGATCGGACCGGTTCCCTCGCGGGTCGCACACGCGCCGCCTCACTGAACGCTTCGTGCAGCGTTGGCTGCAATACCGGCCGAATGACCTCGTGACCGATCGGGATGTCGGCCAATCACCACCGCATCACGTCACCGAGAAATGGATCGGTGCGGCCTTCACCAAATCCGAGCTGCGCGAACCGTGGATGAATGATGTGCTGGCAGAAAGCGACGCATTGGTCGATGAACTCATCGCCGCAGATTTGATCGTGGCTGGCGTGCCGATGTACAATTTTGGAATGCCGGCGCAGTTCAAGGCGTATGTCGACAATGTCGTGCGGGTCGGTCGCACTTTCGGCTTTGACCGTGCCCGGCCAGACGATCCTTATTCGCAGCTACTGGCTGGTAAGGGTAAACGTCTCATCATGCTCAGCTCGCGAGGTGATTACGGCTACGATCCGGGCGGACGGATCGCGCACATCAACCATGTCGAAGGGTCGGTGCGCGACGTTTTCGGCTTCCTCGGCGTCACCGACTTCCACAGCATCGCCATCGAGTATGACGAGTTCGGCGATGAACGCTTGAAGGCGTCGATCGCTGCGGCCGAACGCGCAGTAGATGATCTTGTGGATCGGCTGGCGAAGGAAGCCGAACCGCTGGAGGCAGCTTGACTGCAGACTCGATGGAGAGGACGCGGCGCAAATCGCGCGAGGTTGAAGCTGCGTCGCTATCCACCCTGCCTCAACCGCGCCAGCACCTTCAGCCCGCCATAACCGTCCGCGGGCAGCAGTCCCGTCTTGGTTTGATAGTCGCGAACCGCCTTCATCGTGTCGTTGCCGACGCGGCCGTCCGTGCCGCCGGTGTCGAAGCCGGCTTTGGTCAGCCGGGTCTGCAGCTCCTGCACTTCGGGAAGCGTCAGCGCGCGCTCCGAGCCGGGGAAGGGCTGGATGAAGGGCGGCGCACCCAGGATGCGGTCGCCGAGATGGCAGATCGCCAACGCGTAGTTCATCGAGGGGTTGTAGCTCTTCACCGAATAAAAATTCGGGCCGAGCAGGAACGAAGGTCCCCCGGCGACCGGCACCCACATCTGCGCCGATGCACTCGGTTGCGGGAACGGTTTGCCATCGGCGCGTGTGACGCCGGCGCTGGCCCACGCCGCATAGGTCCGGCTGCCGCTCGAAGCCCCTCCTGAGCTGCGGACTTCATAGCCCCAGTGCTCGCCGCGGTGATACTTGCCGCGGTTGAGCAAATAGCGCGCGCTGGAGCCGAGCGCATCGTCGGGCTTGCCGAACGGCGAGACGCGGCCGTCCTTGTCGTAGTCCATGCCAACATTGAGCCAGACTTCCGGCATCCACTGGGTGTGGCCCATCGCGCCGGCCCAGGATCCCCGCATTTCCTCCGGCGTGCCCCAGCCGCGGTCGACGATCTTGAGCGCGTTGATCAGCTCGGTCTCCCAATAGGCGCGGCGGCGCGGCTCGTTCCAGGCCAGCGCTGCGAGAGCCGGAAAGATCGGGCGCATATGGTTCTGCTGCACCAAGGGATCGCCATAGGCGGACTCGACGCCCCACAGCGCAAGCAGCGTGCCGCGCTCGACGCCAAAATCCTGCTCGATCCGCGCGAACAGCGCCTCGTGCTTCTTCAAGGCTTCACGGCCGTTGATGATGCGCCAATCGGAGACGCGGCGATTGACGTATTGCCAGATCTGCTCGTGGAATTCCGGCTGCTTCTGCATTTGCCGGAACACGGTCATGTCGGGCTCGATCCGCCCCATCACCCGCGTCCAGGTCGCGTCCGAAATGCCTTTTGAAGTCGCGCGCGCGCGGAAATTGTCGCGCCACTGGTCGAAGCCGGCCGGCGCGGCCAAAGCGGGAAACGTCGTCGCGAGCAGAGCGCCGGTACCGAGGCCCAGCACTGCGCGGCGGGTTGGGGCTTGCTGGGAATCAGGCTGTTTCATGCCCGCAGTCTAGCGGCAGGGCGGGCCTGCGCCAAAAGCCATGACGCCGCGGGAACCGGCATTTCCTTCACAAATCCGCGGCGATTTTGGCCAGCCAGCGGCGGATCAGGCGCTGAGCGTTGGCGGAAAGCCCCGCCGCCAGCCGCCGCTCGATCGCCTGCGCGTGGCGCCGGCATTTGTCGAGTAGCGCTGCGCCCCGCCGCGTCACTGTCCATTGCAGCACCCGGGCATGGATCGGGTGCGGGGTCTTCTTGATGGCGCCGTCGCGCTCGAGATTGCGGATGATGACGCCGACCGTCTGCGGCGTCAGCATCGCCACCCGCGCGAGTTCCGCGCCGGACAGGCCGGGATAGGCGCGCAGCATCGTCAGCACGACGAATTGCGGCGAGGTGACGCCAAGCTCGGCCAGCGACCGCTCCATCGCCAGCCGCGTCGCACCCTGGGCCTGGCGCAGCAGATAGGCGAGATAGCCTTGCTCGCCGCGCTTGCCCTCGCCGGGCGGGGGCGGCCGCAGCATCAATGACGCGGGAGTTTCCGCAGATTTTTGCTGCGACCGTCGGCCGGCTTTTCCGGCGGCCGGCTTTCGCCTCGCTTGTAGTCTTTTTGCCGATACGTTTCGTGATCGCGCTGCCGTACTTCGTGGTGTCTTGCGCAGCATATCAGTACTCTTATAATCAATCAGAACACTGATAACATGAGGCACAAGAGATGTCACACGCCCGCAAAGAGTACCAAGATTTCATGTCGCTGACGCCGGACGCCTACGCGGCGGTGCTGGCGCTCAGCCAGGTCGCGGGCAAGGCGGGAATGGACAAGCAACTGCTCGAGCTGATCAAGCTGCGTGCCTCGCAGATCAACGGCTGTGCCTTTTGCGTGCAGTATCATATCCTCGAGGGCGAGAAGCTCGGCGTGCCCACCGACAAGCTCAATCTCGTGGTGGTCTGGCGCGAGGCGCCGCAGTTTTCCGCGCGCGAGCGTGCCGCGCTGGCTTGGACGGAGGCGCTGACGTTGCTCGCAGACGGCGTCAGTGACGAGGTCTATGCGCAGGCGAGCGCGGAATTCTCCGAGAAGGAGCTCGCCTATCTCACCTCCGCCGTCGCCTCGATCAATGTCTGGAACAGATTCGGCGCCGCGTTTCGCTGGACGCCGCCGGCGCGGAAGAATGCAGCCGCCTAACCGCCGGGCCGCTAGATCCCGCCTTGGGCGAGCGGATCACGTCCGAACCGGTTGTCGCCAGACGCTCCTGGCAGAACGCTTAGAACGGCCACCGCCAACAGCGTAATAATCCATCCGCTGACGCTTGTTACGCTGGAAATAACGGGAGTTGCGAGTGCCGCGAGTAGCCACCACCCCGAAACATTCAGATCGTGTAGCCGCTTCACGGTGACAGCAATGAGCGGCCAAAGGAGTACGAGCAGCACCAGCAGGATCGACCAGTCATGGCTGATATCGTGGCCACTGTAATAGCGCACGCGCGGAACGGTGAGGTTGCGCCATGTCCGGATCAACAACGCATTAACAATCACAAGGCCGAAATAGCCAAGCCGAAACTCCTGGCGGCTGATGCGGCCTTCCAGCGATAGGAAATACCAGGCGAACGTGGTGAACATGCTGTGGGAACGGACTGCGGTTTCTATTCCAGTGCCCACGTTACGCCGCCAGCGGTTAATGCCCACGGAATCCATTGTAGAGATTTGAACGGTTCCGTGGCTGGAAAGCGAATCGGTTTGCGATTAGTTAGCGCGGCCTTCCGCTTGTCGCGCGACGTGGCGCCGTACATTCTTCGGCAGCGCATGCGCGACGGCGGCCGGCGGCTCGGTCCCGATTTCGTGGCCGCGGCCGCGGATCAGCCGTTCGTAGGAGGCGATCAGGGTGGTGTAGGGGTTGACCCAGATCCAGCCGTCACGCGTGAACACCTGCACGTCGAAGTGGAGGTGGTACGACGTGCCGTTGGGGAAATCGAGATAGTTGGAGACCACGCCGATCTTCTCGCCCTCGGTGACGCGTCGGCCGTTGAGAATGCCGTCCGCATCCATGGCTGACGGATTCATGTGCATGTAACGGAAACGGATGTGCTCGGTGCCTGTGTTGATCTGCAGCGTTGCCGCCTGTTGTTTTAAGGAACGGATGACGACGCCGTCGCGGACGGCGACGACCGCCTGCTTTCTCGGATGGCAGGCCTTGCCGGCGCTGCTGTTCGGCGGGCAGGGCGCGGGGCGAATGTCCTGGCCCTGGTGACCGAAGCCGGCCGCACATTGGCCGACGTGGAAACTGCGGGCTTCGCAAAAATTGTCCCGCCACGGATAGACGCCTTGATAGGTGCCTCGGCTTTCGCCGGATTTGCGCCTGGTGAACTGCTGCGAGCTAACCCGGGCCGGAGCGTTCTCCAGCGGAAAGCGGATCTGCGAATAGGCGACGAGGTCGGCGCGGCCACCGCGCCTGCGCGCGCCGCTGTTGGCAATGATGTCACCGCTCGGACGATAGCTGAAGTCGGGCGAAGGGGTGGCCGGCCGTTCAGCAACCTCGGAGGAAACGTCGAAGCGCGGCCGCGCCGGCTGGCCTCCGGCGATGCGCAGCGCCTTCAGGAAGCGCTCGGCGATCGGGTAAGCCTCGCGGCAGGCCAGCCGCCGCGCCCGCGGCGCAGAATCGAGGCACTGGATCGACACCACATAGGGCACGCCGAAACGGGTGAAGGCGTAGCGCACATAACCTTCGCGAATGAAACGGCGCATGTCCGGAAATTGCGACGCCAGCGCCTTGACCGGCTCGCCCTTGCCGCTGAGCGGATCGGCGAGATCGTATACCAGGACCGAGCCCGTAATCTGCACCTCGACCGGACGGGCGAAAGTTCGAGACGGCAGGCCGTCACCGGCGCCGGGATCCAGCGAAAACACCGCGTCGTAGCCGGAGGGGCCAGCGTGAAACAGGTCGACGGGGCGAAAGCCGGCCTGATGGCGTGACACCGCCGCGTGGCGCGTGCCACTGGCCTCGGCCTCGAGATAGGCCGCGGTATCAAAGGGCAACAGCACCGGCACCGGACTGCGGCCGATTCCGGCGAACATCGCCGAATTGATCGCGTTCAACTGCACCAGCGCGGGCGTCGCGCGCGGATCCCATGCCGGCACCCGCCGCTGCCCTGCGAAGGTGAAGCGCTGCGCGATCGCCGGCTGGGAATTGATCTCGCTGCGAAGCTGATTCAGAACGGCGCGCCATTCGACGCGAACGGCCGACATCGACGGCGTTCTGAACTCATTGGCGGAAACGCCGGCAATCCCGGCGGGGAGCAAACAAAAGGCTGCCAGCCAACGCGAGAGCAAGCGGACAGCCTTTGTACCCAATGCATCGCCCCCGGCGTATGCCCCGTGGCCTATGGCGCGGTCTTAGTCCTTTGCGCGTTCGACGTAGGAGCCGTCCTCGGTCATGACCACGATCCGTGTTCCCGTTCCAATGTGCGGCGGCACCGAGGTGCGCACGCCGTTGGACAGGATAGCAGGCTTGTAGGAGGAAGACGCGGTCTGCCCCTTGGTGACCGGCTCGGTCTCCACAACTTCGAGGGTTGCGCGCTGCGGCAACTGGATGGCGACCGGATTCAGGTCGTGCATCGACAGCTTCACGGTCATGTTTTCCTGCAGGTAAGGCGCGGACGAACCCACGATCTCCTTCGAAACCTGGACCTGGTCATAGGTCTCGGCGTTCATGAAATGGAAGCCGTCGCCATCCTCGTAGAGGTAGTTGAAGTTGCGGTCCTCGACGGTGGCCTTCTCGACCTGGTCAGTGGTCTTGTAGCGTTCCGACACCTTCACGCCGTCGCCAATGCGGCGCATTTCGATCTGGCTGACCGGGGTTCCCTTGCCGGGATGGATGTTTTCGGCTGACAGGACGACATAGAGCTTGCCGTCTTGCTCGATGACGTTGCCCTTGCGAATAGAACTGGCGATGACTTTCAAAGCTGTTTTCCCGAATTTCTGGCCTTCGGCCGAACCGGACATTTGTGTCCGCAGGGCCAATCAGGCGGTTTCGGGCTGCAACATACTGATTTTGCCCGTCGATGCCAGCGTTTTACGGCCGTTCCGGCGAGCTGCTAATAGCTGGATTTCGCCGTTGTTATATGACGCGTCTGGCAAGCAATTTAACGATGGGGCCGACCGTTGCTGATGGGGCTTTAAAGTAATGTTTTAAGCGGTTCGCGAAGACCCGCAGCTTCAGTGGGATGCGGCGACATCGATCGGGCGAATGGACAAGGAGAGCGTCTTTCGACATGAAATGACCGAGCTGGAGCTGGATCTTGCTGCTTCCTCCGGCTCGTCGTGTCGGACGCAAAGAAAGTCGAACAATATCAATGGTATTTGCCGATTCCCTGATGGCCTTGATTGGCTCCGCGGAGGATGCTCGGTGGATTCGGAACCGCCTGTGATGGCTGATATCGACCAGCCCTCGCCCTGGTGGGCGGCCACACGGCACGCCGATCGAAGGCCGTTCCTTATGGCGCGAGCCGCGATCACGAGGGCAGTGCGAGGCTGGTTCGACGAGCAGGGTTTTACCGAGGTGGAAACCGGCATCCTGCAGGTCTCGCCGGGCAACGAGACGCATCTGCATGCCCCACGCACCGAAATCATCAGCCACGATGGCACACGCGCGACGCGCTATTTGCGAACGTCGCCGGAATTCGCCGCGAAGAAACTGCTCGCTGCCGGCGAAGCCAAAATCTTCGAATTGGCGCGCGTGTTCCGCGACCGCGAGCGCGGCGATCTGCATCTGCCCGAATTCACGATGCTGGAATGGTATCGTGCCGACGCAGGCTATGACGCCGTTATGGCCGACACCATCGTCGTGATCGCACATGCAGCGCAGGCGACCGGGATCAGGCAGTTTTCGTTCCGGGGCAGAACGGCCGATCCCTTCGCCGAGCCGGAACTGCTGACGGTGGCATCCGCGTTCGACCGCTTTGCTGGAATTGATCTGTTGGCCACAATCAGCAATGGCGAGGGCGATCGGGTGGCGCTTGCGGCGGCAGCAAGGCCGCGGGTGCGGATCACTGATGACGACACCTGGTCGGATATTTTCAGCAAAGTGCTGGTCGAGCATGTCGAACCGAATCTGGGGCAGGGGCGTTTGACTGTCTTGTTCGAATATCCGGCGCCGGAAGCAGCCCTTGCGCGGGCGAAAGCGTCCGATCCGCGCGTCGCCGAACGTTTTGAGGTCTATGCCTGCGGCGTCGAACTTGCCAACGGATTTGGCGAATTGACCGATGCCGGCGAACAGCGCCGCCGTTTCGCCGCTGATATGGACGAGAAGGAGCGGCGCTACGGCGAGCGCTATCCGCTGGATGAGGATTTTCTCGCAGCGGTTGCCGCGATGCCGCCGTCGAGCGGCGTCGCGCTCGGTTTCGATCGGCTGGTGATGCTGGCAAGCGGCGCACTGCGGGTGGACCAGGTGGTGTGGACGCCACCGGCAGGAGAGACATGAACAAGATCGATCCAAAACTTTTGGCAACGCTGCGGCAGCCCGCTGATCTCATCGAGCGGGGGTTGGCGAAGCCGGCCGATCTCGCCGACCTCGAGCGGGTCGCCGCGCGCTACGCCATCGCGGTGACGCCCGATATCGCTAACCTGATTGATACTGAAAATCCTGACGATCCGATCGCGCGGCAATTCATTCCGAGCGCGCTCGAACTGATGAATGCGCCCGGTGAAAATGCCGACCCGATCGGCGACGATGCGCATTCGCCGGTCGCCGGCATCGTCCATCGCTATCCCGATCGCGTGCTGCTCAAGCTGGTGCATGTCTGCGCGGTGTATTGCCGCTTCTGCTTCCGCCGCGAGATGGTCGGGCCTGGCAAGGCGACGGCGCTGTCCGAGGCCGCCTATCGCGACGCGCTGGACTATATCCGCAAGAACAACGAAATCTGGGAAGTCATCCTGACCGGCGGTGATCCGCTGATGCTGTCGCCACGGCGGCTGGCTGAGATCATGACGGACCTCGCCGCCATCGATCACGTCAAGATCGTTCGCATCCACACCCGCGTGCCGGTGGCTGCGCCTGCGCGCATCGAAGGCGACATGATCAGGGCGTTGAAAGCTGACGGCGCAACGACCTGGATCGCCGTTCACGCCAATCATCCGCGCGAATTGTCGGGCGAGGCCCGCGCCGCCTGCGCGCGGCTGGCCGACGCCGGTGTTCCGCTGGTAAGCCAGACGGTGCTGCTTCGCGGCGTCAATGACGATTCCGCGACGCTGGAAGCGTTGATGCGGACCTTTGTTGAAAACCGAATCAAGCCCTATTACCTGCATCATGGCGATCTGGCGCCGGGGACCGGACATCTGCGCACCACCATTGCAGAGGGACGGGAACTGATGCGCAACTTGCGCGGCCGCGTTTCGGGCCTGTGCCAGCCGGATTACGTGCTCGACATTCCCGGCGGCCATGGAAAGGCGCCGATTGGACCGAATTATTTGTCGCATGCAAGTTCCGAGGAATGTGAACTATCCTCGGAAGTGCAGTATCGTATCGTCGACTATTGTGGAGACGTTCACCTCTATCCGCCAAAGCCGTGATCGGGCGATGACGGAGGACGGCGAGGAGAAGCGGGAGCCGCCGGAAGACGAGGGCCATCGCGGAATCGAAAACGCCGTTCTGCTCGGCTTCTTCGTGCTGCTGGTGGCCGCCGGAATCTGGTTGCTCGGCACCATGGCCGATGTACGAAAGGCACAGGACTGTGCTGCCCAGGGACGGCGAAACTGCGCAACGATCGACGTGCCCGAACGGACACGATAAAGGAATCTAAAAGGCGGAGAATCGGGATGCAAAGAACAATCTTGTCAGTCGCGCTGATGGTCCTGATCGGCATGCCTGCTGCGTTCGCGCAGGGCGGGACGTCGACAATGCCAAAGAGCAACCCGAGTGCCGGAGGGATTCCGGAGGCGCCGATCGGACACCGTCAGCCGCGCCGCAGCGACGTGCCCAGCGAAAAGAACCTGAACGATCCGAACGATCCGCTGAGCAAGGAAAACGCAGCGCTCGACCGCAAGATCAAGAGCATCTGCCGCGGCTGTTAGGCTTACTGCGTCATACGTCCCTCATGGTGAGGAGCGCCAACGGGTCCGTGCGTAGCGCGGCCCGATGACAGGCTCCGCGCGTCTCCGGGCGATGCTTCGCATCGCCGGGAGAACCATGAGGCCACGTCTGTGGCCTACATCCTTCGAGACGCCCGCGGAGCCTGATTTCGTACGTGTGAAGTTTTTTGCCAGGCGCAGCTTTGACGGCGTCGCGCGAGTGTGCACGCTTCGGATCGTAGTGCAGCTTCAATAAAAACTGAGGCAGGGCGCGTCGACCGCGCCCTGCCATCATTCGACCCGGGTGGGCTACGCCGAGCGCTCCTCCCGGAAACGGCGCGATGGCACGTTGCGGCGCGTCGCCACGGCATCAGCCAGCATGTTCAACGCCGACACCGTCGTCTCCCAGTCGATGCAGCCGTCGGTGATGCTCTGCCCATAGGCTAGCTTCTTGCCCGGCACGACGTCCTGGCGGCCGGCGACCAGATTGCTCTCGATCATGACGCCGGTGATGCGCTGCTCGCCCTCCGATATCTGGCGCGCGATGTCGGCGACCACCAGCGGCTGGTTCTCCGGCTTCTTGTTGCTGTTGGCGTGGCTGGTGTCGATCATGATCCGCGGGGTGACGCCGGCGCGGACAAGTTCGACGCAAGCGGCATCGACGCTTTTCCGGTCGTAGTTCGGCTTGTTGCCGCCGCGCAGGATGATGTGGCAGTCCTCGTTGCCGGTGGTTGCCGCAATCGCCGAGCGCCCGCCTTTGGTGACAGCCATGAAATGATGCGGATGCGAGGCCGACTTCACCGCATCGGCCGCGATGCGGATATTGCCGTCGGTACCGTTCTTGAAGCCGACCGGGCAGGAGAGACCGGAAGCGAGCTCGCGATGGATCTGGCTCTCGGTCGTGCGCGCCCCGATTGCCGCCCATGCCATCAGGTCGGCAATGTATTGCGGCGTCGTCATGTCGAGGAATTCGGTCCCGGCCGGCAGGCCGAGATTGTTCACCGCCGACAGCACATTGCGGGCGAGCCGCAGGCCCCTGTTGATGTCGAAGGAGCCGTCGAGATTGGGGTCGTTGATCAGTCCCTTCCATCCGACCGTGGTGCGCGGCTTTTCGAAATAGACACGCATCACGATTTCGAGGTGGTCGGCGAGCTTTTCGCGCAGTGCAGCGAGTCGCTCGGCGTAATCAACGGCCGCGGCGGGATCGTGGACCGAGCAGGGGCCGACGACCACGAGCAGGCGGTCGTCGGTGCCGTGCAGGATGGCGTGAATGGCATTGCGCGCCGCCATCACGACGCGCGTCGCGGTCAAGGTGCGCGGTATCTCGCCCATCACCTCCTGCGGCGTACTCAGTTCTTTCAGTTCGCTAATTCGAAGGTCGTCGGTGGTGCTCAACACGGCTGTGGCTCCTGTTTGAAAGGAAACCTGCCGGCCAATAAAAAAGCCGCCAGGTTTGGCGGCTGTTCGGACTTCTTGGCTTCAATTCGTCAGATTGAGCGCGATCCTCCCA
Organism: Bradyrhizobium sp. AZCC 1719; assembly: GCF_036924525.1. Lineage (NCBI taxonomy): Bacteria > Pseudomonadati > Pseudomonadota > Alphaproteobacteria > Hyphomicrobiales > Nitrobacteraceae > Bradyrhizobium > Bradyrhizobium sp. AZCC 1719. Next base: position 5,630,150 of record NZ_JAZHRU010000001.1, on the reverse strand, counting down.
CCGCCAGCGAGCTGTCGTAGCTAAAATACCAAAAGTTGCTGGCGGCGATCATGATCATGGCGGGCTCTATAGCGCACCAGCCGGGTCTTGTCATCCCATAATCGGCGGCGTCAGGATTTGCGCGCGGCGAGCGCTATGCCGACCAGTGACGCGCCGCCGAGCACGAGATTGATCCCGGCCAGGAGGCCGATCGCCCATTCCGCCGAACCCGGCAGGCCGGCGATGATGATGAATGCGATCAGGAGGTCCATCACGCCTGAAATCAGCAACCAGGACCAGCGCTCCGACAATTCGCGGCGGTGCTGTAGCGCGTACATGATGCTGACGACGCCCTCGGCGAGAAAATACGCGCCGACCACGATGGTGAGCGTGAGGACGCCCTGCGCGGGCCGCGCCAGCAAAATCCCGCCGGCGAGAACGGCCAGCGCCGCCGAAAACAGCGACCACCAGAAGCCCGGCATCTGCCGCGCCCAGTAAGTGACGAACAACCCGGCAATGCCGCTGATCAGAAACATCCAGCCGAGGAAGATGGTGACGGCGAGGCTCGCCAGCGGCGGCACGATCATCGCAGCCAGGCCGAGCAGGGCGAGCACGATGCCTTCGAACAGGAAGGCCTTCCAGTGCGCCTTCACCGCGGCATTCATTTCGGACTGCAGCTTGCCGATATCAGGGGGAATGTCTTGGGTCATTGGAAACTCCCGATGCCTGCCGTGCCGAGTGCCCAATATACCCGGTACGCCCGCTGCGGGTAAAAATGTTGGCTAGCTTTTAAGCGAGATCAACGACTGAAGGATGACGTTCAGCCTGGCTCAGGCGCGGACGAAAATCCGTCCGAGGACGTTCTGATGCGATTGCGGCCAAACACATAGACAGCCGACGTGGCCAGCAACAGCGCCAAGCCTATCAAGATGGAGGTCATGCCGAGCGGAATGAGAAGCAGCGACGCATTGCGCTCCGGATTGACGAACCAGTGATGAAGCGAGGTCAGGACGAAAGCCGCGCCGGCGAAGCCCGCGCCGCTGCCCACGAGCAGCAGGGCCCACATCCGCCGCAACTGGCTCAGCCGCTCACGCGCGATCTCGGTGCGCGGCGCATGATGGCGGCCGACGCGCCGCACCAGCCGTATGGCAAACCCGATCGAACTGAAGCCGATCAGCAGGCTTGCCGCCCCCAGCAGCATCCGCACGTTGGCGCCGAGATCTGGATGTTTCTGTAGCGTCAGCAGCGGAAAATCGAATGCCGCATGCAGCGCGACCGGCGCGAACAGCGCCAGCGCCCAGCTAGAGATCCGCGCCCAGTCGCGATGATGGCGATGCGCACCGAGCGCGGTGCCGGCGCGCGCGATCGCGATATAGGCGCCTGCGATGATGCCGAGTGCGCCGTGAAACGGCACCGTCAATACGCTGCGCAAGGCGGCCAGCGACCGCCACATGTCGGCGTGCTGCACGAGATAGGCGAGGTTTTCGTAGGCCGCGAAGCCGAGGCCTGCGGCCGCACCGTAGACCACCGTGTCCATTGGGTCCGCAAACGCACGGCGGCGCACCGGCAATGACACTAGAATGATCACGAGGACCTTCACGATCTCTTCGGGCGCGGCCACCCCGAAGATCGAACGCAGGCCTTGCGTCATCCAGGGGTTTCCAGGCACCGCAAGGATCGCGGCAAACGGGGCGCGCGCAATGCCCAACAGAGAAATGCTGGCGGCCCCGAGTACGAAAGCGAGCCATACCCGCGCGGGTGGGCCGGGGCGCTCGTCCGCGGCAATGACGAGCCAGAGCACCAGCAACGCCGGCGCGATGGCGGCAACGCCGATCGATGTAGGGAGGGCCTGCAGCAGCAACATCTGGAGAACTTTACCTCGTGCGAGCGTAAATGGCCGCAAACCCAGCCGTTTGCAAGAAAGCCAGACGCGACTCCTTGTCACCAAGGAACCCGGCGGAATCCGGCGCCGCTCAGGCCGCGGCCCGTTGGCCGATCTTGCCCTGTACCACCAGCAATCCCGCCAGCGCGACGAGGGCGAAGCCGGCGCCGGCCAGGAACGTGCCCTGCGGCCCTGCAATATCCCAGAGTGCGCCGGCAATGACGCTGGCCGCGAGCATCGCCACGCCGCCGAGCAGGTTGAAGAATCCGTAAGCCGTGCCGCGCAACTCGGCCGGCGCGGTATCCGCAACGAGCGCGGCCAGCAGTCCCTGCGTCAGTCCCATGTGCAGGCCCCAGAGAATGACGCCCAGCGCAACACCGCCCACCGACGGCAGCAACGCCAACGCGATGTCGGCGGCAACCAGCACCAGCATGCCGCTCGCCAGCACGGCCGTGCGGCCCATGCGATCCGAGATGACGCCGGCGGGATAGGCTGCGAGGGCATAGACGACATTCATCGCCACCAGGACGGCAGGCACGAGCATGATCGGCAGCCCGACATTCTGGGCGCGGAGAACGAGGAATGCCTCGCTGAAGCGCGCCAGCGTGAACACGCTCGCGACCGCCACCACCCACCAATAGGCCGGCCCCAGGTTTTTGATCTCGGCCAGGCTGATCGGATTGCGGACGGTGCGCAGCGCCTGCGGCCGCGCCGGCTCACGCACGGCGAAAACGATCAGCGCCAGCGCCAGGAAAGCGGGAATTACGGCAACCCAGAACACGGCCGTGAAGTTGTCCGATGTCCACCACATCAGGGCGATGGCGAGCAGGGGGCCGACGAAGGCGCCGATCGTATCGAGCGATTGGCGCAGCCCGAAACTGGCGCCGCGCAGATCGGCCGGCGAGAGATCGGCCACCAGCGCATCACGCGGGGCGCCGCGAATGCCTTTGCCGATCCGGTCGACGAAACGCGCGGCCACCAGCCAGCCGACGGTTGGCGCCAGCGGAAACACCGGCTTGGTGAAGGCCGCGAGGCCGTAACCGATGGCGGCCAACCATTTGCGTTTCCCGAGCCAGTCCGAGAGCGCGCCAGAGAATATTTTGGTGATGGAGGCGGTCGCCTCGGCGATGCCTTCGATGACGCCGACCGTCACCATCGATGCGCCGAGGACCGAGACCAGGTAGATCGGCAGCAGGGCGTGGATCATCTCCGACGAGATGTCCATCAGCATGGAGACGAAGCCCAGCACCCATACGCTGGCCGGAATGTCCCTGATCGAATAGGCCGGCCTGGTCTCAGCAACCATGTCGCATCTCGCGTCGCCTCATTGCGCCAACAGCCGCCGGCAGGCGTCAACAAAGACCTCTGCCCCGGTAACGATGTCGGCGTCGGCGGTGTTCTCGGTCCAGTGATGCGAAATGCCGCCGATCGAGGGCACGAACAGCATGCCGGCCGGCATGACGGTTGAGAGAATCTGGGCGTCGTGGCCGGCGCCGCTCGGCATGCGGAGCGACTTGCCGTCGGCAAAAGCTGCGCTGGCACCCTCGATGGCCTGCTGGAACGAGCCATCCATCCGCGCGGGCGTCCCGGTGCGGATGCGCTCCACCGCGACGGCGCAGCGGCCTTGGGCGTTGACCTCCGCGGCCATGCCGTGGAGCAGTTCCTCCAGCCGCGCAATCACGGCAGGATCGTCGTCGCGAATCTGGAACAGCATTTCCGCCGCTCCCGGGATGATGCTGGGCGCACCGGGATCGAGCGTGATGCGGCCGGTGGTCCACACCGTGCGCGGGCCGCAGGCGGCGGGGAAACGATTGTCGATATCGACGCAAAATCTGGCGAGTGCGAGGCCGGCGTCCCGGCGAATGGCCATCCGCGTGGTGCCGGCGTGGTTTTGTTCACCCGTGAAGGTGATGCGGTATTGCCAGATCCCGACGATGGACGTGACGATGCCGATCTTGAGGCCGCTGCTTTCCAGCGCCTCGCCCTGCTCGATATGGGCTTCCAGATAGCCGATATGCCGCCCTTGTTCGCACCGCGCGCGGGCGCGGCCGGCAAGACCCGCCTCACGTAGCGCGTCACGCATGCTCCTATCATTGTTGCGGTCGCGCGCGGCGTCGATATCGGCTTCGGTGACGCCGCCGACATAGGACCGGCTGCCGAGGAAGTGTCCGAAATGGCCTTCCTCGTCGCACCATGATGCGACTTCGACGGCGCCCTCTATATTCGGGTCGGGATTGATGACGCGGGCGGCCTCGAGCGCATAGACCACGCCGAGCGGTCCATCGAGCCAGCCCGCGTGGTTCTGGCTTTCCAGATGCGATCCCGCCAGCAGTTTCGGCCCGCTTTTCGTGCTGGTTCCGAGCACGTTGCCGATGCCGTCGATCTCGCCCGTGAGGCCGGCCTCAGGAAGCCGCTGCATCAGCCAAGCCAGCGAGCGCAGATGCGGTTCGGAGAAAGTCGGCTTGTGAACGCCGGTCTTGTAGGCGCCGATGGCGCGCAGCGCGTTGAGATCGGCGAGGACGCGGTCGCCATCGACGCGCGAAGAAATGTCAGCCATGCTTCCCGTAGTTCTCCGGAGTAGAACAAAGTTCCCGCTGCCGTTCTCGGAGTAGAACAAAGTTCCGTGAACGTCGCCAGCAGCTTTACTTATCTTCCGGAAAGCAACGCCAATGCAACGATTGCTGGCCACGCCACGATCACGAGCGCCATCACCGCGCCAGCGGTGATTCCAGCTTTCTCGTTTACCGTGTAATCGCGCATTCTTTCCGCAAAAGCTGTGGGGCGTCCAGACGCTTTGCGTCCGAGAGACGCCCGGTGCGGTTGTGTTCCTCCGCCTGACCATGTTTGGAACGAGGCGCGCGGATTGCGAAATTTGGCACGGCGGCATGTTTGCGTTTTGCTGTGCCAGGTGCTGGCTGAGGGCTGACGTGCCGATGGATCTCGTCCAGTCTTCGCTGAAGCAAAGCCGCTAACTTTGTGGGGCCGCCAATTCCGCAAAAAGGCCGCCACAAGTGGCGGCCTTCAGACCATTCTATCGATGCGCGCCCGTCAGACCAGACCCAGTGCGCGGCATTGCCTGCGGCGGCGAGAGGCCAAAAAACCCGATGCCAGCGAAGCCAATGATCTTCATGATGGCGGCTTTCGGATTGGCTAGTTCTTTCGCGGGGATGTCGATCCATCGGATGCTCCCAGTACGACGCTCCGGGCGAGCAGGCGAAAGCGCGTCAGCCGCCGAAATTACACCGGATGAGTATCTTCCTCGTTCTGCGAAGCGGCCAACGCTTTCAACCGCAGGCTATCCATTGTCGCGCCGCGCTCGAGCGCGTCCTTCACCCAGCGCGGCTGTGTGCCTCTACCCGACCATGTCTGGAATGGGGGATGCGGGTTGCGAAATTTCGCCGCGGCCCCATGTTTGCGCTTGTCGGTGCCACCCATGGGGAAAGGCTGGCACGGCGCTGGATTTCGTCCAGCCTTTGTTGAAGCAAGTTTGCTTCGGCCTCCAGCTTGACGGCAGGTTTGGATCCGAGCTCGTTGTACAAGTCCCAGAGCTCGGCGGTCGACATCGTCTCGAAATTGCAATCCCGCCGTTTCATCACATGCCTCTGCAGCGATTAACTTGGGTGGGTCGCCATTTCACAAAAAAGGCCGCCACAGTGGCGGCCTTTTCTTCTTCGATCGATGCGCGCGTCAGACCAGCCGCAGGGCCTGACCTTGTGGGCGGCGACGGTAGGCGAGGAAGCCCACGCCAGCGAAGCCGAGGATCATCATGGCCCAGGTGGAGGGCTCGGGGACGGCACCGACCGTCTCGAACCCTCCGAGCCGGACTTGCCGCACATCCTCGAACGTGGCGCCATTAATCGCTGTGAGCGAAACGTCGGTCATCAGCTGTCCGTTGATACTGGTGATGGTGAAGAAGTTTTGGCCGTTGGCGTCAACCGTGAAGTCGTCTGTGAAGGAGCCGCCGGTGATGTTGATGCCCTCCACGTGGATAAGCACGCTCCCATCGGTGGCGGCATTGATGTTAAAGACGGATCGCGTGAACGTGCCGCCGCTCGCCAGGTCGAACGAGAGTTGAGTCAGAGGATCGTTTTCCGTACCGCCTGACACCGTCGCCTGGCCGCTGGGGTTTGCGCTCAAGAGTCCGCTGCCGCTCGTGGAAGTGAAATTAACCACTAGGTCGTTTGGTCCGACCGTGCCAGTGACGAGCGACAGGTTTGTCGCGGTGTTCAGCAGCACGTTGTCCGTGCCCTGATTGTTGACGCCCGTGACCACAACGATGTCTGCCTGCGCCGGGCTGATCGAAACAGCGGCCATCGATATCAAAGCAGCTGCCAATATTCCGCGTGAACTAATCATTCATTATACTCCCTGCTACCAGTGCTAAAAATTCACGTAAAAATGGCGGCTGGCGATTGCCGCATCTTCCCGAAATCTATCATTCATTAAAAAACTGTAAAGTTGTCAGCAATTACTGAGGTACCTCTATTTGAAATAATTCCAACATTTGTAGGTTGCGCGCGATTAATCGTGCATCCCCTTTAGAATGCGCGTCCCGGCTGCATTTGCGCTGAATGGACACTGCGTTGTGTTTCTTTTGAATGTAATCAAATTAACGGGCCATCGATGGACGTGAGCATAAAATAAATAAGCAGTTTTCCCGATCTTTATGCCGGATGCACCTGCAGTCGAATGCTACGCGGGGCGCATCGCCCGACGTGTGCCGGGGGCCTCTAGGACGCGACTTGCGGGGAAGAGCAACGCGATTGGGCGTTGGCGCCTCTTGGTGAAGGGCGATACCCGAACGAAATAAAATCAGTTTGCTGGTTTAGGCAAGATCGATTTTGGTCTCTGGCAAAACTGATCACTCTGTCGAGAGGCATTCGCGTTTCGCGTCTTCCCCCCGCACAGCGTGATTTCCCGAGCCTCGTGAGGAGCTCGGGTCAGGTATCCGGCGGAAAGTAGCACCGCAACGTAAAGCGGAGTGCGACGTAAAGCGCGACACAAGTTGTGATTGCGATAGCGGCCGTATCCATTTCCCTGTTCCTTTACATACGCGCCACGGTCCGTTTGCCGGAACCTGCGGACGACAGGGAACCTGAGCTCTGAAAATGGTTGCCTTAAGCCTTGAAAGTGGTCGGCTTGGGCCTTGAAAGTGGTGGCAGCGTGATGGCGCTCCCTAGCGGAATCGAACCGCTCTCTCCACCGTGAAAGGGTGGCGTCCTAACCGATAGACGAAGGGAGCAAGAACAACAGGAAAATCAAGACGTTAGCGCCTGATGAGCCGTGTTGGACGCCGGCCGTCCATGGCTGATGGGGGCGGCGACGGGCGAACGTATAGTGGCGTTTGGGCGGGTGGGCAAGCCGCTCGGAAAGACGTTTCTGCAGCCGCTTTGCGTCTCCATCGGCGTCCCGGCCGCACGGTGAGACGCGCCGCGCCGAGCAACGGATTCTAAAGCCGCATGGTGTAGGGCTGGCCTCGGGGGAGCTTTTCGACATGGCTTTGCTATCAAGCAAGAAGCGCGACGCGCGCAAATCATTGAGTCAACCTGGGTGGATCACGCTCGAAGGCGGTTTCGCCGCGCGCCAGTGCGTGGTGCAGGATATGTCCGCAACGGGGGCGAAGGTCACGATCGACGATCCCAACACGCTGCCGGCGAAATTGCGGCTGGCGTTTTCGCGCGACGCCAGGACCGGGCGCCGCTGCGAAGTGGTCTGGCGCCGCGGCAAATCGATCGGTATCAAGTTCGTCCGCTAGTCTGGCACTGATCCGCAAGGAACGATAAAAGGCGGGATGCGAAAATCCCTCTTTATAGTGATCGCCGTGGCGCTGTCTTCGGTTGCCTCGGTCGCGGAACAACCCCGCCCTCAGAAGCTCGACAAGGCCCCCGCGTCGGGCAAGTCGCTTCCTCTGAAGCGCCCAGCTTCAGCCAATGCATGCGCGGAATACGGCGCGGGCTTCGTCAGAATCGAAGGCACCAACACCTGCATGAAAATCGGCGGCGCGGTGAGCGTAGGAGCGGGGGTCTCCGGCGGCTCGCGTTGAGAAGATTCGCGCTTACGTCATCGGCGGCGCGATGAACTGCGTGAACCCTGGGCGGACGGTGAGCTGCGAAAACCAGCGTTCGAGGTTAGGCAGTTTCGGTTTTGTCACGCCTTCGACGCCGAACCAGCGCCGCGCAAAGGCGCCCAGCGCGATGTCGGCGATGGTGAACTGATCGCCTTCGATGAAGCGCCGCGTTGCCAGGTGCGCCACGACGATCCGCCACACCGCGGCTTCGGCATCGACATCCTTCTGGATCGCGACCATGTCGCGCTTTTCGATGGGCGTGCGCACCAACGCCCAGAACACCGGCCGGTCGACCGGCTGCAGCGTCGACAGCGTCCAGTCGAGCCAGCGATCAACGCCGGCGCGCGCCTTCGGCTGCGAGGGATAGATCGACGAACCTTGTTCAGATCCTTGGCCATAGGCCATGCAGAGATAACGCATCACGGAATTGGATTCCCACAGCACGTAGTCGCCATCGACCAGCGTGGGTACGCGGCCGTTCGGATTCATCGCCAGATAAGCAGGCTCGTTGTTCTTTCCGAACTGCATGCCGGCATCGATACGCTCATAGGCAAGATCGAGTTCGGCGAGGCACCACAGTACTTTTTGCACGTTGACCGAATTGGCCCGGCCCCAGATGGTGAGTTGTTGTTTGTTGTTGTCGGCCACGCGCGTTGCTCCCGCTGATTTTCCGATTGGCCGTTAATAGCCGAAGATCGGCAAAAAAGCGCGCTCTTGCGTGGGCTCAAGCCCAACAAAAATCGGGGCTCCGCCGCAGTGCGACAGAGCCCCGATTTCCGCGTCATGCGCGGGCTAGCGTCAGCCAATCAGTGGCCGAAGAACAGCCACAACAGAATGATCACCGGAATAGGCACGCCCAGCAACCACAGCAGAATTCCTCGTCCCATCGTCTCCTCCTCAAATCTATTCGAGGAGAAACGCGGCGTGCGAGGGGCGGTTCCTGCGCAGGAAAGAACCCGAGTGAAGGAACACTTATGATTTCGGAATTTCCGAGGGCGACGGTCCAATCCGAAACAGCGAGTGGAGGTGGACGAAGAAATTGTACAAGGCCTACCAGTGACCGGTGTTCGGCATCGAGGTCCACGGTTCGGCCGGCGGCTTCGGTTCGCCCTTCTGCAATAGCTCGATCGAATGTAGATCCGGCGAGCGGACGAAAGCCATGTTGCCGTCGCGCGGCGGGCGGTTGATGGTGATGCCGGCCTTCATCAGGCGGTCGCAGGTCGCGTAGATGTCGTCGACCTCGTAGGCGAGGTGACCGAAATAGCGGTCCTCGCCGTATTTCTCCTCGTCCCAATTATAGGTGAGCTCGACCAGCGGCGCGCCGCGGTTCTGGGGAGCGGTCTTGAACAGGCCTTCGTCCTCCGGCGCGCACAGGAACACCAGCGTGAACCGGCCCTTGTCGTTGTCGACCCGGCGTACTTCCTTCAGCCCCAGCGCGTCCCGGTAGAACTTCATCGCAGTATCGAGATTGCGGACGCGCAGCATGGTGTGGAGATAGCGCATGTTTCTTGTCCTCCTGAGAACGTTTGCGGATTTTCCATCATTTGGGGCGTCGCGGCTAACAAATAGCAGCAAAATGCACCACAGGGCAGGGTATTGCGTGTCAATTGGGTGTCAGTCCTTCCACGGCCGTTCTCTGGCTCTCCGAGTGGGTTGGCGCAAGCATTCAAACCCAGCGTTAGGTCTTTCCGTCGCCCCGTGTTTTTAGCCACAGACCACTGTGAGCGCCTCTCGGGCGGGCGGTGTGGGTCTAAGGTCCAAGGACGCGTCAGTTAAACCCCCGGTGTGAATACAGCGGATAACGTGAACGGACCGGATACGTTGAGAAAGTGGGTGATATCCATTCCCTATGTTCAACGACTCGGTGATTCGCGGTGAAGAAGCTTTTGCGGAAGTGGTGGGAAGGGACTTACGTTACCCCTGAGCATGACGGTTTCATATTCTACTTGGGAGAGTGCCGCCGCCATTGGACATCCAAGGCCGCCCACGTGGTTGCCGACTTCTGGGTGAAGCATTGGCAGTGGTGCTTTAGTGCCACTTTCGCGACTGCAGGCTTGATTATTGCTGCGATGAAGCTCTGAGGGGGCCATGACCGAAGTAAGCAATTGTGCGTGCTTTCGCGCTGCCTATGCGCTGCCCGTGGCGAGACGGCAAATGTTTGACGTATAGATTGTGGAACCTGTGGGGGTGGCAATGGTCTTGGGGATTTTTTACGATGCTTCTTCAGCCAACTATTTTAGCGTCGTAGGCAACATTTACGATATCGCTGGCGCCGTACTGATAGCACGAGCCTTAGTATTTGTTCGGGCTCGGTCGATGGAACTACAGGCTAAGAGCGGATACGGTGGATTCAGTTCGCACCTACTCAAAATGTTCGCTGAGCAAAAGGTCGATGCTGCGATTGGGCTGCTGCTGCTATGCGGTGGCTTTGGAATGCAGTCGCTTGCAGGCTGGGGATACAAAAGTAGTGCAATGGCTTTCATCGGAATTTTTGGGACGATGTTGGTGATCGTCCTGTTGGTTTATCAGTTGCTCCGAAATCGCCTAACCAAATATCTTTTCTTCCGATCGCTTAGAACTCTGAGGCGAGACGACAATCCAAGCGAACAAAGGTTACCAGAAGGCACGATCGAATCCCTTTGGGAGCAAGCTGCAGACCGCGCAAGCTGAGCCGTAAGCTACTAGTAGGCCGCTGGGGCACGGTCCCAAGCACAATGCCTGTTCGAGCCCGTGTCCGTTCGAGAAACTCGGTGTCGGAGACAGCCTATGGGTGGGTTGGTTTATTGAGTAGCTCCGCGCCTTAAACGTCGGCGAAGTGTTCGACGTGGTTACCTCGCAGGGATTCACTTGCCCGTCTTGCTCGTCTGCAACCGGAACGTCCGCCACGAGGCCTCCGCCACGAGGCCATCAGCCGGCGCCGCCTCCCATACCTCTTTTTCGGATGGGAAGGCATTGCCGATCTGTCTATCGACTTCTAAAAAGTGCGCACATCCGTGCCTAACCAAAACTCCGTAGCCGATGTGCTTTTGAGCTAATTCCTCTCTCGTCCTCTTGTCGATAAATTTCGAACCTTGGTTCCAGGAACGAAACCGCTACGCCGGTCTTGAAACGAGAGAGGTGTTGTATGAAACAAGATCATCCGGCTGAAGAGAATGCGGCGCGGGAGGATTTGCCGACAAAGTCCGAGCAAAAACTCGGGACTTTGACCGCTGGTGCCATTGCTCTCGTTGTCGTTGGAACAGCAATTTATTGGATCGCGTAGCTTATTGGATCGCGTAGCCCATGGTGCGGTGGGCTCGCGATCCTCACCCTTGCCGTGAAATTTAATCGCACCTAAAGAGTCAACGCGGGAATAAGGCTCTCAAATAGCGCCACCAGTTTTTCGCCGGTCATTCCGACGGCGGCGATGATGGCCAAGGCGATAAAGCCGGCGATGAGGCTGTATTCGATTGCGGTGGCGCCGCCCTCGTCGCGCAGAAACTTCCCGAGCATTTCTTTTTCTCTCGAACTTTGATCAACGGTGTGGCACGCTCACGTTGTGATAGAGACAACCAAAAGCGTAAAATTGCAAGATTTACTGGGCGGCACCGCGTCACCTGCGTGATCCCCTACACATACGCGGTTGGCCCCTCCGTCCACTGTGGCGGCAACGGAGGGATCGACCATGTACCTGCTCTATGGCGTGCTCATAGTTGCGATGGTTTTCTTTTTCGTGCTCCCGATTACCGATGCCAGGACGGCCCGGATGAAATTGTCCGTGGTGAGCAGCCTCGGCGCATTGCTGGCGGTATCGGTTATCGTGCCGCGCCTGATGCATTGACGAAGGATATGCCTGCCTCGACGCGCAACGAGCATGTCGAGCGCTGCCGCTGGGATGCGGATGTGACTGCCCGCACAGTCTCGTTCAGCGACGATCGCTAGCCTTTGCGCATCCGCTTTCTCGCTGGGAGGCTAAAGATGCTCGCATGGGTCTTACTGGTCGCAAACATGCCGACGATCGTGTGTACGGTTTGCTCTGCCTTCCTCGCTTACAAGGAAAGGCCGCAATGGGTCTGGTTCGCTGGCTTGGCCGTGCTCGCCGGCATCGGCGGTCTGCTGACGCTCGGCGTCGTGCACGCACAACAGCTCGCATGGCGAGCGTGAGAGGGGGCCGACGCAGTCTGGCCCTCGCGCGCAAGATTGGTATTTCCCGGTCAGGTCAGACTTTGACGTCCACCAGCGACGGCTCGTCGGTCTGTAGATCGGCCAGGGCCGCTTCGATGGCGGCTGCCTTGGCGTGGTCGACGGCCCTTAGATCCTGATTGATCGTATGCGGCGGCGCCTTGGCGGCCTGATCGACGACGAGTTGGATTCTGGCTTGTGTCACTTCAACCGGTATGGGGTAAATGACCATGGGTGCAACCCTCCTGATCGAAACTTGTCAGGCTCGTGTTTACGTCTTGTAAAGAGGTTGGGTTAACGGCCGGGTGCTACAGCGCAAAGGGGTAAATAGAAGCTTAAAGCCTCTATGCCGTGCACGCCCCGCGCAATCGCGCTAATGCATCTGTTCCAGTCGCTCGGCGTAGAGGCGGAATTCCTCGGCCATCTCGATCAGTTTCTTCGAAGCTTCCGGATCCTTGACGGCTTCGGCAAGCCGTCGGGCTCTGTCGGATTGTTCTCGATAGTGGTCGGCCTGGGTCATCGCAGCACCTTTTTTAGATAGGTACGGGCTGCACCAAAAAGGTTCGACGGCCGGGACGGCGAGGTAACGTTATCTTAAGCAGGTAATCGTGCTTGAAACGCACCCCCTGTTCGTTCCAGGAGAACAAAGGGAGTCTATCTCGCGCTGCTGCGCGATGCATGAAGGCCGAACTGTAAGCGCCCGTGCGCCAGCATGGCTGTTTCGGCGAACCGCGCAAGACAAACTGACGCCCACGAGGACCCTGCAACGGGAGGACTCGATAGTCAGCGGTCCGGCAATTTTTCGTCCGGCGATTTGTGATAGGTCGCGATGGCGATGAAGCCGGCATAACCGATCAAATTGATCAGAATTTCCATCCACGCAGGCATGATGCACCTTCCGGTAGTGAAACACCGAACGGATCGTATTCGTTCCGCGCAATTCGATGGTCAGGTCCGCGGGATCGCATAGCTCGCAATGCCGCCCTCCAAACCGGCAAACGAAAACCCCGCCTACATCCGAAGATCTAGACGGGGCTTTCGTGCTTTCACCTCTCGCAAGGTTGCTGCACTTGTTAGGAAAACGTCGAGGCATCGGCTTGGTTCCAGCCGCAGCAAATTCTATTGCGGGTTCCGCGCCGCGATATTTCCGTCGGCGACTACGCGGAAGTCGAACAGTGCTCTTGCCGGTTCTGCCTCAACGCCAGAATGATGGCCGGCTGGATCCATTCAGCGCGTTGGCCAAGGTCGTTTCGTAATATTCTTCGCGCTCGCGTTCGAACTTCTGCTGGGTTTGCCTGAAGCTCGCGACGCGTGCTGCGATTTCGGCACGGTCGCGCGCGAGTCTTTCTTCCTTCTCCGTCATCACCCATCCGTTTTTTGATTCGCGCCCGCCATCATTGGCCCGCGCGAATGGGGCGTGAATGGGGAATGGGGAAGCATTGTGATCGCGTGCCGCCTGAAGCGAAGGCGGTGGATAAGGTGTGGCGCATTCTTGTCGCTCATGCGGGTTCCCGTTAGCGAAAGACAAACGGGAGGTTCCAATGGCAAAGATCGATCTGGATTCATTGAGCATCGAAGAACTCGCGGGCCTGCGCGAGCACGCCACTGATAAGTTGTTCGAGAAAGTCGCTGCGCGCCGCGCCGAGTTGGAGGCGGAACTGGAGAAGCTGGCGCAGTATGGCAAGCCGGTGAAGAAGGCGGAAAGCGGACCCGCGCCAAAAGCGAAGAAGATTGAAGAAGCCAAAGAGCCGAAGGGCTTGATAAGGCGGCTTGATGAGTTAGCGCGGGATAAGGTTGCTTTATAAAGCCGCCTTATCGACGCGCATGCGCGGCCGGGCTGGGGCGCATCTGTCTGGCAATCCGAACGACCGTGCTATAATCCGCGCGGCCCAACAATTCGGAAAATATCAGCGGTGATCGCCAAGGATTTGCGCAGCGGCGTCGAGCAGCTCGGCAACATGATCGCCGAAGCCGCATGTATCGTTCCCTTTACCGGAGCCGGCATTTCCACCGAATGCGGCATTCCGGATTTCCGCTCCCCGGGCGGCCTGTGGACCCGCAACCGCCCAATCGCGTTCGACGAATTCGTTGCAAGCGCCGACGCGCGGGCCGAGGCTTGGCGGCGACGCTTTGCGATGGAGGCAACGTTTGCCGCGGCCAAGCCCGGTCGCGGGCATCGCGCGCTGGCCTCGCTCTACAAAGCCGGCAAGACGCCGGCGATCATCACCCAGAACATCGACAATTTACACCAGGTGTCAGGCTTTAAGGCCGATGACGTGATCGAGCTGCACGGCAACACGACTTATGCTCGCTGCATCGGCTGCGGACATGCCTATGATCTTCCATGGGTAAAGCAGCGTTTCGAGGAAGCCGGCAGCGCACCCGACTGCACCATCTGCGAAGAGCCGGTAAAGACGGCCACGATCTCGTTCGGACAGGCGATGCCGGAAGACGCGATGCGCCGCGCTACCGAACTGGCCCAGCATTGCGACCTGTTCCTGGCAGTCGGATCGTCGCTAGTTGTTTGGCCTGCCGCGGGTTTTCCGTTGATGGCCAAGAACTGCGGCGCGAAGCTCGTGATCATCAACAATGAACCTACTGAACAGGACGACGTTGCCGATCTGGTGATCCGTCACGACATCGGAGAAACGCTCGGACCGTTTGTAGGCAATTGATCTCCAACTGATTCGCGGCTGTGCAAGCCTGTTCATAGTTGCAGGCCAGTTTGTTTTTTTAGCTATGCGCCACAATCGGGAGTGTTATCTTTGATTCGAGAGATTCGCGCTGCGTTATCATGATGGTCATGGTAGGGCGCGTGTTCCGGTCCGCTACGGCGACAGTGGACCGCTTTTTGAAGTGTGAGGTCCGGGGTCATGGGGTCGGACGAATTTGGGTCCAAGAAGCTCGGGGGGCCGCCGACAGGCGGGACAGGGCAGAACAGGCTTGGACCAGGTGAATATGCAGCCGGCGCACAGCGCGATCCGGCGGCGGACGCGCTGTCAGGGCTCGGCGATGCCGCAGCTAACCTTGTCGAAATATCGGGCATCATCAAATGGTTCGATGCTTCGAAGGGTTATGGGTTCATCGTGCCGGACAATGGCTGGCCCGATGTGCTGCTGCACGTCACCGTGCTCAGGCGCGACGGCTACCAGACCGCCTATGAAGGCGCTCGGGTGGTGGTCGAATGCGTGCAGCGCGCCAAGGGCTATCAGGCGTTCCGGATCGTCTCGATGGATGAGTCCACCGCGATCCATCCGGCGCAGATGCTGCCGCCTCGGACTCATGTCAGCGTTACGCCGACCAGCGGTCTCGAGCGGGCCCAGGTCAAATGGTTCAACCGGCTGCGCGGTTTCGGCTTCCTGACCTGCGGCGAGGGCACGCCTGACATCTTCGTCCACATGGAAACGCTGCGCCGCTTCGGCATGACCGAACTGCGGCCGGGCCAGTACGTGCTGGTGCGCTACGGGCCCGGGTCCAAGGGCATGATGGCAGCCGAAATTCATCCGGAGACCGGCCCGTCGGCGCTGTCGTCGCATTGATCCTGCCGTACCATTGACGCAAACGTGAGCCGGCCGTCGCGCCTCAGCGCGGCGGCCTCTGGCATTTGCCGCAATCCTCAGGTTAGGGTTCCCGGCAATTTCTCCCGAGATATCCGGCGTGAGTGCTTTGATGAATTTCGCTTTGATGGTTGCGCGGCTTCGCATCCCGGGCCGCCTGGTGACGTCGCTGGCCGCGGCGTCTGCGGTGCTCTTCATCCTCTGCGCCAATCCTGCCGCGCAGGCCGCGAGCGTTCAGCCGCTCGAGATCGCCACCAAGTCAGGCGTACGCGTGTTCCTGGTCGAGATGGCGACGACGGAGGAGGAGAAGACTCAGGGGCTGATGTACCGAAAAGAACTCCCCGACGGCAAAGGCATGCTGTTCGATTTCTCGCCGGAGCAGCAGATCTCGATGTGGATGAAGAACACCTACATTCCGCTCGACATGATCTTCATCCGCGCCGACGGCCGCATCCTGCGAATCGCGGAAAATACCGAGCCGCACTCCACCAAGATCATCTCCTCGGGTGGGCTTGCCAGGGGGGTCCTGGAAGTGATTGCCGGCACGGCGCAAAAATACGGCATTCAGCCCGGCGACCGGGTGGCGCACCCGCTGTTCAACAAGCGCTGACCGGTTTCCATCGCCTTGATGGCTGCGGGTTTAGCGTGTATCGAGCATTTCCAGCGTCGGATCGGGGTATAGCGCAGCCTGGTAGCGCGGCAGTTTTGGGTACTGCAGGTCGTTGGTTCGAATCCAGCTGCCCCGACCAATAAAATCAATGACTTGCTACGTCTTTTTCGGATTGAATCTTCCCGGCACAATTGGGGAGGGGCGGGGGAACAATTGTGGCTGGTAGGAAGACAGTCATTCTGGTGCGGCAGGCCCTTCTGCTGGGGCTGGTGATTTGCTTTGCCACCGCAGGGAGCCGGCCGGCGGCGGCCAATCCCGCGCAGATGATTTCTGATTTTCGGCTAAAGCACGGGCAGAAGCGCGTAACCCTGGATGCGATTCTCACACGGATTGCGCACGATCAAGCCGAGGCGATGGCCGCAAAGGACAAACTGGATCACGATGTCCTTGGCCGGTTCAATACGCGTGTCGGCCCGGCGGGCGCAGGCCGGGCCGCAGAGAACATTGCGTACGGCTACGACGGTTTTCCCAAAACCCTCGACCAGTGGATCAATTCGTCCGGGCACCGGAAGAACCTCCTGTTGCCCGGCGCGACGCGCGTAGGTGTTGCCAGCGTGAAAAGCGCGCGGACCGGTCGTACGTACTGGGCCATGGTGATCGCAGGCGACTATGAGCGTCCCAAGGCGCCGAAGGGTTCGCCAAAGAGTTCGCCGAAGGATTCTAAGCAGGCAAACGCTGCGAAGTCCAAATCGCGCGCGGCTGAGGCCTGCCGACTGAAGATTCTCGGCCTCTGTATTTAGAGTTGAAACCGAGATCTCGGAGTAGCTGCCTTCGGCGCGCTTAATGATGATTTTATCCGAGGCGTGACGGACGCCGTTGTCGATAACGCCTACGCGTGCGCGCGACCTTTCGATACTGCAATTTCGCTTTCATGACTTGTGACACCGACGCGAATTCGTGGCTTGCAATTTCGTTCCTGTTATGTTCTCTTTGGTCGTTGTTTGGAGGTGACCAATGGATGTCGAGAAGCAACGGGAAATCATCCGGCTCTGGAATCGCATGCGCCGGGTCGAAGGCCCGCTCGCGGAGGAAATCCGCATTCAGATCCTTGAGTGCTTTGCGCAGCCGGATTCGCCGAGCGAGCGCATGAACGAGCGGCGCGCGGTGCTGGGTCGTGTGCCGGTTCGGACCGCGCAACTGTATCGCATCGGCGAACGCAACAACAACGCAACGCTCTGACGGCTTTCGTATTCCGGCGTGGTCGATTCGGCAGCCGTCAAGATTGACGAAATCGATCTGCGGTGCATGCTGCGCGCATGTTGTCGCGTGTGCGCAATTTTTTTCGAGATGCGAAGTTCGCCCGCATGAGCAGCGGGACGTACTGCATCATTCGCGATCTCGGGCTGGTCAAGGGCGGCAAGGGGATGCGGCACCATGAGGTGCTCGTCACCTTCAGTCTGCGGGCGTTGTGGCGCTGGGTCGGACATGCCGGCAGGGATCTCCTGAGCGCAGAGAGGCGGCGATCCTGGCTTCAGCAGGAACCGCAGCGCCTCCGGGCGAGCGTCTCTTCGTCGGCCGTGCCGGAGCGCGCCTCCCAACCATAGACCCTTGTCGGTTTCTGATTGAATCAGAACCGGGATGTAGATTCTTGGTTGACGCGTTTTCTTGACGCGAACCGGTGTCCAACCCGGATCAAGTCGGGGACTGGCTTTCGCTTGAAAGCACTCAAGCATCGGCGGATCTGCCGTTAGCCTTGCCACTCGCGCATGGAAATGCCGAGATCAATATCGAGTAAGCCGATCGCGCGGCGCGCGATGTGATCGGTTGCTTCCGCCAGGGTCGCCGGCCGGGCGTAGAACGCCGGCACCGGCGGCGCCACGATCGCGCCGAATTCCGTCACCGCCGCCATTGCCCGCAGGTGACCGAGATGAAGCGGGCTCTCGCGCACCATCAGCACCAGCCTGCGCCGCTCCTTCAACTGGACGTCGGCAGCCCGTACCAACAGATTGTCGGTGGCGCTGGCTGCGATGGCGGACAAGGTCCGGATCGAACACGGCGCGACGATCATGCCTGCGGTTCGAAATGAGCCGCTGGCGATGCTGGCGCCGATGTCGGCGCTCGCATGATGGCGCGCCACCATCGCTGCGACGCGGGGCAGGGCACCGTCGCCGACCTCATGAGCCAATGTCCGCTCGCCGGCGGGCGTGACCACGAGATGCAATTCGCATTGGCCGGTCGCGGCCAGCAGTTCGACGACGCGCACGCCAAGGGCTGCGCCCGACGCGCCGCTGATGCCGACGACGATCCGCCGCCGCGCCGTCATGGCACCCTCCCTTGCGAAAGCGCCCCTTGCGAAAGCATTTGGGTCAGGCCGAGCCGTTGCCATAGCTCATCGACGCGGGTGACGACGGCCGCGTCCATCTCAAGGACGCGGCCCCATTCGCGCGTCGTCTCGGCGCCGGTCTTGCGGGTCGCGTCGATCCCGAGCTTGCCGCCCAGACCCGCCTTCGGTGACGCGAAGTCGAGATAGTCGATCGGTGTATCGGTAAGCGTGACCAGATCGCGGGAGGGATCGGAGCGGGTCGAGATGGCCCAAACCACATCCGCCCACCGACGCACGTTGATGTCGGCATCGACGACGATCAGGAACTTGGTGTAGGTGAGCTGCGGCAGCAACGACCACAGCGCAAGCATGATGCGGCGCGCCTGGCCCGGATAGCGCTTGTCGATCGACGCAATCGCGACCCGGTAGGAGCAGGCGTCCGGCGGCAGCCAGAGGTCGACGATTTCCGGCAATTGCTTCCTGACCAGAGGAACAAACAGCTCGTTGAGCACTTCGCCGATGCGCGATGGCTCGTCCGGGGGCCGGCCGGTGAATGTCGACAGGTAAACCGGATTGCGGCGCATCGTGACGGCCGTCACCCGCATCACCGGAAAATGCTCCACGGCATTGTAGTAGCCGGTGTGATCGCCGAACGGCCCTTCCGGTGCGGTCTCGTCCGGCGACACCAGTCCCTCGATGATGATTTCGGCATCCGCCGGCGCCATCAGGGGCACGGTGATGCACGGCGAAAGCCGCAGCCGTTCGCCGCGGATCAGCCCGGCGAAACGGAATTCCGACAGCGTTTCAGGCAGGGGCAGGACGGCAGAGAGGATGGTCGCGGGATCGGCGCCGATCGCCACCGCCACCGGCATGTCCGCTCCTCGCGCCTGCCACCGGTGATGGTGGCGCGCCCCGCCGCGATGGGCGAGCCAGCGCATGATGGCGCGGTCGCGGCCGATCACCTGCATCCGGTAGACGCCGACATTGATCTCGTCTCCGCTCTCATCGTCCGGCGGCCGCGTAATGACCAGCGGCCAAGTGAGCAGGGGCGCCGGTTCGCCCGGCCAGCAAATTTGCGCCGGCAGGCGGCTGAGATCGATTTGTTCTCCGCGCCATACGATCTCCTGCACCGGCGGCGTACGAACCGTCTTGGGCCGCATCGTCATGGCGGCCCGGGCGAGCGGCATTTTCGACATCGCGTCGGCGAAATCGCGGGGCGGTCGCGGCTCCCGGAGCTCCGCCAGCATTTCTCCGAGCGTGCCGAGCCCTGCCGGATCGACCCCGAAGCCCCAAGCGGTTCGCTCTTTCGTACCGAACAGATTAACGAGCACCGGCATTTCCCCCGGGGCTCCATCGGGCATGAGCGGCGCTTCAAACAGCAGCGCCGGGCCATTGGCACGCAAAGTCCGCCGGTGAATCTCGGTCATGTCGTGCACGACCGACACCGGCTCGCGGATTCGGACCAGGCGCCCCACGTGTTCCAGATGGGACATGAAACTTCTGAGATCGCGGAATGGCGGCAAGTCGCGTCGGGGCACGGACACCTCACTTAAAAGCGAACCCCTCCACGAGATTTTTGCGGCCGTCCTTGTTCCAGGACAAAGATTGGGCGCCAGCCCCGACGGTAAGCAGCACGACGATGGACGTGCCATTCCGGTCGCCACGTGCCCTGCAAATGAGGCTGACTGCGTGAGAATGCCGCCCGTACCGACGCTTCCGCGATTGATCACCCGCACCCTGCAACCGTTGCCGCTCAGCCCGTTGCAGTTGCCGTTATCGCTGGTGCTGCGGTCGGTGGTGGCGCGCCATCCGCATATTTTCGAGCGGCTCGGCGAGCATGCGCACAAGCGCTTTGGGCTCGAGCCTTCCGATCTGCCATTTTCGTTCGTGCTGGCGCCGCACCCGGAAACGCCGAGCCTGGTCGCGGTACGGAGCCTTCCCGCCGGCATTCCGGTCCGGATTGCCGGACCCCTGTTGGCCCTCCTGGGACTCATCGACGGGTCCTATGACGGCGATGCGCTGTTCTTCTCGCGCGATCTCGTGGTCGAGGGCGACGTAGAGGCGGTGCTCGCGTTGCGCAACGCGATTGACGATGCGGGCGTAGATCTCGTCGCGGATACGGCCACCCTGTTCGGACCGCTGGCGCCCTTGAGCGAAAGGCTGCTGGCCGGGGCGCTGCTTCACTTGAAGGGCGTGGCGGCTGCCGCGAAACAGGAGGGGGCGCGAACATGGAATTGATCTGTCCGGCGGGGACGCCGGCCGCGCTGCGCACCGCCGTCGATGCCGGCGCCGATGCCGTCTATTGCGGTTTTGCCGACGCGACCAACGCGCGGAACTTTCCAGGCCTGAATTTCAGCCGTCGCGAATTGGCCGAGGGGATTGCCTATGCCCATCGGAGCGATGCCAAGGTGCTGGTCGCCATCAACACCTTTCCGACGGCTGGTGCCCAGGCGCTCTGGCATCGCGCGGTCGACGACGCGGTAGCTGCCGGCGCGGATGCGCTGATTATCGCCGATGTCGGCCTGATCGACTATGCGGCGCGCACCCATCCGGATCAACGCTTGCATCTTTCCGTCCAGGCCGCGGCGTCAAATCCCGATGCGATCGGTTTCTATGTGCGCCGTTTCGGCGTCAGGCGTGTCGTACTGCCACGCGTCCTCACGGTCTCGGAAATCGCAGCGATCACCCGCGCGATCGATTGCGAGACCGAAGTCTTCATCTTCGGCGGATTGTGCGTGATGGCGGAGGGCCGCTGTTCGTTGTCGTCCCACGTGACGGGACAGTCGCCAAACATGAATGGCGTCTGTTCTCCGGCCAGCCATGTCACCTACCGCGAGGAGGGCGGAACGCTGGTGTCGCGACTTGGCGATTTTACGATCAATCGCTTTGCCAAAGGTGAGCCCGCGGCCTATCCGACCCTCTGCAAGGGCCGCTTCAAGACTTCGCTCGGGTCAGGCTACCTGTTCGAGGATCCCGTCAGCCTCGACGCGGCAGCCATTCTGCCCGGTCTGCGCGCCGCTGGCGTGACCGCGCTGAAGATCGAGGGGCGACAGCGCAGCCGAGCCTATATCGAGGGCGTCGTGCGCGGTTTTCGCGAACAACTCGATGCGCTCGATGCGGGAGAGAAGCCGCCGGCCGATCGCCTGGCCACCCTGACCGAAGGGCAGAACTCGACACTCGGTGCCTACCGCAAGAACTGGCGATAGGGATGAATCGGTGATGCAGACATGACGACGACAACTCCGATGAAGCTCACGCTGGGCCCCGTCCTGTTCAACTGGGAGCCGGACGTCTGGCGCGATTTCTATTTTCGCATCGCCGACGAGGCCGCGGTGGACGCGGTGGCGGTGGGCGAGGTGGTCTGCTCCAAGCGGATGCCGTTCTTCGACGATCATTTTCCGGCGGTGATCGAGCGGCTGACCGCGGCAGGGAAACAGGTGCTGGTGAGTTCGCTGGCGCTCGTCACGCTGGAGCGGGAACGCAAGCGTACCGCGGAATTGGCCCAAGTCGGCGAATGGCTCGTCGAGGCTAACGACATTTCCTGCATCTCCCATCTCGCTGGGCGGCCGCATGTCGTCGGGCCGTTCGTAAACGTCTACAATGAAGGCACGGCGGAATGGTTCGCCGCGCAGGGTGCGCGGCGCATCTGCCTGCCGCCGGAATTGCCGCTGAAATCGATTGCGGCGATTGCGGCTGCGACACCGCTCGCCGAGATCGAGGTGTTCGCGTTCGGCCGTGCCCCATTGGCAATCTCGGCCCGGTGTTATCACGCGCGCCTGCACAAGCTCGCCAAGGACAATTGCCGTTTTGTCTGCGCCGCCGATCCGGATGGCCTGCCGGTGGACACGCTCGACGACGAACGGTTTCTGGTGGTGAACGGGGTTCAGACGCTCGCCCACGCCTGCACCAACCTGATCCTGGATCTCGACGATCTCGTGCAGGCCAACGTTGCTTCGTTGAGGCTGTCGCCACAGCATTGCGACATGCTCGCCGTGATCCGCACGTTCCGCGAAGTGCTCGACGGCAAGATGCCGCCGGAGCGAGGTTTCCGGGAGTTGGCGGCGATTTATCCAAACGTGCCGACGACCAACGATTTTCTCAGAGCGCGCGCCACCACGGCGAAATCGCCAGGGCTGGTGAGCCCCAACACCGTCAGGAGCCTTTAATGTCGCAACCCAGCAGTCCATCCGAACGCGTCATCGACGTGCGAGAGATCGAGCCGAGATTCCGCCATGAGATCATCGTCCGGCTGTTCGAAAACCTGATGCCCGAAGCGTCGCTGCAACTGATTGCGGATCATCCGCCACGGCCGCTGCGCCACCAGTTCGAAATGCGCTACGGAGATGGATTTCGATGGACCTATCTGGAGGAGGGGCCGGAGGTCTGGCGGGTTCGGCTGGAGCACGTTTGTCAGGGGGGCATCGACTAGACTAGCGTTGCGCTGTCTGCCACGCCAGCAGTCTGTGCTCCGCCAGCGACATCACCACCGACGTCACGTAACCGGTGACGCCAAGCAGGATGACACCGGCGAACAGGTCGGCCGAGCGGAACGCGCGGGCTGACAGCAGAACCCAGTGGCCGAGCCCGTCGAGGCCGGCCAGGATTTCGCAGACCACCGACAGGATCAGCGCCACCGTCAGGCTGAGGCGCATGCCGGCGAGGATGTCGGGACTGGCGGAGGGCAGCGCGATCTTGAAGATTACCGCGAGCCGCGACATCTGCAGCGAGCGCGCGACCTCGTAAAGCCGCGGCTCGACCGCCGCAAAACCATGGATGGTCGCCAGCATGATCGGCCAGATCGCACCGAAGGCGATCACGAACAATGCCATCGCCTGCGTCAGCCCAAGCATGGCGATCGCCACCGGAATGATCGCCGAGACCGGCAGCGGCCGTAGAAACTCCAGCGACGGCGCGACAAAGGTCCGCATCCTGCGCGACGATCCAATGATCGCGCCGATCGCGATGCCGGCAATGGAGGCGGCGAGCCAGCCATAGGCCATGTGCTCGAGCGTGCCGGCGAGCTTGCTCCAGAGATCGCCGGAGGAAAACCCGCGCACCAGCGCAGCCCAGGCCCGGTCCGGTCCCGGCAGGAACACCGGCGAGACCAGCTTTAAATTGGCGATCAGTTGCCATAGCGCGACGAAGCCGCCCGCAACCGCAAAGCTCGCCACGCGCCACAGGAGGGCCGCGCGGTTCATGCGCCGTCTCCGCTCAACGCGGCGCGGCCGAACAGGCGGTTCTGGGCGACGACCAACAGGATATTCAGCGCGTAGCCGATGGCGCCGATCCAGACCAGATAGGCCAGCATCAGGTCCGGGCGCAGCGCCTGCTGCGCCAGCATGATGCCGGCGCCGAGTCCGAGCGGGTTGATCGCGATTTCGACCGTCACGGCGACGATCAGCGCGATGCCGGCCGCCAGGCGGAAGGCGACGAAGATCCGTGGCAGCGCCGCAGGGATGATGATCTTCCAGACCCGCTGTGCCGGCGGCAGCCGCAGCGCCCGCGCCACCTCCATCAGCCGCGGCTCGATGCTGCGCACGGCCGCGCGCGACAGGATCAGTACCGGCCAGACGCAGGCGAACGCCACGATCACGATTTCCATGCGGTAGCCAAAACCAAGCGCGATCAGCGCGATCGGCAACAGTGCAATCGAGGGGATCGGCCTGATGGCCTCGACGGTTACTTCCATCAGGCGATCGAGCGTATCCGAAATCCCGAAGGCGATGCCGAACGCCAAGCCGATGGTGGTGCCGATCGCAAGCCCGGCGAAAGCTGAAAACAGCGTGTCGCGCGTCGCCGCCAGGATCGAGAGATCGGCGAAGGCGCCGAACAGCGCCATCACGATCTCGCTCGGCGGCGCAAGGCTGTCGCTCTGCAGATGGGTGGCGCGTGCCCAGACTTCGAACGCCACCAGCACGGCGAGCGGCAGCACGAGCGCCTTGGCGGAATTCGCCGTCACTGCTCGGTGGCCTTGATGAAATCGAACAATTGCCGCCGCAGTCGCAGGAATTCCGGATGCTCGCGGGTCGACAATTGATCGCGCGGGCGCGGCAGGTTGACCGGCAACTCGATGCCGATCCGTCCCGGATGCGGCAGCAGGCCGATAACGCGGTCGCCAAGATAGATGGCTTCGTCGAGGTCGTGGGTCACGAAGATCACGGTAGCGCCGCTGGCTGCCACCAGCGATAATACCTCATCCTGCAATCCCTGCCGCGTCATCGCATCCAGCGCGCCGAACGGCTCGTCCATCAGGAGCGTCTTCGGTTCCTGTGCGAGACAGCGGGCGATCTGCAGGCGCTGCTGCATGCCGCCTGACATTTCTGACGGGTATTTTCCGGCATGGCCGGGCAGGCCGACCGTGCGCAAAAGCTCCTCGATGCGGGCAGGGCGCTCGGCCGACGGCATGCCGCCCGCTTCCAGCGCCAGCGAGACATTGCCCGCCGCGGTGCGCCACGGCAGCAGTGCCTTGCCGTAATCCTGGAACACGATCGCGATCTCGCGGCGCGGCTGGCGCATCGGCTGGCCGTCGAAATTCACCTTGCCGCTGGTCGGCTGGTAGAGACCGGCCGCCAGCCGCAGCGCTGTGGTCTTGCCGCAACCGGAGGCGCCGACGATGCAGAGGAATTCGCCGGGCCGCACGCCCAGGCTCAGATTCTCAATGATGGTCTTGCCGCCGAGTTGCAGCGTGACCGCGTCAAAGCTGACTTGCGGTGCAGGTGTACCCACGTCGAGGCGTTTTGCGGCGCTTGCCATGGTTCAGCTCTCGCTGCCGGGAGGATAGACGAAATTGAGGGTCGAGCGCAGATGCGCTTCCAGCATGGCCTGGGAGCCGGGAATATCGCGTGCGATAATCCGGTCAGCCAGCAATTGATGCCCGCGCACGAACTTCTTGCCGCTGTCGAACGAGCGCATCATCACGCGGCGGTAGCGGTAGGCCTGGTCGTAGAGGTCCGAATGGGCGGCCAGCAGACGCTTTGAGCCGCAAGCCGCCAATATCGCGGTATGAAAGCCCTTGTGCAGCCGGTCAAAGTCCCCGGCGCCCTCGCGGAATTCATCGCCGGTTCGCTCGATATGCCGGCGCATCTGGTGCAGCGCGCTGACGATGTCGGCCTCCCAGGCGTCGTCGCCATGGATGATGGCGAGCCTGATGGCTTCGACTTCGACCGCCGTGCGCATCGTAGTGATGTCGAGCAGATCCTCGCGGCTGATGTCGGCGACGCGAAAGCCACGCTGTCCGATGCCCACGATCAGCCCCCGCGACATCAGCCGTGACAGGCCCTCGCGCAAGGGGGTGGCGCCGATCTCGTAGCGCTGCACGAGGTCGACGATGCCGAGCCGCGATCCCGGCGCCAGATGGCCGGCAAGGATGTCCTGCTCGACCAGCATGGCCGCGCGCTCGCTCAAGGTAGCGGCCTCGGTCACCGGTCGGTTCAATTGGCGTTCGGAAGCAGGCATCGTGCAATCTGCTATTTCAGGACCAGCTTCGATGTGTCGAGCTTGGATTGCAGCATCTTCTGCGACGACATCACCTCGATCCACCAAGAGAGCTGCTCGGGCTTCAGCGCCGGTTCGGAACGGTTCGGCGGCGTCGCCTTGACCAGTTCGATCGGCTGCTTGGTGAACTTGGCAATCGAGTTCGACGCCTTTTCGCGGTCATTATTGACGATCTCGGCGGATTCGGCGAGCGCATCGCGGAATTTCTTGACTGCCGCGGCGTTCTTTTCCGCCCATTCGCGCGAGGCGGCGTAGAAGATGATCGGATCGGTGCGCGCCAGTTCGACCGCATAGCGCGCCCCGACCGAACCAAGGCCGGCATTGGTCATCCGCGTCACCAGCGGCTCAGCGGTCAGCACGGCGTCGACGCCGCCGGACTTGATGATATCGGCCATCGTCGGAAAGGTGACCTCGACGAAATTGACGCCCTTGGGATCGACGCCTTTTTCCACCAGCCATTTCACGAACAGCACATGCAGGAAGGCGTTTAGCCCCGGCGCTCCGACTTTCTTGCCGACGAAATCCTTCGGCTCCTTGATGGTGATGCCGTTGCGGACGAAGGCGGTGATGTTGCCGTTCGACACCGGGCTCATGGTGGTAGCACCCGCAATAGCGACGAGATCGAGCCCACCGTCGACGGCCTGCAAAAACACCGTCGAGGTCGGCCCGCCGATCTGAATCGAATTCGACAGGATCGCCGCCGGGATGTTCGAGTTGATGCCGATCGGCGTCATCTCGACCTCGAGTCCGTGCTTTCTAAAAATGCCTTCGTCGATCGCGATCATTGCCGAGGCGCAATCCGAAGTCGCCGTGCAACCGACCTGGATCTTGGCTTGGGCAAAGGCGGTGCCGGTCAGCGCCACGCTGACCGCGAGGGCGGCAAGGACCTTTTTCACGGTGTTCTCCCCACTACACATTTTTCCGTCTTGTTTATCGATATTTTTTTTGATCATATATTTCGGAAGAAAACAAGGGGTGCATCCAGTGAAACTCGCGACATTCAAATCCGGCAGTCAGGAAAAGATCGGCATCGTGCACGGGGGCGACACGCTTCTGTTCGATCTCGTGGCTGCTGCTAGCCGCAGCGGGAGCGCCAACCCGGCCTTCGCATCGATGCTGGCATTGATCGACGCCGGCGACGCCGCGCTCGAACAGGCGGCAAAGGCATTCGACAAGCACGGCAAGGACGAGAGCTTGTCGGTGCCGGTGGCGACGGCGGAAATTCTCGCGCCGGTCCCGGAGCCGCGGCAGATGCGGGACGGCATGTCGTTCCCGCTGCATATCCTGCAGGCCCCGCGCGGGCAGCTCAAACTCGCCGCACGCGCCAAGGGCGACATGACCGAGCTGGCGCGGATCGAGGCCGAGCCGCTCGGCGAACTGCCGGAAGTCTATCGCAAGCAGCCGATCTATTACATCACCAACCGCTTCAGCGTGCGCGGGACCAACACCACGGTGAAGTGGCCGCGCTACAGCCAGGTGATGGACTATGAGCTCGAATTCGGCATCATCACCAGGAACAAGGGCGCCAACATCTCCGCCGCCAAGGCTAAAGACCACATCTTCGGCTATACGATCTTCAACGACTTTTCCGCGCGCGATGCCCAGCGCATTGAAATGGAGGGACGGCTAGGTCCGGCGAAGGGCAAGAGTTTCGACGGCGGCAACGTGATGGGCCCGTGGATCGTCACCCCGGACGAGATCGGCGATCCCTACAAGTTGAAGATGGAAGCACGCGTCAACGGCGAGATGCGCTCGCAAGGGGTGACCGAGGGCATGCTATTCTCGTTCGAAGAGATCATCGCCCATGTCAGCCAGGACGAGACCCTGATGCCCGGCGAATTCATCGGATCAGGCACCGTCGGCAATGGATGCGGGCTCGAACTCGGCTGGTATCTTGAGCACGGCGATACCATCGAACTCGAAGTCGAAAAGATCGGCATCTTGAAGAACCGGGTCGAGCGGCAATAGCCGTTTGCGACCACGCTACACAAAAAGAACATCCAGCGAGGAAACGCCATGGCGCGCAGATTGATCGACATTTCCGTCCCCCTGCAAAACGACGTGCCGGCCGATCCGCCCGGCAACCACCCGACCATCCAGTACATCGATCACCAGCAAGGCCTGCCGCGGATGCTGCAGTTCTTCGAAGGTTTGAAGGCGGAAGATCTGCCTGATGGCCAGGGCTGGGCGGTGGAGCAGGTATCGCTCTCCACCCACAACGGCACGCACCTGGATGCGCCCTGGCATTTCCATCCCACCATGAACCGCGGCGAGCGTTCATGGACCATAGACGAGGTGCCGCTGGAATGGTGCTTTCAGCCGGGTGTGAAACTCGACTTCCGGCATCTTCCGGATGGCTACGTCGCGACCGCCAAGGATGTCGAAACGGAATTGAAGCGCATCGGCCATACGCTGTCGCCGTTGGAGATCGTCGTGGTCAATACCAGCGCCGGCGCCAAATACGGGCGGCAGGACTACGTCACCTCCGGCTGCGGCATGGGCTACGAGGCGACGATGTATTTGTTGGAGCGCGGCGTGCGCCTGACCGGCATCGACGGCTGGAGCTGGGATGCGCCGTTCGTCTACACCGCGAAGAAATATGCCGAGACGAAGGACGCCAGCCTGATCTGGGAAGGCCACAAGGCCGGGCGCCACATCGGCTATTGCCACCTCGAGAAGCTGCACAATCTCGAGCAATTGCCGTCGACCGGCTTCATGGTGTCGTGCTTCCCGGTAAA
The DNA here is from genome assembly GCF_036924525.1 of Bradyrhizobium sp. AZCC 1719. Classification (NCBI taxonomy): domain Bacteria; kingdom Pseudomonadati; phylum Pseudomonadota; class Alphaproteobacteria; order Hyphomicrobiales; family Nitrobacteraceae; genus Bradyrhizobium; species Bradyrhizobium sp. AZCC 1719. The sequence goes on along the minus strand of NZ_JAZHRU010000001.1, from coordinate 5,601,339 downwards.
GATCGAGCGGGCATCTGCCGGCTGGACCCGGGCGGTCGCCATTCTCGACGGCTGAAGGCTGCACGCAACAACAACAAGATCGGGGAGAGAACGAATGACGGATTTGCGCACCGCCCCGCTGCGGGGATGCTTCTGCTGTGGTCACTCAAATCAGTCATTCGCCGCACCAAGCCGGCGTGGCTTCATGCTGGGTGCCGGCGCGCTGGCGCTGACGACGGCGATCGGTGGTGGTCGGGCAGGGGCACAAACCGCCGACGCAAAGCCGTTCCGGATTGACGTTCACCATCATCTTTCGCCGCCAACATACGTGACCGCGTCGAACGACAGCGGCTTCGGCGATCCCTTGATGAAGAACTGGACGATCGAGAAATCGCTCGCCGATATGGACAAGGCCGGCATCGCCACTGCGATGCTGTCCGTCACCACGCCCGCGGTCAATTTCACCAAGGGCGATACGGCACGGAGGCTCTGCCGCGAGTCGAACGAATATGCCGCAAAGCTGGTCGCGGATTATCCGGGGCGGTTCGGCAATTTCGCGATGCTGCCGCTCACCGACGCTGAAGGCAGCCTGCGCGAGCTCGCCTATGCGCTCGACACGCTCAAGGCCGACGGCATCGCGTTGATGACGAGCTACGGGGACAAGTGGCTCGGCGATCCCGTGTTCTTGCCGGTCATGGAGGAGCTCAATCGCCGCAAAGCGCTGGTCTACACCCATCCCACCGCGGCCAATTGCTGCGTGAACCTGGCGCCGACGCAGCCGCCCGTCATGATCGAGTTCGGCACCGACACGACGCGCACGATCGCCGACATCGTCTTCTCCGGTAACGCGAGGCGCTTCCCTGATATCCGATGGATCTTCTCGCATGCCGGCGGGACGATGCCGTTTCTGATCGAGCGCTTCGTCCGCCATCCGCTGCTGGTGCCGAAGGCCAAGGAGACAGTGCCCGACGGCACCCTCGCCGAGTTGAAGCGATTCTTCTACGACACCGCGCAGACGTCCAACCGCGCCGCGATGTCGGCGTTGGCGTCGCTCATTCCGCCGTCGCAGATCGTGTTCGGCACGGATTTCCCATACCGGACCGGCAGCGATCACGTAAAGGGATTGCGCGAGGCGGACGTGTTCACGGAGGAGCAGATGGCGGGGATCGAGCGAGGCAATGCGCTCAAGCTGTTACCGCGGCTTGCAAGCTAAGCCGGGCGCGGCCGGCGCTCACTGTGCGCGGAAGCAATCGGCCAAAGAAAAAGGCGTGCCGATCGGCACGCCTGATTCCTTTTATGATCCCGTCTCACACGACGGCAATCGGTTCTATCACCACCTGCAGACGCGTCGGCCGTAAGGGGTCCACCAGCAGCGCGGACCAGGACGTACAATGACGGGCCCACCATAGAAGCCCCGGCCGCGATAGAAGCCACGACCGCCGCGATAGAAACCACGGCCGCCATAATAGCCTCTGCCTCTGCCGCGATACGCCTGCGCGGACGTCGTCGTGCCGCCTACCAGAATCGCAGACGTGCTGGCCACATAGACGAACAACAAGGCCAGCGCTGCAAGGCAGCGTGTCAGGATATTGTAGCGTTTAGCCATTCGAGAATCTCCCGGTCACTTCCAAACATCTGAACTTCTGCACCGTCTCACTAAGACGCGCGAGAAAGCTTTCGGTTCAGATGCGCTAAGACAATATTTTACAAGGTTCTTTCGAAGCTTTCGGGACTTTATTGAGAAGGGCAGGTAAGGTCAAGTTACAGCCGGTCTGCCGAGGAATCTTGCGTTGCGCCATTCATCTTCCTGAATACTTGCTGAACACTGATGGTTGTGCGCTGCAGAATTTCGAAAGAAGCTACGGCAACGCCATGCCAGCAACTTGATGTCGACACGATTTCCATTTCTCAGCGCAAGACGATCCTCTCCTGACGAGTACCCATGCCAAAAAAACACACTTATGTCCTTGGTCTGAACACCTATGACCATGATGTCAGCGCCTGCCTGTTGCGCGACGGCGCCATTGCGTTTGCGATCGCCAAGGAGCGGATCACGCGGACCAAGCACGCCTCGGGCTTCTACAAGGAAGTGATCGATTATTGCCTCGAAGCCGAGGGCATTACGCTCGACGACGTCGATCTGGTGGTGCGCAATTGCTACATCCTGCCGGTCCCGGAAATGGAAGAGCGGCTGGTCTATTTCGACGCGCCGGGCTTCCTGCCGGAGTTCGAGCGCGACGAGGCAGCCAAGCATCCGCTGTATCTGAAACATTCGGACAAGGTGGTGACGATCTCCCATCACCTCGCGCACGCCTACAGCGCGTTCGCGGTGTCGCCGTTCGAGGATGGCGTCGTGATGATCGTCGATGGCGTCGGCAGCTATCGCTCCGATGTCATGGAATCGTTTCCCGCCAGCGACACGGCGACGCCGCTGGCGCGCGAGTCCGAGAGTTACTACAAGTTCGACGGAACGACGCTCGAGTGCCTGAAGAAGGTCTGGATGGAGCCGGACCGCGGCTTCCTCAGCGACGAATTCTACACCATGCCCGGGCTCGGCGCGCTCTACAGCCGCGCCTCAACCTACATCTTCGGCGACTGGAATAAGTGCGGCGAGCTGATGGGACTGGCGCCCTATGGCCGCCGCGACCAGGTCAAGCATCTGCTCGAACTGCACGACGGCAAGCTGCACGTGCCGCACTGGACCGCCGACTTCAAGCAGCCTTACGTGTTCGAACCCGGCAGCAACTGGGAAAAACACCCCGCGATGCGGCACTGGGAGGACCTGGCCTGGCGCACGCAGGACGACACCGAGAACGTGCTGCTGGCCCGCGCCCGATGGTTGCGCGAAACCACCGGCGCGAAGAACCTCTGTATGGCCGGCGGCGTTGCACTGAATTGCGTGGCGAACGGGCGCGTCGCCCGCGAAGCCGGCTTCGAGAACGTCTGGGTCCAGCCGGCGGCCGGCGATGACGGCATTGCAATCGGCTGCGCCTACTACGGCTGGCTCGAAATTCTGAGGCAACGCCGCGCCTTCGTGATGGATCACGCCTATGTCGGCAGGCGCTACAGCGATCAGGATGCCGCCAAGGAGTTGCAGAAGTTTCTGGTGCGGATCCAGGTCGACGCCGTCAGGAGCGACAATGTCTGCCGCGACACCGCCAAACTGCTCGCCGACCAGAAGGTGATCGGCTGGTTTCAGGACCGCTCGGAATTCGGGCCGCGCGCGCTCGGCAACCGCAGCCTGCTGGCCGATCCACGCAAGGGTGAGATGAAGGACATCCTCAACAGCCGCGTGAAGCACCGGCAGGCGTTCCGGCCGTTCGCGCCGATCGTACTGGCCGAGCGCATGAAGGAAATTTTTGAAGGCGAGGAAGACTCGCCCTTCATGCTGATCGCCAAGCCGGTTCGCCCTGAATGGCGCGACAAGATTCCCGCGATCGTGCATGTCGACGGCACGGCACGCGTCCAGACCGTGCGCGAAGAAACCAATCCGATGCTCTACGGCCTGCTGAAGGAATTCGAGGCCTTGACTGGCGTTCCCGTGCTGATCAACACCTCATTCAACATCAAGGGCGAGCCCATCGTGGAAACGCCGCAGGATGCCGTGAACTGCTTCCTGACCACGGGCGTCGATCATCTGGTCATGCACGACACCATCGTATCGAAGAACGCGATGCACAAGGTGGTCGCGCCGCTGGTCAACATCTACGCCGACGTGCGGACGCTGGTGGCGTCGACCGCGCAACCGGCCTGAACCGGCTGCCGCGATTCAGCCGGAAGCCGCTCAGGCGGCTTTCGGCGCTGCCGGCTTGAGCGGCTTGTCCTGCCGCTTCGACCAGGAAATGTAATAGGCCACGATGGTCATGATCGCGATGCCGGTCAGGCTGACGAAGATCTGCGCGAACAGCGAGCCTGTGCTCATCGACAGTTCGAAATGCCCGACGAACGACAGGAACACGCCGACGCAGAACACGGCGAGCGACTGCTGGCCGCAGACCACCAGCGGATCGAAGATCTTCCACTCCAGCCCCGGCCATTCCTTCGGCACGAAACGGATCACCAGGATCACGATCGCCACGAAGTGCAGGAAGCGGTAGGGCGCAAGGTTGGTCTTGTCGTTCGGGTTGAACATCGAATAGAGCCACTGCGGGAACAGCTCGCCGAACGTCGGAAACCGGCCGGCCATGGTCATGATCAGCGCCAGGATCAGGTAGGCGATGCATAGATACAGCGTGATCGGCGCGTTGATGATGTGCATGTTCTTCCGGGCGCCGCCGAGCGCGCACCATGCGCCAAACACGAACAGCACCTGCCAGGCGAACGGGTTGAAGTACCAGGTGCCGATCGGATAGGCGGGCAGGTTCCAGCCGGTCTGCCGCGACACCAGCCACAGTACGATCGCGGCCAGCATGGTCCAGTTGGGCTGGCGCAGCATGATCCACAGCACCGGCGGGAACAGGCCCATCAGCACGATGTAGAGCGGCAGCACGTCGAGATTGAGCGGCTTGAACTTCAGGAACAAGCCCTGCCGCAGCGTTTCGGTCGCATTGTCGACCAGGACGGCGACGTTGAATTCGTTGACCAGTTCGGAGTCGCCAAAGCGCAGCGCCAGATAGCTGATCGAGGCGATATAGATCACGAACAGGATGATATGGGCGACATAAAGCTGCCAGACGCGCTTGGTCAGCCGGGTGGCGCCGACGATGAAGCCGCGCTCGAGCATCATCCGGGCATAGACGAATGAGGCGGTATAGCCGGAAATGAAGACGAACAGGTCGGCGGCGTCGCTGAAACCGTAATTGCGGGTGGTGATCCAGTTCACGACATTGTCGGGAATATGGTCCAGATAGATCGCCCAGTTCGCGACTCCGCGAAACAGGTCGAGCCGGAGGTCGCGTCCTTTTTCTGGCAGGGTAGCGTTGATTTTCATGGGTGCCGCTTCGTGATGCTTTCGGGAAGATCGCGCCGCAAGACCGGGTCCCGGGCGCCGGATAGCCCTGGATTGTCACAGTACGGCATAATGACTATACCGGCACGGAAATGGTACATCCGGGTTTCCGGAATCACCGATCAAATTCCTGAAAGGTGTCTCTATACTATCCCGGCCGTTTCCACCAAACGCTTCCATGTCGCATATCGCTTGAGGACCCGACCATCCAATGACCGCCCGCATTTTCAAGCCTGCCAAGAACGCGATGCAATCGGGAAGGGCCCAGACCCAGGAATGGCAGCTCGATTACGAGCCCGAGCAGCCGCGGGCGATCGAGCCGCTGATGGGCTGGACCTCGTCCTCCGACATGAAGCAGCAGCTCACCTTGCGCTTCGACACCAAGGAAGACGCGATCGCCTATTGCGAGCGCAAGGGCATCGCCTACCAGGTGATCGAGCCCAAGGATTCGGTGCGCCGGCCGGCCGCTTACGCCGACAATTTCGCCTTCAGGCGCGGCGAGCCCTGGACCCACTAATCTCCGTCACAGCCGCTCCAAACCCCTCATCCTGAGGAGCCCGCAGAGCGGGCGTCTCGAAGGATGTAGGGCCACAGACGGGGCCTCATGGTTCGAGACGCGCTTCGCGCTCCTCACCATGAGGGGCTTATGACGCAGTAGAGCTAAGCGCCCGATCGGCGCGGTAGACGTGGGGCCTACTGCCCCGGGTCAGATGCCGCCGGATTTGGGAATATGGGCAACGGCGCATCCTTGGCGACGCCAAGCACCGGGAAGGTTCTGATGTTGCGGACCTCGGGCATCGCTGAAAATTGCAGAAGCTGCTGGTGCATGCCCTCGACGTTTCGCGCCACGCATTTGAGCAGATAATCGGCGTCGCCCGAAATGCGCCAGCTCTGCTGGACCAGCGGTATTGCCGCGATCGATCTTTCGAACGCCTGCAACGTCGCCTGAGCCTGGCTCTGCAACTGAATCAATACGTAGGAAATAACCTCGTAACCAAGGAGCTTTTCGTCGAGCGTGGCTTTGATGGCACTGACATAGCCGCGCTCGCGCAAGGATCGAACGCGCCGCCGGCACGGAGGCTCCGAGAGGCCGACTCTGTCTGCCAGCTCGTTGTTGCGGATACGTCCGTCCTTCTGCAACTCGGACAGGATTTTCAGGTCGAATTCGTCGAGGGGTTGACGTTCCGTCATCGGCGCCTCATCCGCCCTCCGGCCTGCCGCGAGCCGTGACATCAGGGGAGGGCGCGCACTTGGTTTGCGCCCGCTCAGGCGTCGCGCCAGGAGCGACGCCCGATAGCACGAGCTTCTCATGGGCGGCGACGATCGCCTCCTTGGTGAGCCGCCCGCCGGGCCGGTACCAGGCAGTGAGGCCGGTCAGGAGCGACAGGATCGCAAACGTCGCCACCTGGATGTCAACGACCTCGAACTCGCCTTCCGTGACACCCTCGGTGAGAATTTCCGCGAGCCGCCGCTCATAGGCGCCGCGCAGCGCCACGATCTCCTCGTAGTTCTTCGGCTCCAGGCTTCGCAGCTCGGAATTGGCGATGAAGACCTCGCGCTTCTTGGTCATGTGGTAACTGACGTGAAAGGCGACGAAGGCACGAAGCTTGTCGGCCGGCTCCAGTTTCCCGAGCAGAGCTCGATCGAGCTGGCGCAGCAGCTCGTTGATGTGGTCCCGTATCAGGACGAACAGCAATTCCTGCTTGGTCGAGATGTGGTTATAGAGCGAGCCCGACTGGATCCCGACTTCGGCCGCAAGCTGGCGCAGGCTCATCGCCGCGTAGCCGTGCTCGAAGATCAGGCGCAGCCCGGCCTTGCGGATCGCCTCCATCGTCTTGGGGCCATGTGAGCCGATCGTCCGCGCCATTGGGCCTCTGAGAGTGGAGGGCGTTCGCCGCCTCGGGAAACGAGCAAGCGGTCGTATAATTCTGGCACGAAAATATAGTAATTTCAATAGTCTGCAGCGTCCATTTGAGCCTGAATAGGTCCCACTTGCGAGGATAGTAAAAAAACGTATGATCGTTTAATTCGAAGAAATGCAAGGGTGGAACGATGGCCTCAAACAGGGCGCTGCTTCTCAACTTCGACCTAGGCGAGACCGCGGACGCAATTCGCGAAACCGTGCATGCGTTTTCGCAGAACGAAATCGCCCCACGCGCCGCCGAAATCGACCGCAGCAATCAGTTCCCGCGCGACCTCTGGCCCAGGATCGGCGCGCTCGGCCTGCACGGCATCACCGTCGAGGAGGAATATGGCGGCGCCGGCCTCGGTTATCTCGAGCACTGCATCGCAGTGGAAGAAATCTCGCGGGCGTCGGCCTCCGTCGGCCTGTCCTACGGCGCGCATTCCAACCTCTGCGTCAACCAGATCCGCCGCAACGGCAGTGATGCACAGAAGCGGAAATATCTGCCGAAGCTGATCTCGGGCGAGCATGTCGGCTCGCTGGCGATGTCGGAGCCCGGCGCAGGTTCCGACGTGGTCTCGATGAAGACCCGCGCCGAGAAAAAGGGCGACCGCTTTGTGCTGAACGGCAACAAGATGTGGATCACCAACGGCCCCGAGGCGGACACGCTGGTGGTCTACGCCAAGACCGACGCCAGCGCCGGCCCGCGCGGCATCACCGCCTTCCTCATCGAAAAGGGCATGAAGGGATTTTCCACCGCGCAGAAACTCGACAAGCTCGGCATGCGCGGCTCCGACACCTGCGAACTGCTGTTTGAGGATTGCGAAGTCCCCGAGGAGAACGTGCTGAGCGAGGTCGGCCGCGGCGTCAACGTGTTGATGAGCGGCCTCGACTATGAGCGCGCGGTGCTGGCGGCAGGTCCCATCGGCATCATGCAGGCCTGCATGGACGTGGTGCTGCCCTACGTGCACGAGCGCAAGCAGTTCGGCGAGCCGATCGGCAGCTTCCAACTCGTGCAGGGCAAGATCGCCGACATGTACACCACGATGAACGCCTCGCGCGCCTATGTCTATGCGGTGGCCAAGGCCTGCGACCGCGGCGAGACTACGCGGGAGGACGCCGCCGGCGCGATCCTCTACGCCGCGGAGAAGGCGACGCAATGCGCGCTCGACGCCATCCAGCTCCTCGGCGGCAACGGCTACATCAACGACTATCCCACGGGGCGGCTGTTGCGCGACGCCAAACTCTACGAGATCGGCGCCGGCACCAGCGAAATCCGCCGCATGCTGATCGGGCGGGAGCTGTTTGAAAAGACGGCTTGAACTTCACATCGAGGCAAAGATGATACAGGCTGTCATATCGTCCTCGAACGTTACGTTCCGGCCGTCCTGAAGCCATTCCAACGGCTCCCTCGCATCCAAAGAAAACGCCGATCATGCCGCTTCATTCCACCATCGATCCTACGTCCTCCGAGTTTGCCCGCAATGCCGACGTGATGCGGGGTCTCGTGGCCGAACTGCGCGAGAAGCTCAAAGTGGTCGCCGGCGGCGGCGGCGAGGTGTCGCGCAAGCGGCATACATCGCGGGGCAAGATGCTGGCGCGCGAGCGCGTCGACCTGCTGGTCGATCCCGGCACGGCGTTTCTCGAACTATCGCCGCTGGCGGCCCACGGGCTCTATGGTGGCGACGTTCATTCTGCGAGCGTCATTACCGGGGTGGGGCGCATTTCGGGCCGCGAATGCGTGATCGTCGCCAACGACGCCACCATCAAGGGCGGTACCTATTATCCGATGACGGTGAAGAAGCATCTGCGCGCGCAGGATATCGCGCGCCAGAACAATCTGCCCTGCGTCTACATGGTCGATTCCGGCGGCGCCTTCCTGCCGATGCAGGACGAGATCTTTCCGGACGAGCGGCATTTTGGCCGCATCTTCTACAACCAGGCGCAGATGTCCTCGCAGGGCATTCCGCAGATCGCCATCGTAATGGGCTCGTGCACCGCGGGCGGCGCCTATGTGCCGGCGATGTCGGACGAGAGCATCATCGTGCGCAATCAGGGTACCATCTTTCTCGGCGGCCCGCCGCTGGTGAAGGCCGCGACCGGCGAGGTGGTATCCGCCGAAGAGCTCGGCGGCGCCGACGTGCATTCCCGCCATTCCGGGGTCACCGATCACTATGCGCAGAACGATGCACATGCGATCGGAATCGCCCGGCGCATTGTCGCCACGCTGAAGCCGCCGGCGCGCGCGGTGCTGAACATGCGCGAGCCGCGGGAGCCGCTGTTTCCCGCCGAGGAAATCTACGGCGTCGTCCCCGCAGACGGCAGAAAGCCGTTCGACGTCCACGACATCATCGCGCGGATCGTCGACGGCTCGGAGTTCGACGAGTTCAAGAAGCTCTACGGCGCGACGCTGATTTGCGGCTTCGCCCATATCTGGGGCTATCCGGTCGGCATCATCGCCAACAATGGCATTCTGTTCAGCGAGAGCTCGCTGAAGGGCGCGCACTTCATCGAGCTGTGCTGCCAGCGCAACATCCCGCTGGTGTTCCTGCAGAACATCACCGGCTTCATGGTCGGCAAGAAATATGAGGCCGGCGGCATCGCGCGCGACGGCGCCAAGCTGGTGACAGCGGTGGCGACCGCCGGCGTGCCGAAATTCACCGTGGTGATCGGCGGCTCCTATGGCGCCGGCAATTACGGCATGTCTGGCCGCGCCTACTCTCCGCGCTTCCTCTGGATGTGGCCGAATGCTCGCATCTCTGTCATGGGCGGCGAGCAGGCATCCATGGTGTTGAGCCAGGTCCGCCGCGACAATATCGAGGCGAAGGGCGAAAGCTGGTCGGCCGAGGAAGAGGACAAGTTCCGCGCGCCCATCCGCGCGCAGTATGAAAGCCAGGGCAATCCCTATTACGCCACCGCGCGGCTGTGGGATGATGGCGTGATCGATCCCGCCGACACCCGCCTGGTGTTGGGCCTTGGGTTGTCCGCCGCGGCCAACGCGCCGATTGAACCCACGAAGTTTGGCCTGTTCAGGATGTGATGATGGACCGCTCGAAACTTTACCGGCGTTTTCGCACCCTCCTGATCGCCAACCGCGGCGAGATTGCTTGCCGTGTGATCCGCTCCGCCCGCGCCATGGGCCTGCGCACCGTCGCGGTCTACTCCGAGGCTGACCGCGACGCCATGCATGTCGCCATGGCCGACGAGGCCGTGCTGCTCGGGCCGGCGCGGGCGCGCGACAGCTATCTCAACGTCGAGCGCGTGATCGAAGCGGCGCGCCAGACCGGCGCCGAGGCGGTGCATCCCGGCTACGGCTTTCTGTCTGAAAATGCCGAATTCGCGCAAGCCTGCCTGAATGCCGGGCTGGTGTTCGTGGGCCCCACGGCCGAGATGATGACGGCGATGGGTTCGAAGTCCGGCTCGAAAGCGCTGATGGAAAAGGCTGGCGTGCCATTGGTGCCCGGCTATCACGGCGAGGCCCAGGACGAGGCGACGCTTGCGAAGGCCGCCGAGAAGATCGGCTTCCCCGTGCTGGTCAAGGCTTCCGCCGGCGGCGGCGGGCGGGGCATGCGCGTGGTCAATTCGGCCGGCGAGCTTGCGGCGGCGATCGTCAGCGCCAAGCGCGAAGCGAAGGCTGCGTTCGGCGACGATCGCATGCTGATCGAGAAATTCGTGCAAAACCCAAGGCATATCGAGGTGCAGATCATCGGCGACAGCCACGGCAATCTGCTCTCGCTCTGGGAACGCGAATGCACGCTGCAGCGGCGGCACCAGAAGGTGATCGAGGAGGCGCCGTCGCCGACGCTGGACGCCAATCAACGCGAAACAGTCTGCGCGGCTGCGCGCAAGGCGGCTGCCGCCGTCAACTATGTCGGCGCCGGCACCATCGAATTCGTCTCCGACGGCAAGGAGGTGTTCTTCATCGAAATGAACACCCGCCTGCAGGTCGAGCATCCCGTGACCGAGCTCATCGCCGGCGTCGATCTCGTCGAATGGCAGTTGCGGGTGGCGTTCGGCGAAAAGCTGCCGTTGGCGCAGAACGAGATCAAGCTGAACGGACACGCCATCGAGGCGCGGGTTTACGCCGAAAATCCGCAGAAGAATTTTATGCCATCAGTCGGCCGGATCAGGACCTGGCGCACGCCTGAGGCGGTCGACGGCCTGCGGATCGATGCAGGCTATCGCAGCGGCGATGCGGTGTCGCCATATTACGATGCCATGCTCGCCAAGGTCATTGCATGGGCGCCGACCCGTCAGGCAGCGATCGAGCGGCTGAATCGTGGGCTGGAAGAGACCGACGTCCGCGGCATTGTCACCAACATTCCGTTCCTGTCCGCGCTGGTGACGCACCCGCAGGTGCGCGCCAATACCATCGACACCGGCTTCATCGAGCGCGAACTGAAGAAGCTGACGGAATCCTCGGGGACGGCAGGGGATCTCGAACTTTGCGCTGCGGTAGCGGCAATCGTTGTCGATGAGCAGAAGGCTGCGCGCAAGGAAGCGCATTCGCCCTGGCAGACGTTTGGCTGGATGCCGGTCGGGCAGCGGAAGCGGGTGTTCTCGTTACGTCAGGGGCAGGGCGCCGAACACAAGGTAACGCTGCACTACGGCAATGGTCCGTCGAAACTGACCATCGGCAAGCACGAGTTCGTTTTCGCGACGTCGCCCGCGGAAGAAGGCAGTTTCGATCTGACGATCGAGGGCATGAAATCGCGCGTCACGGCCGTGATCGAAGGCCACGAGCTTTATCTCCGCACCCGGAACGGCCGCTTCGACCTGCATTGGGTTGATCCGTTCGGCGGCGAGACGGAGGAACTGGTCGGCGAGGACAAGATCGTGGCGCCGCTGCCGGGGACCGTGGTGGCGTTGCTGGCCGAGGAAGGCGCGACGCTGGAGAAGGGCGCGGCGATCCTGACGCTGGAAGTCATGAAGATGGAGCAGACCCTGCGCGCGCCGTTTGCGGGCGTGTTGACGAAAATCAGGTGCAAGGTCGGCGATATCGTCGGCGAAGGCGTCGAACTTGCCGAAATCGAACCGACGGTAGCGTCATGAGCGACAGCGTTCACATTGTCGAAGTCGGCCCGCGCGATGGGTTGCAGAACGAAAAAACCCCGATCAGCGTCGCCGACCGGATTGCGTTCATTGAGGCATTGATCGGCGCGGGGCTCAAGGCGGTGGAGGTTGGCGCGTTCGTGTCGCCCAAGGCGATCCCGCAGATGGTCGGATCGGCCGAGGTGTTGCGCGGCGTCAGCCATCATACGAATTGCGAACTGCCGGTATTGGTGCCGAACGAGAAGGGCTACGAGGCTTCTCAGGCCGCCGGCGCCAAACTGATCGCGGTATTCGCTGCGGCGTCGGAAAGCTTTTCCCGCGCCAACATCAATTGTTCGATCGCGGAATCGATCGAACGCTTCAAGCCGGTGCTCGCCCGCGCCAGGGCCGATGGCGTCAGGGTGCGCGGCTATATTTCCACCGTTCTCGGCTGTCCCTATGAGGGCGAAATCAAGCCGCAGGCGGTGGTCGATGTCGCAAAAGTGCTGTGGGACCTCGGCTGCTATGAAATCTCGCTCGGCGACACCATCGGCGTCGGCACGCCGCTGAAAGCGCGGCAGCTTTTGCGCGCGGTCGCCGGCCATGTGCCGATGGCCAATCTGGCGATGCATTTCCACGATACCTACGGCCAGGCGCTCGCCAATCTCTATGCCGGGATGGAGGAGGGCTGCCGCGTGATCGATTCCGCCGCCGGCGGTCTCGGCGGCTGCCCCTACGCCCCCGGCGCGACGGGAAATGTCGCGACGGAGGACGTGGTCTACATGCTCGAAGGCATGGGCATTGCGACCGGCGTCGACATGGCAAAGCTGGTGGCGGCCACCAATGTCGTCAGTGGGCTGATCGGCCGCCCGCCGGTCAGCCGCGTCGCGGCGGCGTTGAACGCGAAGCGGGCCGCCAAATAGTCCTACTGCGTCATAGCCGCTCAAACTCCTCATCCTGAGGAGCCCGCAGAGCGGGCGTCTCGAAGGATGTAGGCCACAGAGGGGGCCTCATGGTTCGAGACGCGCTTCGCGCTCCTCACCATGAGGGCCTGTGACGCCGCCAAGTAGGCCGCTTACGCGGCCTTCAGCCCGACATTCGGCAGCACTGGCCGGTTCTTCAGCGCCTTCGCCATCATGGCCTCGACCTCGGCCTTCTCGTGCGGCAGCAGCGCAAGCCGCGGCGGACGGGTCAGCGCGGTGCCGCGGCCTATGATGTGCTCGCAGAGCTTGATGCACTGGACAAGATCCGGACGGGCATCGAGGTGCAAGAGCGGCATGAACCATTCGTAGAGCGGCATGGCTTCGGCATAACGTCCCGCCTTGGCGAGGCGGAACAAGGTCTCGCCCTCGCGCGGGAAGGCGTTCGACATGCCGGAGACCCAGCCGACTGCGCCCATGGCGACGCTCTCGACGATGACGTCGTCGAGGCCGGCAAACAGCACGAAGCGGTCGCCAACCATGTTGCGGGTGTCGATGAAGCGCCGTGTGTCGCCGGAAGAGTCCTTGAAGCAGACGACGGTCTCGACGTCGGCGAGCGAGGTCAGAATGTCCGGCGTGACGTCGTTCTTGTAGATCGGCGGGTTATTGTAGAGCATCACCGGCAGGTCGGTCGCCGTGGCGACCGCGCGGAAATGTGCGGCCGTCTCATGCGGCTTGGAGGAATAGACCAGCGCCGGCATCACCATCACGCCATCGATGCCGACGCGCGCCGCTTCCTTGGCGGTTTCGACGGCAAAGGCGGTCGTGAACTCGGCAATGCCGCACAGCACGGGTACGCGACCCGCCGCAACGGATTTCGCGGCTTCCATGATCGCGACCTTCTCCTTGCGCTCCAGCGAGGTGTTCTCGCCAACGGATCCGCAGACGATCAGTCCGGAAACGCCGTCGCGGATCAGGCCGTCCATGACCTTCGCGGTCGCATCGATGTTGAGCGACAGGTCGTCATTGAATTGCGTGGTGACGGCCGGGAAGACGCCTTCCCAGGAAATACGTGGGCTCATTTGTTTAGCTCCATTGGAATTGTTCCGGCGGACTGATGAATCCGCCGGGCTTTGGCTTGAAAACGATGGTTGGGATCAGAGCGTCGCGCCGACTTTCCGCAGTTCGGCAAGCACCGGGGCCTTGGGCAGCCAGATCTTGTCGAATTCGGCAATAACCGCTTCGGTATCCCCGGCCGGGACCTGACGGATCGGGATCGGCGCGTTCTTGAAGTTCTCGATCAGCTTCGGCTCATTGTCGGCCAATTCATCGATCTGCGCATCGAGCGTCGATTTGACCGTCTTGGTGATCAGCTCGCGGTCGGCCGCCGGCAGCGACTGCCAGACGCGGCCGGAGACGATCGCTGCCATCGGCATGAAGACGGCATTCATCTGCAGGATGACTTTTGACACTTTGTCGAAGCGCTGGTTCCAGGAGAACTCCAGGTCCGCCTCGAGGCCGTCGACCTGGCCGTTCGCCATGGCGTCGAACACCTGCGGCGTCGGGATCGGCGTCGGCGCCGCGCCGAGCGAGGAATAGAAATCGCGATAGACCGGCGTCGGGTTGATGCGCAGTTTCATGCCCTTGATGTCGGCGAGACCAGTCAGGTCTTTCGCCGAGAAGATGGCGCGCATGCCGGTGATACCCCAGCCCAGTCCGATCGTTCCGGTCTCCTTGGGCAGCACCTCGAACAGCTTGATCGCCGCCGGATGGCGAACGAATTTGGCGACCGACGGCGTCGAGCGCACGATGTAGGGCGCGTTGATTGCTGCGATATGTGGCACGCGCGAGCCGAGCTCGGCGGCCTGGATGAAGCCCATGTCGAGCGCGCCGGACTGCAATTGCTGCATCATCGCCGGCTCGTTGCCGAGTTGGCCGGAGTGAAAGACCGTCATGGTCAGGCGGCCGTTGGTGGCAGCCTTGAGATCGTCGCCGAGTTTTAGCGCCGCCTTGTTCCAGGAATGACCATTGGGCGTGATCAAGCCGAGGCGAAGCTCCTTGGCTTGCGCCAGTGCCAGCGACGGCGCGAACAGCGGCACGGCCGCGCTGGCGGCAAGGAAGCGGCGACGTGAAAGCGACATGACAATGCTCCTTAAGGGGTTGGACCTACTTGATGAGGACGAGGGAGAGGGAGGGATAGAGCGAGAGCAGCACCAGCAGGATGCAGGAGATGCCGAAGAACGGCAGCGTCACCATGAACATCTTGCCGGGCTTGGCGCCGGTGACGGCTGCCGCCACGAAGAAACAAAGACCGACCGGAGGCGACAGCAACCCGAGCACCAGATTGATCACCACGACCACGCCGAAGTGGCGCGGATCGATATGATAGATTTCGGTCGCGACCGGCAGCAGGATCGGAACCGTCATGATTAGGCCGGGAACGCCGTCGATGACAGTACCGATCACCAGCAGGATCACGTTGCAGATCAGCATGAAACTGACTGGATCCTTGGCGACCGACTGTATCCATGCCGCGGTCTCCTGCGGCACCTTGCCGAACACCAGGACCCAGGAGAACACCGCCGCGGCGGCGACCAGGAACAGCACGATGGCCGAGTAGATGCCTGCGCGCAGCATCATCTGCGGCAGCTGTGAAAACCTGAACTCCTTGGTCCAGAATTTTCCGATCAGCGCAGCGGCGACAGCGCCAACGGCTGCGGACTCTGTCGCGTTTGCCAATCCGCCGAGTATGCTGCCGACGATGACGATCGGAATAAGCAGGGTTGGTGACGTGCGCAGGATTGTCGCCGCCCGCTGCCGTGGTGATTGATATTCCCCTCGGGGATAATTGTAGACGAAACCCATCAGCGCGACGACGATGAAGAACATCGCTGTGAGGATGACGCCCGGCACGATGCCGGCAATCAGCATGTCGCTGACAGAAATCTGCGCCAAGACGCTGTAGACAACGAACATCACGGACGGCGGAATGATCGGCCCGAGCATGCCGCCATAGGCCGTGAGTCCTGCCGCGAAGGTCTTGTCGTAGCCCTTCTTTTCCATCTCCGGCACCATGATCTGCGCCATGATGGCGACCTGCGCGGTCGCGGAGCCGAGGATGGAGGCGATGAACATGTTGGCGAGGATATTGACGTAAGCCAGCCCGCCCTTCAGCGAGCCGACAAAGGCCATCGCCATGTCGACGATGCGCCGCGTAATGCCGCCGCCATTCATGATTTCGCCGATCAGGATGAAGAGCGGGATGGCGATCAGGCCGTAGCTGTCGACCCCGCCGAAGAGCTGCAGCGGGTAGGATTGAAACAGAACCGGATTGCCTGATGCGATGATGAAGACGAACCCGGCCAGGCAAAGACAAAGGCCGATCGGTACCCCGACCAGCATGATCGCGATGAAGGCGGCTGACGTGATCACTAGTTGACCCCGTCGAGTTCGGAGAGTTGAAAGCCCTTTGGCGGCATCCGTGGCACCAGTTCGAGATCTTCGAGCAGGTTTGCCAAGCCATGAATGGTCATGGAGACCGCGAAGATCGGCAGCGTCAAATAGAGCACCCAGGTCGGCCAGTTCAGCGTTTGGGTGCGCTCGGTGTAGAGGAAGTTGAATGTCTCGGCGGCAAGCTTGCGTGCGTCGAAGCCGGCGCGGGCAAGCCCGATCGGATCCATCCAGAGGAAGCAGGTGATGATCAGCGCCACACCGAACACGACGACCATGCCCGTCGCGATGATCTTCGCGAGCTTCTGATGCCGCGCCGAGAGGCGCTCGGTCATCATGGTGACGGCGAAGTCGAGCCTGAGCCGCGTCATGGCGGAGGCGCCGATGAAGGTCAGCCAGACCACGCAATAGACCGCCGATTCATCGATCCAGTAGATCGGGAAGTGCGAATAGCGGGTGACGACGTTCACCAGGATCAGAGCCGTCAGCAGATACATCAGCCCCATCAAGGCGATGCGCTCGAAAGCGAGCAGAAGACTCGAAGCCCTGACGACGATTCCCCGGGCGCTGAACGCTGGCATGTCCGCAATTGCCTGCTCGATCATAAAGAGCCCCGCTGCCCGTCAAGATTTCTCGTGCCATTCGAAATTGTATAATTTATACAATCTTGTCAAATGGAGATTATGGGCCGCCTCGGCTTTCGCTGCCGCGGACCATTTCAACGTGCGAAACAGGGCCGCCTCGATCGGAAAGGCCGGCGATGACGACGGAAGATCAAATGAAAGTCCCTCTGAAGCACCGGACGCTGTCGGCTGCGATCGTCGATCAGCTCAGGCAATCCATTCTCGACGGGACTTATCCGGCCGGCTCACAACTGCGGCAGGATGCGTTGGGCGAGGCATACGGCGTCAGCCGCATTCCCGTGCGCGAAGCGCTGTTTCAGCTCGAGGCGGAGGGGCTGGTGCGTATCGTCCCGCAAAAAGGCGCGATCGTCTCAGAGCTATCGCTGGACGAAATCAACGACGTGTTCGATCTTCGCGGAATCATGGAGCCGCGGCTCCTGGCGCAGTCGGCGCCGCACTTTGCGGAACAAGACTTTGCCGCGCTGGACGACATCCAGAAGCGCTTCGAGAAAGCGATCAAGGCGCGCAACGTCAGCGAATGGGGGCAGCTCAACGCTGACTTCCATATGGCACTATACGTTCACGCCAGGCAGCCACGTACCAAGGCGATCGTCGTGGCGCTCTTGCAGACCAGCGACCGCTACACGCGTCTGCAGCTCTCCAATACCAAGGCGATGGGCACGGCCGAAAAGGAGCACGCGCACCTGATCGAGCTGTGCCGGGCAAAAGAGATCGACCAGGCCTGCCGGTTTCTGGAACAGCATATCGAGGCGGTGCGTACGGACCTGTTGCAGGTGGTGGCCGGCGGCTCGATCGCAGCTCGCGCGGGGCGTTGATCCGGAAGCGGACCATGCATCATGCGGGGACGTCGCTGGCGAGCCTCAGCAGCTTGGCCGACATTGCCGACTTGGCGCTGTAGTCCTTCCAGGCGGTATCGCGCGCGATGTCGCGCCATTTGCTGACGGTCGCGACATCGAGCGTGCTGACCTTGGCGCCGGCCTTCTCATAGACCTTGGCGACCTCGATATCGTCATCCTGCGCGCCCTTGCGGCCGAACGCTTCCAGTTCGCTGCCGACCGTCAGGATGATGTCCTGCTGCGTTTTGGGTAGCTTGTCGAAGATTGCCTTCGACATCATCAATGGCTCCAGCATGAACCAATAGGAGGCGCCGGCGCCCGAGGTCAGCGATTTGGCGACCTCCGCGAGGCGGAACGAGATCAGGCTGGTGGAGGAGGTGATACCGGCATCGCAGGCGCCGCTCTGCATCGCGGCGTAGATTTCGTTCGATGGCATCGACAGGATCGACGCACCCGCGGTCTTCAGCACCACATCCATTTCACGCGAGCCGCCGCGCACTTTCAACCCCTTGGCGTCGTCAGGCGCGACGATCGGTCGGGAGCGGCTGGCGACGCCGCCGGCCTGCCAGACCCATGTGAGAAGGATAACGCCGTTGTCGGCGAGGAAGTCGGTCAGCGCCTTGCCGACCGGCGCCTTCTTCCAGCGCAGGCCCTGGTCGTAGGTTGCGACCAGGCCCGGCATCAGGCCGATATTGGTCTCCGGCAGTTCGCCGCCGGCATACGGCATCGGGTAGAGGCTGATATCGAGTGCGCCCTTGCGCATTGCCGAGAATTGCGCGCTGGTCTTGATCAGCGAGGCGTTCGGATAGACTTCGGCGGCGATTTCGCCGCCGCTGCGTTTGGCGACTTCGGCAGCGAAGATGCGGCACAGCCGGTCGCGGAAGTCGCCCTTGTCGATGGTGCCGCCCGGGAACTGGTGCGAAATCTTCAGCGTGGTGGCCGCATGGGCCGTACCGGTGCCGAAACGAAGCACGGCGGGTGCGGCGAGCGCAGATGCGATGACATGGCGGCGCGTGAGCATGGTTTGTCCCCTGCAATCGGTTCTTGGATCGGCAATCCGGACCGGCTTCAGCCCATATTAGCTGAATCGCCCGCTTCAACTAACCGTGAGAATTGCAGAACTTTGGGGCGTGGCCGGTAACAAACCCCTTCGCGCCATCGTCGTTGGGGAAGCGGCAGACGTCGCTTTCGAGAAGCCCACCCAAACCAAGGACGACCATCCCATGACCACCACCACGACCCGTATCGGCCTCGGCCTTTCTGCCGCGCTTGTTTCGCTCAGCCTCGCGTTCGCGCCAGCCGCCTTCGCTCAGGACAAAATGGGCAAGGGCGACGGCATGAAGAAGGAGTCCATGTCCAAGGACGGCATGAAGGACGGCATGAAGAAAGAGGACGGTATGATGAAGAAGGAAGGCATGAAGCACGAGGGCATGAAAAAAGAAGACGGCATGAAGAAGAACTGAGCCGCCGTCATTCCGGGATGGTCCGAAGGACCAGACCCGGAATCTCGAGATTCCGGGTTCGATGCTTTGCATCGCCCCGGAATGACCGTTAAGCGGACGCGCCAGTATCGGCCGCGAATCGCAGGCCTACTTCTTCTTGCCCTTGGTCTTGCGCGCGGCGTAACGCGCGTCGCGCTTGGCCTTTTGCTCAGCCTCCAGCGCCGCCTGCCTGGCGGCCTCTTCTTCCTTTTCGCGCGCCAATCTGGCGGCCTCCGCCGCGGCGGCCTCGGCCTCGCGACGTTTCTGCTCGGCCTTTTCGGCCTCCTTGGCCTCTCTCGCCTTGGCGCGGGCGGCCGCGACGGCCTCGCGCTCGGCCTGGCGGCGCTTCACCTCGGGATCGTCGGGTCCCGGCTGGGCGCGAAACTTGTTCAAAATGTTCTGCCGCGCCTGCATCGCGGCCTTCTGGCGGTCCGCGAAATTAGGTTCCTTGAATCCACTCATAAAAGAGGCCTTGTCGCTTTCACTCTTGGGGTTGGACGCGCCACGCGCGCGGAATGGGGACTAGGTAAGTGAACCCGGGGCAAAATACCAGCGTCGAAAGGGGGCGGGTAGAGCAGGGGAGGCTTGCGTGAGCAGCAAATGGCCAAACTGATCCTGATGAGCGGGATTACGTCAGCTTGGCTGCTCTACGAGATGGCAACGGCGACCGAAGCCCCAGGCCGGGCGCTGGCGATCCTTCAATATGGCCTTCTCGCCTGTGCGCTGATCGGGCTGATCGGCTCGCTGGTGATGCTCGCTTCGGAGAAGTGATCGCTCCTCTAGATATCGCGACGGCCCCCGGATCCAAGGACGCGTGCGACCGTCATCGCGGTCATCGCTACCCGGTCCGCCATCCGCTGCGCCTCCAGCCTGTCGCGGGCCTTTTCCCTGACGATGATCTCGATCAGCTCGAGCCGTTTGGTCTCGTCGACCGCTTCCGCCAGCAATTGCTTGTAGCGATGATAGTCGTAGCTCGCTTCCTGCTTGCCGGAATCCTGTTTGCCCGTTTCCTGCTCGTCCATCGCACGCCCCGCACACGCGCTCGCCCCGAGCGGGCAGTGTCGATCAAGCGTTGCGCGCGCGCAACGGATTTGCGCCAGTTATACCCATTTCCGCGTCCATCGGGCTCGCGCACAAATCCGTGTAATGTGAAGCCGTTCACAGGCACTGCGGGTGGAGTGATCCTATGCTCCGCGCTTTCGAAACAGGAGCGACCGCCATGCCGCACAATTGGTGGACCCGCAAGAACCTTGTTCTCGCCGCCGCCATCATCTCACTGGCCTGCGCCATCGGTTTCTTTGCGCCCGGCCTGTCCAGGCCGGAGCCGGTCTTGAGTGCCGCGCTTGGTCCGGACTGGCAGTGCAGCCGGCTCGCGTACGTTTTCACGACCTGCAGCCGGGTCAAGCATAGCCGGTCCATGCCCGTCCGCCTCGCCAAAATCCCGGTGTGCGGACGGTTACGGACGTAATAGGATCTGGCTGGAACCGGAGCAGGCCAGAACTGGAGTTTTCCATGCCAAAGCCGTCTCGTCTTGTGCTGGCCGCGTCGGCGGCGGCTCTCCTCCTCCTGCCGGCCGTCGCGCTGGCGCAAGGCGCGCCGGCTGGCGGCACTGCCGCAACGGCAACGTCGCCCCCCGCCGCGCCGGAAGCCGCCGCGGCCGAAAAGGAAAAGGCGGCGCCGAAGAAAAAGAAACCGGCCAAGATGACCCGGCAGCAGGAGATCGACCGTTCGATCGACCGCGGCACGGTGCCTGCGCGTTACCGGAGCTCAGTGCCGAAAGAGTATCACCAGTACATTCCGTTCGATAAGCGGTAGAGGCAGGCGAATGGCGGCGCTTGGCGTAGCTCGCCGCAGATCTCGCCTTTGGAACGGGACGGAATGCAGTGATCGCCGGCCCGGAGACTACGCGCGACCCGCGCGGGCGCCAGCTCACCGTACTCGTACGGATTGGCTGTGCACGTAACGCCGATCTATAACGCCGTCGCTTGCAGCGGGGGGCAGGGCGTTCGTTCATCACGACGAGCGCTACCACTGGAGGCCACGAGGCCCGGACTCCTAGGCACTCCGGGCCTCGTCTACTCCTGACCGCGAGCACTTGAGCCGCGGCTTACCTCGCTTCATCGGCACCATCACATCGCAAAACCAAAAGCGCGCCACGCGCTCGTTGGCATGCGCACAGTGGCTCACTGATCCGTCCGCACCCCCTTAACCCAGCAGCCGGTAGATGATGCTGGTCGATGCACCGGCCAGGCAGAACGCCAGCGCCATACACACCAGCGCCTCGTCGCGATCGAATTCGGGTGGTGGCAGACTCAAGGGGCCCCCGCGCTCGGCCGTTCATTCACAAGACAGGGGGAAACGTGTCGAGAGCGTTACGTTTCCTCATGCCAGGGCTATTCATGGCCGTTTCCGTCGTTCCGGTTCCGCGGCAAGCCCGGTGCTGATGCGGCGCGATTTGCGTTCCGACAAAATCGTTATGATTCAATAGCTTTTTAAAGTTCCTTTAAATCATAAATGAGTTCCTGTTCAGGCCGCACCGCCGCGCGGCCCGAATAGCCGGGTGCCGCTCCTATCGCCTACCCCAGGGAGACGAGCGCTCGGCTATTATGGGCACCCTAATCGCGCAGGACAAAAGTCACAGATGGTCGCCGCCGCCGGCGCTTCCTGATGATTTGCGGGCGGGGCACCGCCCTTCACCCGGCCGAAAGGCCGCCGTTCCGGCGCAAATCTGTAATGACTTGCCAGAGAGCCGCCGCTCGCGAAGCAGTCGCGATTAGGGAACCGTCAACGAGAGGCGGTTAGCTTCAAATCATCGCGGGCTCTGCGTCTGAATCAATCAACAGTTGCAACCTGCGGAGAAAAAATTTGGCGCAGCTTCTTGGTGCACCTTCGAGCAGATTCCGTTATGGTTGTGTCGTGTCACGATGCCAAAGGGGATGGAACTTTTCTGCCCGAAGGAGGTTCTAAATCGGCCTTATTCTACTCATGTTTTGCAACCAACGATGACAACCATCGAATCATGATTGGGGACGGTCGTGAACCGGAAAGACTTTAAATCAATGTCCACGGATGAGCTGTGGGCACTCCACGAAGAAGTAGCCGCCAGGCTGGCAACGACTCTGCTTGCAGAGAAACGTCTCCTTGAAGATCGCCTGAAGCAACTCAAGGGCGTCGTCGAAGCCGAGCGCACGAAATCATCGACAGGGCGGCGTCCGTATCCAACGGTCGTTCCGAAATTCCGGAATCCCGATCGGCCGTCCGAGACGTGGGCAGGCCGAGGGAAGACACCTCGCTGGCTCCTTGCAAAATTGAAGTCCGGCAAGCGGATCGATGATTTCCGAATTAGGAATGTAGCCTAGGCAGGCCGACGGTCGTTCGGCAGCGGGGTGCCTTGCACTTCGCCTGCGAGCGCGAGTTCTCGTTCGATTTGGAGCTGCCGGGCTTGAAGCGTCTTCATGCTCTCCGGCACCATCTGTGTGACGCCGACCTTGGCTCAGATGCCGGCGTCACGGTCTCCCTTCAGCTTTGCTTTCTTTCAGCTTGCCTGGCGGGGATCCTGGGACTCCGCATTGAGCGTCGTTTCAATACTCGTCTCAAAGGCCCTGACAATTCCCATGCGCGCGAACAGCACGGGTCCACGATCTTCGGCGGCATCAATAAGCATCTGGACGGCAAGCCGCCATTCCTGACGGTCGCGTTCGGGCTGAGGAAGGGTCCTGATGTAGTCGGCGGCATCTCGCAGGGTTTGCGCTGGCGGCCCCTTCGGGAGCGGCACAGGCTGAGCGAACGGACGATCCCAGGACATGTTCGAACTCCCGTCGCAAACTCCAAACGACCCGAGCGCAAACGATACGCGAAGGCAGCTCGCCCGTCATTAGCTTGCGTGCCAGTGGAACCGAAGCATGGATTCGACGCGGAGCCCCGCTGTTAGTTCCATCCTCCAAGGCTGTTTTGTCTCCAAGATACTTTTGTCTTCAAGACTCTTTTGTCTTCAAGCCTGTTTTGCCTGCTGCGGTCCTGCGCTATGGCGGCCTGGCCGCAGATCGATCAGTTTTGAAACGCAACACCGACGAAGTCGCCTTGCCGCCAGATCACGCGGCATTCGCGAACGTTATGAAAATTATCGAAGGTCAATTCGAAATTCAGTGGCAGCAGGTTGAGGTCGTGGAGTTCAATTCCAGCCCCGGAATTCGTGACATCCTGAACGCGGCAGGTGAATACACCGCGCTGAGCGTCAAAGAACAGCAACGCGCTTTTTGAAATCGTCGTCCTTGCGACAGATCGGCGTTCGAATTCCATCTGAGCTACCAACGGTTCACGCTCGTTCTGGCAAGCAGAGGCTAGCGTATTCCTCCCGGGCGGCAATCAGGTTCGGTCTTTTTCGTAAACAATCAATTTTAACGGTCGTAGAAAGTCGCGTTCACGGGCGGAGCGACGCCGTCACGACGGCAATAGTTGCGGCTTAAGCACAGCCCCGACCGTTCCGTTGACGGAACTCACAATCGGGCTTGATGCGTCGCTGAAAGCCATGGCCCTCTGACACAGAGAGGGGAATCACATGGCCTTACGTTGGATATGTGTGCTGGCGCTGTGTCTGGGTACATCAAGCGCCGGATTTGCGAGTGACCAGTCCGGTGTCTTGCGTCGAATTTCGTGTCCGGTCGTGCGCTACTACGTGGCGAAATACAGTGCGCCCGCCGCGGAGCACTGGGCACGGAGCAAGGGCGCGAGCGATGCCGAGATCGAAGCGGCCCGGCGCTGCCTGCAGTCCGACACGACGCGAACGGCTAAGGCGCAACGAAGGCCACTGGCGCTCGGCAGCTACGGCTGGTGAACAGGGGGCGGGAGCGGCGAGGCGGGAGCCACGCCGAGCGCCGCCCCGTCGAAGCGAGCCGACTCTCAGTAGGACTGGTACCGCTTCTGGCGCTTGCCGCGCCCGGCATAGTACGGGTTAACGACGCATTGCGCGGAGCGGCCCGATGCCGACGCCTGACACTGCGCCATCGTTCGATAGTGGCACTCGAAATAGTAGTCCACGAAGCCTTGGTAGACCTGCAGGCAAACGGGATAGTTGGGATCATAGGTCTGAGCGCGGGCGGGCGCGGGCAGGGCGATCGTCGCGGCCAAAATCGTCAGAGCTGCCGCGGCGGGTGCGTGCGGTAGTTTCATCCTAATATCCTCCCAGCCTTCCGCACAGAATTGTCGCGGTCCTCTCCCTACGACAGAACACCAGCGCTCCGAGCTTGTTCCAGCAGGTAGCACGCTCGCCGTTCAGACTTCCCAGTCCTGAAATCCGTACTCGCGATAGATGATGGCGCGATCGGCATGGGGGTTCAGCCGGCACTTAGCCTGGGCGAGATGCAGGTTGATGGTCCCAGGCTGACAATTTGCCGCCAGGAGTTTCCGGATGTCGTCCATCTGCTGGCGCGACTGCTGGGTCGGCTCGAGCTGCTCAAGTGCGACCAGCGCCGTCGCCAGCGCTTCCGTGACAACCCACTCGTCGTGGCCGGTGATTCCCTTTTTTGGCATGACGTCCGCATCCTTTGTCAGGGCGACGGAAGCAATCGCTGGCCGGCATCATAAGCCGAGAATCTAAACCGAGACGAGAATGAAGTCGAAATTGCGGAAAAGCGCGAAATGGTAGTGGCGATCCCAGCAGGATTCGAACCTGCAACCCACGGAGTAGAAATCCGTTACTCTATCCAGTTGAGCTATGGGACCGTCGGGGCGGCCTCGCCGCCTTGAGCCTTTCTAGCACTGCCAATATGAAAAATCCGCCTTCCCGCCAAGACGGTCGAACCGATTTCCTCAAGGGTGCGACAAAGCCAGACGGCGGGCCGTAGCCTCGGGCCTGCCCCAATATACATGCCTCCCCGCTGACCGTCTGCTATGGGACGGCCCGCGACCGTTTGGACTGCCTAAGCCATGCATGCGACCCTTCCGCAAGCCTTCGCCACCGCCATCAGTCCGTCACCTTTTCGCGCATTTTTCGACGTTTCGCGGCATCTGTCCGCGGCAAGGAGCCCATCATGATCGGTTTGGTTCGCGCCACAGTGATTTGCGCCACGCTGGCGCTTGGCCTGACGGCGGCGGGGGCCGCGGACAAGGCGTTCAAGCGCGATGAGCTGGCCGATTCGGCCGTCAAGCTGGAGGCCCAGATCAAGAGCGAGGCGGGGGCGGTGGCCAAGTCCTCCGCGACGCTGCGCAACGACGCCGACGCCGCCTTCAAGCGCGCCGACTTCCGGGTGGGCCTGCAGATCCTCGGCCAGATCGCAGCAACTACGCCGGAAGACAGCGCCAACTGGCTGCGGCTCGCCAAGACCATCTTCCAGATCCGCTCCGTCAGTTCCAGCGAACAGACCTTCCTCTACGAGCGCGCCTCGACCGCGGCCTACATCGCCTATCAGCGCGCCGGCAACCAGGCCGAGGAGGCCGATGCGCTGGCCGTGCTCGGCAGGGCGATGTCCGAGCGCAAGCTGTGGCGTCCGGCGCTCGATGCGTTGCGGCTGTCGCTCGATATGCGCGAGGTCGCCGAGGTCCGCGGCCAGTACGAGAAGATGCGGGACCAGCATGGCTTCCGGCTGCTCGACTATACCGTGGATTCCGACGGCGCCTCGCCGCGCGCCTGTTTCCAGTTCTCCGAAGACCTCGCCAAGCGGGTCGATTTCGCGCCCTTCGTGGCGCTGGCCGGCACCGACAAGCCGGCGCTGACGAGCGAGGGCAAGCAGCTCTGCGTCGACGGGCTGAAGCATGGCGAGCGCTACAACATCAACCTGCGCGCCGGCCTGCCGTCCACGGTGAAGGAGAGCCTGCCGAAATCGGCCGAGTTCAACGTCTACGTCCGCGACCGCAAGCCGTTCGTGCGTTTCACCGGCCGCGCCTATGTGCTGCCGCGCACCGGCCAGCGCGGCATTCCGCTGGTCAGCGTCAATACGCCTTCGGTGAACGTCAATGTGTTCCGGATCGGCGACCGTAACCTGATCAGCACAGTGGTCGACAGCGATTTTCAGAAGACGCTCTCCAGCTATCAGCTCTCCGATCTCGGCAACGAGCGCGGCGTCAAGGTCTGGTCCGGCGAGCTCGCTACCGCCTCCACGCTGAACCAGGATGTCGTGACAGCTTTCCCGGTCGACCAGGCGCTCGGCGATTTGCAACCCGGCGTCTACGTGATGACGGCCGCCGCCAAGGGCCCGGGCAGCAGCAGCGACGATGACGGCACTCTGGCGACGCAATGGTTCATTGTCTCTGACATGGGGCTAACAGCGTTTTCCGGCAATGACGGCATCCATGTCTTCGTCAATTCGCTGGCTTCGACCGAAGCGGTATCGAGGGCCGAAGTACGTCTGGTGGCGCGCAACAACGAGATCCTGGCCACCCGCAAGACCGACGATGCCGGCCACGTCCTTTTCGAGGCGGGGCTTGCGCGCGGCGAGGGCGGGCTGTCGCCGGCGTTGCTGACGGTGATGAGCGAGAAGGCGGACTACGCCTTCCTCAGCCTGAAGGCCAATGCCTTCGATCTCACTGACCGCGGCGTGTCGGGGCGGGTGGTGCCTCCCGGCGCCGACGCCTTCGTCTATGCCGAGCGCGGCGTCTACCGGTCGAACGAGACGGTCTACCTGACCGCGCTGCTGCGCGACGGGCAGGGCAACGCCATGGCCGGCGGGCCGCTGACGCTGGTGATCGAGCGGCCGGACGGCGTCGAATTCCGCCGGGCCCAGCTCCCCGACCAGGGTGCGGGCGGCCGCTCCATGGCCGTGCCGCTCAATTCGGCGGTCCCGACCGGGACCTGGCGGGTGCGCGCCTTTACCGACCCCAAGGGCTCGTCCGTCGGTGAGACCACCTTCATGGTCGAGGACTACATCCCCGAACGGATCGAATTCGACGTCTCGGCCAAGGAGAAGGTGATCAAGGCTGAGACTCCGGTTGAACTGAAGGTCGCTGGCAAGTTCCTTTATGGTGCGCCGGCGTCGGGCCTGCAGCTCGAAGGCGACATGCTGGTCGCCCCCGCAGCCTCCGGGCGGCCCGGCTATCCCGGCTATCAGTTCGGCGTGGAGGACGAGGAAACCGCTTCCAACGAGCGCACCCCGATCGAGAACCTGCCTGAGGCCGACGCCAACGGTGTGGCGACTTTCCCGGTGTCGCTGGCGAAGGCGCCGACCTCGACCCAGCCGCAGGAGGCGCAGATCTTCATCCGGATGGTGGAGACCGGCGGCCGCGCGGTCGAGCGCAAGCTGGTGCTCCCCGTGGCGCCGACCGCGGCCCTGATCGGCATCAAGCCGCTGTTCGGCGACAAGAGCGTCGCTGAAGGCGACAAGGCCGAGTTCGACGTGGTCTTCGTCAGCCCGGACGGTAAGCAACTGTCGCGAGACGGCCTGCGCTACGAACTCCTGAAGATGGAGTCCCGATATCAGTGGTATCGGCAGCATTCGTCCTGGGAATACGAGCCGGTCAAATCCACCAAACGCGTTGCCGATGGCGACCTGACGCTCACAGCCGACAAGGCGGCGCGGGTGTCGGTCGCGCCGGAGCCCGGCCGCTATCGCCTGGACGTCAAATCGAACGAGGCGGATGGCCCGATCACCTCGGTGCAGTTCGACGTCGGCTGGTATTCCGACGGCAGCGCCGATACGCCTGATTTGTTGGAGACCTCGATCGACAAGCCGGAATACGCCTCCGGCGATACCATGGTGGTGTCGGTCAATGCCCGCACGGCCGGCAAGCTGACGGTCAACGTGCTCGGCGACCGATTGCTGACGACCCAGATCGTCGACGTCAAGGAAGGCACCCAGCAGGTCAAACTGACCGTCGGCAAGGATTGGGGCACCGGCGCCTATGTGCTGGCGACGCTGCGGCGACCGCTGGACGCGGCGGCGTTGCGGATGCCCGGAAGGGCGATCGGCTTGAAGTGGTTCGGGATCGACAAGAAGGCGCGTACGCTGCAGGTCGCGCTGTCGCCGCCGCCGCTGGTTCGGCCCGGCACCAGCTTGAAGATTCCGGTCAAGCTTGGCGGGCTCAATCCCGGCGAGGACGCCAAGGTCGTGGTTGCCGCGGTCGATGTCGGCATTCTCAACCTGACCAATTACAAGCCGCCGGCGCCCGATGACTATTATCTCGGCCAGCGCCGCCTGACTGCCGAAATCCGCGACCTCTACGGCCAGTTGATCGACGGCATGCACGGCACGCGCGGCCAGATCAGGACCGGCGGCGATTCCGCCGGCGCCGAACTGCAGGGCTCGCCGCCCACGCAGAAGCCGCTGGCGCTCTATTCCGGCATCGTCACGGTTGGCGCCGACGGCACCGCCGAGATCAGTTTCGACATTCCGGAATTCGCCGGCACCGCGCGGGTGATGGCGGTGGCGTGGAACGCGACCAAGCTTGGCCGCGCCACCATCGATGTCACGGTGCGCGATCCCGTCGTGCTGACGGCGACGCTGCCGCGCTTCCTGCTCAATGGCGACAAGGGCACCATGAGCTTCGACCTCGACAATGTCGAGGGCGCCCCTGGCGACTACAGCATCAGCGTGAAGACGTCGGGACCCGTGAAGGTGACGGGCAATCCGACCACGACGGTCAAACTCGCCGCCAAGCAGCGGACCTCGATGTCGCTGGCGCTCGATGCCGGCGGCGCCGGTACCGCCAATCTCGACGTCGACGTCAAGGGCCCGAACGGATTGGCCTTGGCGCGGCATTATGCGCTCGACGTCAAGGCGGCGACGCAGGTGCTGGCGCGACGCTCGATACGGACACTGGCCAAAGGCGAAAGCCTGACGCTGACGTCGGACATGTTCTCCGACCTGGTCTCGGGCACCGGCAGCGTGTCGCTGTCGGTCGGCCTGTCCACCGCACTCGATGCGGCGACCATTTTGAAAGCGCTGGATCGTTATCCGCACGGCTGCTCCGAGCAGATCACCAGCCGCGCGATGCCGCTGCTCTATGTCAATGATCTCGCTGCCGGCGCGCACCTGGCGATGGATACCGCCGTCGACCAGCGCATCAAGGACGCGATCGAGCGGCTGCTGGCGCGGCAGGGCTCGAACGGCTCGTTCGGCCTGTGGTCGGCGGGCGGCGAAGACGCCTGGCTCGATGCCTATGTGACGGACTTCCTGACGCGGGCCCGCGAAAAGGGCTTTGCGGTGCCGGACGTGCTGTTCAAGAACGCGCTGGATCGCATCCGCAATTCGGTGGTCAATGCCAACGAGCCGGAAAAGGACGGCGGCCGCGATCTGGCCTACGGCCTCTACGTGCTCGCCCGCAATGGCGCAGCGCCGATCGGCGATCTCCGCTATCTCGCCGACACCAAGCTGAGCAATCTCGCAACGCCGATTGCGAAATCGCAGCTTGCCGCGGCGCTGGCGCTGGTCGGCGACAAGACGCGGGCGGAACGGGTCTACGCGGCGGCACTCGATGCGCTGGCGCCAAAACCGGTGCTCGAGTTCGGCCGCGTCGATTACGGCTCGGCACTGCGCGACGCGGCGGCGCTGGTCTCGCTCGCCAGCGAAGGCAACGCACCGCGGGCGACACTGACGCAGGCCGTTCAGCGGGTCGAAGCGGCGCGCGGGCTGACGCCCTACACCTCCACGCAGGAGAATGCATGGATGGTGCTGGCCGCGCGGGCGCTGTCGAAGGAAACGCTGGCACTCGATATCGATGGATCGCCGGTCAAGGCCGCCGTCTATCGCAGCTACAAGGCCGAGGCGGTGGCCGGCAAGCCGGTCAAGATCACCAATACCGGCGATGCACCGGTGCAGGCGGTGGTCTCGGTCTCGGGCTCGCCGGTTACCCCCGAGCCGGCAGCTTCCAGCGGCTTCAAGATCGAGCGCAATTACTTCACACTCGACGGCAAGCCCGCCGACGTCACCAAGGCCAAGCAGAACGATCGCTTCGCGGTGGTGTTGAAGATCACCGAGGCCAAGCCGGAACGCGGGCACATCATGGTGGCCGACTATCTGCCGGCTGGTCTCGAGATCGACAACCCGCGCCTGGTGTCGTCGGGTGATAGCGGCACGCTGGACTGGATCGAGGACGGCGAGGAGCCGGAGCATACTGAGTTCCGCGACGACCGCTTCACCGCGGCGATCGAGCGGGCGAGCGACGACCAGTCGGTGTTCACGGTGGCCTATATCGTGCGCGCGGTCTCGCCCGGCAAATACGTGCTGCCGCAGGCCTATGTCGAGGACATGTACAACCCCTCGCGCTACGGCCGTACCGGCACCGGCTCGGTCGAGGTGCGTCCGGCGAAATGAGCGATGGTGGGATGAGCGACGCGGTGTCACCACAATCTCAATCGTCATGCCCGGGCAAGCCCGGGCATGACGGTGGTATTGGGCCTCGCCGCTTTTTCCGGATCGCCGTAACGCTGGCCTTTACCCTCGTCGTCATCACGACCGCTTTCGCGGGTTGGGTCTACTCGCTGGGTCCGTTGCCGCTGGAAGAGGCGCGCAAAGTCTCCACCACCATCGTCGATCGCAACGGCAAGCTGCTGCGCGCCTATGCGATGGCCGACGGACGCTGGCGGTTGCCGGTCGATGCGAAGGCGGCGGTCGATCCCGGCTATCTGAAGGTGCTACTCGCTTATGAAGACCAGCGGTTCTGGTCGCATGGCGGCGTCGATCCGCTGGCGCTGGGGCGGGCGGCGCTGCAACTCGTCACACGCGGCCACATCGTCTCCGGCGGCTCGACCATTACGATGCAACTGGCGCGGCTGATGGAGCCGCGGCGCGAGCGCTCGGTCTACGCAAAGCTGCGCCAGATGGTGCGTGCGGTCCAGCTCGAGCGGCAACTGAGCAAGGACGAAATCCTCGATCTCTATCTTGCGCTGGCGCCGTTCGGCGGCAATCTCGAAGGCATCCGCGCCGCATCCATTGCCTATTTCGGCAAGGAGCCGAAGCGGCTTTCGCTCGCTGAAGCCGCACTGCTGGTCGCGCTGCCGCAATCGCCGGAGCGCCGCCGGCTCGACCGTCATCCGGAAGCCGCCCACGTCGCGCGGGACCGCGTGCTGGCACGGATGGTCGAGGATGGCGTCGTGTCGCAAGAGGACGCGGCGCAGGCCAAGGCGGTGGCGGTGCCGCGGCTGCGCAAGCCGATGCCGATCCTGGCGCCGCATTCCTCCGATGCCGCGATGGCGACGGTGAAAGATACGCCGCTGATCAAGCTCACGCTGGATTCCGGCTTGCAGAAAACGCTGGAGGCCTTGGCGCGCGACCGTACCGTGGCGCAGGGGTCGAATATTTCAGTCGCTATCATCGCGGTCGACAACGAAACGGGCGACGTGCTGGCGCGTGTGGGCTCGGCGGATTATTTCGACGAGCGCCGCGCCGGGCAGGTCGACATGACCCGCGCGGTGCGCTCGCCCGGATCGACGCTAAAGCCGTTCATCTACGGGCTCGCCTTCGAGGATGGCTTTGTGCACCCCGAAAGCCTCATCGACGACCGGCCGATCCGCTTCGGCTCCTATGCGCCGGAAAATTTCGACATGATGTTCCAGGGCACCGTGCCGGTGCGTAAGGCGTTGCAACTCTCGCTGAACGTGCCAGCGATCGCGCTGCTCGACCGCGTCGGCTCCAGCCGGCTGTCGTCACGGCTGAAGCAGGCCGGCGGCAACCTCGTGCTGCCGAAGGACGAGGCGCCGGGCCTTGCGATGGGCCTTGGCGGCGTCGGCGTCACCTTGCAGGACCTGGCGCAGCTCTATGCCGGGCTGGCGCGGCTGGGCGCGGCGCGGCCGCTGCGCGAGATCGTGCTCACCAGGGACGAGCGAGAGCCGCTGCGGCTGATGGACCAGGCCGCCGCCTGGCAGGTCGGTAACGTATTGCTTGGCACGCCGCCGCCGGAAAACGGCGTGCACAACAGAATCGCGTTCAAGACCGGCACCAGCTACGGCTATCGCGACGCGTGGTCGGTCGGCTTCGATGGCCGCATCACGATCGGCGTGTGGGTCGGGCGTCCCGACGGCGCGCCGGTGCCGGGGCTGGTCGGCCGCACCGCCGCCGCGCCGATCCTGTTCGACGCCTTTGCGCGCACCGGAAAAATCCCGGCGGCGCTGCCGAAGTCGCCGAAAGGTGCGCTGATCGCCAGCAACGCCAAACTGCCATTGCCACTGCGGCGGTTCCGTCCGGTCGGCGAACTGATCCGGACCGGCACCGATTGTGCGCCGCGCATCCAGTTTCCCCTGAACGGGTCGCGCATCGACGTCGACCGTTCAAGCGACGGGCAGGCCGCCGCGATGCCGGTCAAGGTCGCCGGTGGCGTGCTGCCGCTGACCGTCATGGTGAACGGCGCCTCGGTCGGCGAGATCGACAGCCGGCGGCAGCGGCTGGTCGATCCGCCCGGACCGGGCTTTGCCCGGCTGACGGTGATCGACGCGACCGGCGCGGCCGACACTGTGGTCATTCGGGTCCAGTAAGGAAAAAGCCACCTGATGACCACGACTTAGGGGTTTTGCGGTGTTGTTTGCAGTGCGGTTTCATCGTATGCGAGCAGCATGGTGGAAACCTTGCACCCCCCACGCTTTGGAGCGGGCCAACAGCCTGTAAAACCTGCGCATTCTGGCCGCAGGCTGGCCGTTGTGTTCGACTATGCCACCGCGAACCATTTTCGCGCCATCGTGTTCTTGGTGCTCTGCGGTATCGTGCTTTTCCTGCCCGGATTCTTCAACATTCCGGCAATCGACCGCGACGAGGCGCGCTTTGCGCAGGCGACCAAGCAGATGGTCGAAAGCGGCGATTTCGTCGACATCCGCTTCCAGGACGACGTCCGCTACAAGAAGCCGGTCGGCATCTACTGGCTGCAGGCCGCCGTGGTCGAAACCGCCTCATCGCTCGGCCTGCCGCGCGCGCAGTTGCGGATCTGGCTTTACCGGATTCCCTCCCTGATCGGGGCTATCGGCGCGGTTCTCCTGACCTACTGGGCGGCGCTCGCCTTTGTCACGCGGCGCGGGGCCGCGCTGGCAGCACTGATGATGTGCAGTTCCGTCCTGCTCGGCGCCGAAGCAAGGCTGGCCAAAACCGACGCGATGCTGCTGTTGACCGTTGTCGCCGCGATGGGGGCAATGGCGCGGGTGTATCTGTCCTGGCAGCGTGGCGAGGATCCGGCGCGTCCGCCCTGGGCCCCGCCGGCGATCTTCTGGACGGCGCTGGCCGGCGGCATCCTGCTCAAGGGGCCGCTGATCCTGATGTTCGTCGGGCTGACCATCCTGGCACTTGCGATCCTCGACCGCTCGGCGGCATGGCTTTGGCGGCTGCGCCCGGTCTGGGGGCTGATGTGGACGCTGGTGCTGGTGCTGCCCTGGTTCGTTGCGATCTTCTGGCGCGCGGGCGAGGCATTCTTCTCCAATTCGCTCGGCGGCGACATGCTGGGCAAACTCGGCGCGCAGGAGTCCCATGGCGCGCCGCCCGGCCTGTATCTGCTGCTGTTCTGGGTGACGTTCTGGCCGGGTGCGGCGCTGGCGGGAATGGCGGCGCCGGCGGTATGGCGCGCGCGGCGCGAGCCCGGCGCGCAATATCTTCTGGCGTGGCTGGTTCCGTCATGGATCGTGTTCGAACTGGTGCTGACCAAGCTGCCGCACTACGTGCTGCCGCTCTATCCGGCGATTGCGATCCTCACCGCCGGCGCGCTGGAGCGCCGCGTGCTGTCGCGCTCCTGGCTGATGCGCGGTGCGGCCTGGTGGTTTGTCATTCCGGCGGGGGCAGCCGTGATCGCCGTCATCGGCGCCATCAAGCTGACGCATTACCCGGCATTTCCGGCCTGGCCCTTCCTGGCGGCGGCGATGATCTTCGGCCTGATCGCGTGGTGGATGTTCGAGGACAGCCGCGCTGAGCGCTCGCTGTTGAATGCCGTGGTCGCGGCGATGTTTCTGGCGGTCGGAATCTACGGCATTGTCATGCCGTCGCTGACTGCCATGTTTCCAAGCGCTGAGATCGCGCGCGCGCTTCGCAACGTGGTCTGCGTCGGACCAAAGGCGGCAGCCGCGGGCTTTCATGAGCCGAGCCTCGTCTTCATGACCGGTACCGGCACGCTGCTCACCGACGGATCCGGCGCGGCCGATTTCCTCGGGCAGGGCAGTTGCCGCTTCGCGCTGGTTGAATGGCGCACGGAGCGCGCCTTCGTCCAGCGTGCTGAAGCAATCGGGCTGCGCTACAACGTAGCGAAGCGGATCGAGGGCTATAACATTTCGCAGGGCAAGGCGATCTCGATCGCCATCTTCCGCTCGGAAGGCACGGAGTAAGATGGCTGCGAGCCCTTCTGTTGACGATTCCAAAACCTATCTTGCGCGTTTCTCCACGCTGACGTGGCTGTCACTGGCGCAGCTCGTGCGGTCGCCGTCGCATTCGCGGCGAGCCGAAGCCGCTCGCCGCTCGGCGCGTCACGTCTTGTGGATCTCGGCAGGTCTCGGCGCAGCGATCGTGGTGTTGATGTATGCGATCGATGCGTGGGAAATCGCCCAGATGCCAAAGCGCGGCACGCCCTCGCTGTGGTGGGTCCGCATTCTCACTGATTTCGGCAAGGACGAATATGTGTTGGCGGGGCTGGCAGGATTGCTGATCGCGGTCGCGATCGCCGCACCGGCCCTGCATGGCATCAGGCGCTCATTGCTGCTTAGTCTCGGAACACGGCTGCAGTTCATCTTCTGCGCCGTCGCCGTGTCCAGTCTGGTCACCGAGGTGCTGAAATACAGCATCGGTCGCGGTCGGCCGTTTGTCGGCGGCGAGGCCAATGCTTTCCACTTCTCGCACTTCGCGGGCCACCCCGCTTATTTCAGCTTTCCTTCCGGCCACGCCACGACCGCCTTTGCGCTCGCGTTCGCCGTGTCGGTCATCTGGCCGAAAGCTCGCTTTGCGATGGCCGTCTATGCCCTCATCATTGCGGCGACCCGTCTGGTGCTGGTTGCTCACCATCCCAGTGACGTGGTTGCCGGGGCGCTGATCGGCATCGTCGGAGCGATGTTCGTGCGATACTGGTTTGCGGCCCGCCGGCTCGGATTTGCGATCCAGCGCGACGGCAGCATCGTGTCCCTTGCCGGGCCCTCGTCCGGGCGCCTCAAAAGGGTTGCCCGCGGCGCTTTCGCCCCATAAAAGCGGACGCCGCCAGACGGCCCGATACGCCCGGTTCCGGGTCCTTCCAACCAACCAGACGAGTGCCGATTTGATACCTGCCGACAGAGATGCGGTCGCCGTTTCAATCGTCGTACCGGTGCGCAACGAGGCGGACAACGTCGCGCCGCTGATTGCGGAAATCGTCAGCGCACTCGGCCGCCGCTGGGCCTACGAGATCATCTATGTCAACGACGGTTCGACGGATGCGACCGCCGAGCGGCTGGCGGCGATGATGAAACAGCATCCGCAGCTTCGGCAACTGAAGCACGCTGCCTCAAGTGGGCAATCGGCGGCGGTGCGTAGCGGCGTGCGGGCCGCGCGCGGCGCCATCGTGGCGACTCTCGACGGCGACGGGCAAAACAATCCGGCGTTCCTGCCGGACCTGATCGCGGCCGTCGAAAAAGGCGGTGGCCGCGTCGGTCTTGCGGCAGGCCAACGGGTCGGGCGCAAGGATACCGGCTTCAAGAAACTGCAGTCGCGGATCGCCAACGGCGTGCGCAACGCGATCCTGCGCGACGGTACCCGCGACACCGGTTGCGGGCTGAAGGCGTTCCCGCGCGAGGTGTTCCTCTCGATGCCCTATTTCGACGGGCTGCATCGGTTCCTGCCGGCGCTGGTGCGCCGCGAAGGTTTCGACATCGCTTACGTCGACGTGATCGACCGCCCGCGCCATTCCGGCGTGTCCAATTACGGCTTCTTTGACCGGTTATGGATCGGGATCATGGATCTCGCCGGCGTGTGGTGGCTGATCCGACGCAAGAAGTCGATGCCCGTTGCGATCGAGGTTCGCTGATGCTGATTCAATACGGCCAGGCGCTCGGCGACTATCTCTACGACGTGTTCGTCGCCAAGTTCGATTTCTGGCTGGCGTTCGGGCTGATCGCGCAATTGCTGTTCACCGCGCGATTCCTGGTGCAGTGGATCTCGAGCGAGCGGGCCGGACAGAGCGTGGTGCCGATGGCGTTCTGGTTCTTCTCGATGGGAGGCGGCATGATGACGCTGATCTACGGCATCGCCAAGCGCGAGCCCGTGATCATCATCGGCCAGTCGATGGCCACGATCATCTACATCAGAAACATCATGCTGATCGTGAAGAACCGTGCCACCGCCTCGAAGACGCTCGATCGCTGACTGTCAGCGGCTCGGCGCCGCCGTGGGCAGTGCGGGCAATTCGCTTTCGGCGCTGCGATGGGCGGCGAGTTCGCCGGCGGCATCGAGCACGGGGTAGGCGACCGAGCAGATGTGCGAGTGAATGCGCCGGAGGTCGCGCAACACGTCGAGATGAAGCGACGTGGTCTCGATGGTTTCGGGCCGGCCCTCGCGCAGGCGGTCGAGGTGCCGCTCGGTGGCGGCGAGCTCGGCATTGCGCAGCGCGGCCTTTTCGGCCAGCAATTTTCGCGCTTCGTTGAGGTCACCCGACATGAAGACCCCGAACGCGATCCGCAGCGAATCCATCGTTCGCTTGTGGAAAGCCGAAAGCTCCTCGGCGCCCTCGGCCGAGAACTGGAAGCGGCGCTTGATCTTCTTGGTTGCCAGCTCGCTCAGATTCTTGTCGATGATGTCGCCGATATGCTCGAGGTTGATGGCGAAGGAGACGATCTCCATCGCCCGGTGTCCCTCGCGCTCGTCGAGACTGCCGCGGGTGAGTTTCGTGACATAGAGCTTGATCGCCTCGTCGAGGCTGTCGACGTTGTTGTCCATCCGCGAGACCTCGTCGACCAGCGCGCGGTCGTTGGTCATCATCGCCGCCATCACCTTGCGCAGCATGATCTCGACGTGATCGCCCATATGCAGGGTCTCGCGGGCGGCATCCGCCAACGCGAGGGAAGGGGTCTCGAGTGCGCTCTCGTCGAGATAGCGCGGACCTGTCGGGTCGGCCTCCTTGACGCGCTCGGGCAGCAACCTCTTCAACAGCCGCGCCATGCCGTCGAGCAGGCCAATGAAGAGAGCTGCGGTCGCAACGTTGAAGGCGATGTGGAACAGGGCGGTTGCCTTGGCCACATCCGGTTGCCACGCGATCAGAAGCTCCGCGATCGGCTGCAGGAACGGCGCCACCAGCAGCACGCCGACAAGCCGGTTGACGAGATTGCCGAGCGGAAGCCGATAGCTGGCGGGATTGTCGCGGCGCGCGCCCTCGACGATCGGATTGATGGCGCTGCCGAGATTGGCGCCGAGCACGAGCGCCAGCGCCGCATAGGGGGTGATGAAATGCGCATAGGCCAGCGACATCACCAGCAGTACGCTGGCAACGGAGGAATGCACGAGCCAGGTCACGATCGCAGCGAACAGGATGCAGAGCACGGGATCGCCGGTGATGGCGTTCATGAATACGCGCACGCCCGGCGCGTTCTCCGCCGGCGCCAGCGTATTGAGCAGGATGTGCAGCGCCAGCAGCATCAGGCCGAGGCCGATAAAGACGCGGCCGATGTCCTTGATGCGCGAGCGTGGCCCGGTGCGGAAGGCGACCAGGCCAATGATGAACAGCACCGGCGCGACGGCGGCGATGTTGAACGACAGGATCTGCACGATCAGCGTGGTGCCGACATTGGCACCGAGCATGATGGCGAGCGCAGGCACCAGGCTGACGAGCCCGTCCGACGTAAACGAACTCGTGATCAGCGCCGTCGCGGTGCTGCTTTGAAGCAGCGCGGTCAGGCCGAGACCGGCGGCGAGGGCGGAGAAGCGGTTGCTCAGGGCCTTCGCCAGTAACATTCGCAGGTTCGGCCCGAACGCGCGCAGGATTCCGCTGTGGACCATGTGCAGGCCCCACAGCAGCAATGCTACGCCGCCCATCAGGTCGAGAAGGACGAGGCTTCCCATGCGCGTCGGTTTCCGCCAAATCGAGTCGAGGGGTCAGGCTATCGCCTAACGAGGGGCGATCAACCCTTTAATTTGCCGAAAATTGCAGTGCATGGGCGCTGCTCGATCGTAGTTTGCCGGTGCTCGGAGGTCTTCGGCTCCGGGTTCGGTAAACGGAATTCGAACGTATCAGTTACATTGCGAGCCGTTGCGCTAGGTCAATTCCAACAATTCTTCTGTAAAGCTGAGGGCACCTTCGGGTGAATCACTCCAGCAAGGCCAGGGTAGACATGTTAGCGAATCGCCGCAGAAGCGAACGACGTGCGTGCAGAAACTTTGCGAAAATACAGTTTGCGACCGGCGGATTGCCGCGCGACTGCATGATTACAGACATGTCGGATGGCGGCGTGAAGATCATCGCCGAATATCCCGAAATTCCTCCCGAATTCACGGTGATCTTTTCGGAGGGAAGGCCGCGTCAGTGCAAGCTGGCCTGGCGGATCGGTTGCGAACTCGGCGCGCAATTCCTCGACTAGGCGGCTCGGCGAAACGGACCGGCACGCGCGTGCCTGGCGGCAGCCGCCCGCAAAGGTCACCAATTACCGCAAAAGCGGGCCAGCTTAACCGGAACTTAGGGTTAAGCTGTGAACACTTCTGGACAGTCGCCGCCGTGAGTCCCGCTACATGTTCCAGAAGCCACCCCGTCCGCTCCGCGTCACGCGGCTCCTTGCGTGCACGTCGACCCTGATCCTGGTGTTGGGGCTTGGCGGCTGCCAGACCTCGGGACTGTCAGACATTACCGGTTCGATCGGCGAGAAGGCCGACGCTGACCACACCACCGATCCGCGCCGCGATATCCAACTTTACCAGGAACGCTATCGCGTCAATCCGAAGGATGCCGACGCGGCCCTGAAATACGGCAAGGCGCTTCGCGCGACAGGGCAGCGGTCGCAGGCGGTTGCGGTGCTCGAACAGGCCTCCATCGCCCATCCGGGCAATAAGCTGCTGCTCGCAGCCTACGGCCGCGCGCTGGCGGATAATGGCAATTTCCAGCAGGCCTTCGACGTGCTCGGCCGCGCCCACAGCCCCGACGATCCCGATTGGCGGCTGCTGTCGGCGCAGGGAGCAACACTGGATCAACTCGGCCGATACGAGGAGGCGCGGCAATACTATGCGAGCGCGCTGAAAATCGTGCCCGACCATCCGTCGGTGCTGTCCAATCTCGGACTGTCCTACGTGCTTTCGAAGGACCTGCCCAGGGCCGAGGAGACGCTGCGCCGCGCCCACAGCCTGGCCGGGACCGATCCGCGCGTGCGCGCCAATCTTGCACTGGCGGTCGGCCTGCAGGGTCATTTTGCCGAGGCGGAAAAGATCGTGAAAGCCGACCTGCCGCCCGCCGAGGCGGCAGCCAACGTCGCGCAATTGAAGCGGATGCTGGCGCGCAAGGACAGGGAGAACGCGCGAGCTGAGGCCGACAAGATGCCGATCGCCTCGGCCCGACGCATCGACTAGTCTAGCGCTCAACCGGTTCCGATCCAATCAGAACCAACAGAGCCTGAATTCACCCGGATCAAGTTGGGGCAGGCTTTCGCTCGAAAACGCGATCAGCGTCAGCGGCCAACGCCGCTGCGCCGTTATCCCTTGCTCACGCCCTGCGGGCCGTCGCGCCCTGCAGCTTCTTGATGATCGGCGTCAGGAACGAAGTCCGCGACCGCTTGGTCACGGCATGGCCCGTCATGCGCTGCGCGATCTGCAGGAACATCTGGGTGGTGCGATGCTTGGCGGCGATCTGCGCGATCATCTGGCCGTTGTTGGCGGCGGTGCCGAACATCTTCGAATCGAACGGAATCGCCGCGATCGGCTGGCTCTCGATTGCCTTGGCGAATTCGCGCGTGGAGATCTCCGGACGCTTGTGCATTCCAACCTGGTTCAGGCAATAGAGCGGCGGGCGGTCATTGGGCCGCGCCGCCTTCAGCACGTTCAGCATGTTCTTGGTGTTGCGCATATTGGCGAGGTCAGGCTCGGCGACGATCAAAATGTCGTCCGCGCCGACCAGCGTGCGCTTGGTCCATGCCGACCACTGATGGGGGACGTCGAGCACGATGCACGGGGTCGTCATGCGCATCGTGTCGAAGATCGCATCGAACGCATCGGCGCCGAAATCATAGACCTGGTCCAACGTTGCCGGCGCGGCCAGCAGGTCGAGGTGGTCGGTGCATTTCGCCAGCAGACGTTCCATGAAGGCAGAGTCCGGCCGTTCCGGCTGGAAGACTGCATTGGCGATGCCTTGAACCGGATCCTGATTGTAGTCGAGGCCGGCGGTGCCGAAGGCAAGGTCGAGATCGATCACGACGGAATCGAGCGCCAGATCGCGCGCGATCATCCAGGCCACATTGTGCGCGACGGTGGATGCGCCGACGCCTCCCTTGGCGCCGACGACGGCAACGATACGGCCGACGGCTACGGTCTCGGAGGCCGCGTAAAGGCCACATATCGCACGAACTACGTCGATCGGTTCGATCGGTCCGGTGACGTAGTCGCTGACGCCACGCCGCACCAGTTCGCGATAGGGTGCGACGTCGTTGGCGTTGCCGATGACGACAACGCGCGTTCCTGCGTCGCACACGGTCGCGAGTTCATCGAGGCCTTCGAGGATGTCGGTGGCCGGGTCGCTCTCCAGCAAAATAACGTTCGGCGTCGGTGCCTTGTGGTAGGCCTCGATGGCGGCGGCAATACCGCCCATGTGAACCGAAAGGTGCGCCTTGCCGAGACGGCGGTCTTCGCTCGCCGCGCGCACCGCGGTTGCGATCGCCACGCTGGCGCAAAAGGCCTGTACCGATACGCGCGGCGCCGGCGAGATGTATTCCTCGGGCTGCGCCGGGGTGTCGTCCAGTTGGTCGTCGGAGTTTTGAAAGACGCGGCTGATCATTTGCCTGTATCGCTGAGTTTGGCCTTGTCGGCTTCGGGGTAGGCGGTTTCGGTTGCAACGCCCTTGCGATATTTGTCAAAGGCGATATTGCGCCGCGGCGTGTAGGCGGCCGTCTCGGGGCGCGGCTGCTCGAGGTCCGCCGGATTGTCGATCATCGCCGCCAGGTTGCGCTGGGTGGCACAGCCAAAATTGTGATAGGAGCGGTTTTCGTTGTAGGCGACGTTGTCGATGTTCGGGCCGAGGTCTTGCGGCCACAGGCCGCACGGGCCGGCCACCGCCTTGATCTTCGGATAGCTCAGCCTGATCGTCGGCAAGGTCCTGATATCGTCGGGACGGTAGTGATGCAGCGTGATGGCGCGCGAGGGCACGCCGCCCGCCATCAGCACCGACTGGATTTCTCGAAACGTCGCCGCAGCCGCGCGGGCATTGGGCGTATCGACCGGGACGTCCGCAATGATCGCGCCGGTGCCTTCGCGCGCCCATGTCCGCGCCAGGCCCATGACGTCGGTGCGTTGCGGCCCGGAGAGGCCGCCGCGGGCATGACCCACGAACACGACGATCGAATGGTTGGCTTCGGTCACGGCGATCGGATGACGGTGGCGGTAATCATCGGATACGCTGGCGGTCACGATTTCCGTGGTCTGCGGCGTGCAGGCACCGAGCGCCGCCGAAAGGCCGAAGAGGGCACCAAGAATGCCCAAAGCCTTGACGCGATGGAGCGGAATTTTCGTTGTCATCGTTCTGTCCTCGTCCCCACTCGGTGAACAGTTCTGCGGTCTCAATCGATGATGAAGCCGAAATTGCCCTGGACGTCGCTGACGGGATCGATGCGAGCGGCGACGCCGTAGATCCGGTTGATGCGCCCGAGCAGCGTGGATTGGGAGTCGGATGCCGGCGCAAACCCGTCGTCGGGCCGCGACAACTCCTTCTGCGCGACCGCGCGCACGACGTAGGGCGTCACGATGACCATCAGCTCGGTCTGGTTGTTGACGAAGTCCTGGCTGCGGAACAGCGCGCCCAGCACCGGCAATTGATCGAGCCCCGGCAGCCCGTTGATGGCCTGCTTGGTTTGCTCCTGGATCAGGCCGGCCATCGCCATCGAGCCGCCGGAGGGTATTTCCAGCGTCGTCTCGGCGCGGCGGGTCTTGATCGAGGGAATGGTTGTTCCACCTTGGCCGCCAGTCAGAGAGTTTTCGGTCGAGACTTCCGAAACTTCCGTCATCACCCGCAGGCTGATCCGACCCTCAGAGAGTACGACCGGCGTGAAGTTGAGCGAGATGCCAAATTTCTTGAAGCTGACAGTCTGGACGCAATTTCCGAAGCCACCGCCTGTT
Source organism: Bradyrhizobium sp. AZCC 1719 (assembly GCF_036924525.1). Classification (NCBI taxonomy): domain Bacteria; kingdom Pseudomonadati; phylum Pseudomonadota; class Alphaproteobacteria; order Hyphomicrobiales; family Nitrobacteraceae; genus Bradyrhizobium; species Bradyrhizobium sp. AZCC 1719. The sequence goes on along the minus strand of NZ_JAZHRU010000001.1, from coordinate 5,558,997 downwards.
GTTGTTTGGCAGCTCACGCCGGTCGGAATGGGAAATTCACCACCTGAGATAAACGTTGCGGATTCGCCTGATATCGCTGTCAGATTGGGTTCGGCGAGCGTCTTCACGACACCGGCCTTTTCCATCGCGCGAAGCACGGCCTGGACCGACGGCATCGTGCCGGCTGCTATGCCAAGGCCATTGCCAGGCACGAGGGGCGCGTTGTTTGCAGTGAAGGGATTGGCATTGTTGAAATTCACAGTCGTATTGCCGACATTCAATTGGGCGCTGAGATCGACACCCATCTGTTTGACGACATCCCGCCGGACCTCCGCGACAGTGACCTTCAACATCACCTGGTCGCGGCCGCGGACGACGATCGAGTTGACGACCTTCTCGGACCCGCCGACCAGCCGCGCGGCAATCTCGCCGGCCTGCTGGGCTTCGACCGGGCTCGAAACCGAGCCGGTCAGCAGCACGCTGTCGCCGACGCCCTCGATCTGAATCCCCGGCAACGACTGCCGCAGCGCGGCGCGCACGCCGTTGAGGTCTCGCTTGATTGCGATGTCGTAGGAGGCGATCTGCTGGCCGTCGCCGTCGAAAAACACCACGTTGGTCTGGCCGACGGCGCCGCCGATGATATAGGCGCGTTGCGGGGAGCGAATGACGGCATTGGCGATCTTCGGATCGGCGACCAGCACATCCTTCACATCGCGCGGCAGGTCGACGACAACCGACTTGCCGACACCGAGCGACAGGAAGCGCATCTTGACCGGGCCGATGGCAGACGTCGTCACCGGATCCTTCTCGGACTCGGCTGCGACCACAGGCAGCAGCGGCCCGAGCGTCAGCGCGGCGACAGCCGACAATAACAGGGTGCGCACCGCCACGGTTCGCATCGCTGACTGATTTTCCCCAAACTTCATCTCGGGCGTCCTTTCGGTCACTTCTGTGCCGTCGTTTGATTAGCGATCCCGTAGCGAACCACGTTGACGCTCTGGCTTCGTTGCTGAGCCTGTTCCTCGGAACGGCCTTCGGCCGCGTTGACATCGGTGATGCTGCGCAGCGCGAGCGACAGCGTGCCGCTCTGGCGCGCACGCGCCAGCGTCTCAGCCTGCTCGGGCTTCAGTTCGAGCGTGGCGGTGCGACCGACGAGGGAGTTGCTGCCCTCTTTTTCCTTCGGCGCCTGATCGATCGCCAGCACGCGGATGTTGGAGAGAATGATTTCCGACTGGACGACGTCGGGCCCCTTGCTGTCCGGATTCTTTTCACGCTTGGAGAGGATGACGTCGACACGGTCGTTGGGCAGGATAAAGCCGCCGGCGCCGGTTTCCGGCGAGATCTCGGTTGAGAGCGCCCGCGAGCCGGTCGGCAGGATGGCTGCCATGAAGCCGGAGCCATTGGCCTTGACCAGTTTCTGTTCGCGGATCGGCTCGCCAGCGAAGAACGGGCTGCGCGCGATCGAGCCGGCGATTTCGTTGATGGCTTCGGCCTTGCTGGCGCGGTTGATCAGATTGCTGCCGGCGGTCGCGGCCGGCCAGGCCTGCCATTGCAGGTCCTCGGGCTTGACCGGCTGGCCGAGCCCGATGTCGGACTTCGCGACCAGGATCTCCACCGTCGGCAATTGTGCGACCGGTTCGGCCGCCGGGCGGGATTGTTCTTCGGTGCCACGGGCGAGATAGGCGGCAACACCGCCGGCACTCAATGCGATGGTCAGAACGACGACACGTGCGATGTTCATACGCTTTACTACTCTTACGCAGGGACGTCCCACTGCACTGCAATGGCAGCCATCCCCGGAGGTATGACTAGGCATCAAAGGTATAAGGGAACTTGAGGGTTGAATTATTTGGTCGATCGCATGGCGGGATTCGCCGTCATGGTGAACGGGTGGTTATCGTTTTGGAAAAACCGCTCCGCAAAAACCCGGGGGCGTCTCGGCGTGGGCGTAGCAACGGCCGAATGCGGATAGAGATGGACGGCGCTTCGGATGCGAATCAGCGTCAGGCTAGACGCTGCTATGATGCGCGAGCCTCATCTTGCGGCTCGGTCTCCGCGAAGCCGGCCTGCAAGACTTCCTCGCGCTTGTGGCGCAGATGCGCGCGCAGGATATGCGACAACCCCACGCCGTCGCGGCGTTGGAGTGCATTGAGGATCGCTTCGTGCTCCTGCACCGCCAGCGCCCAGCGCCGCGGTGTCATCGGCGTGACGTAGCGCGCACGCCGAATGCGGGCCGTAACGGATTCATATAGGCCTGACAGCACCGGGTTGCCGGCCGCGGCGATGATCGCCTCGTGGATGGTGCGGTTGCAGCGGTAGTACTGGAGAAGGTCGCGATCGCCGTAGTGCTGTACCATCGCGGCGTGGACGGCGGCGACCTCGGCGATCTCGGCATCCGTGATGCGCTCGCAGGCCAGTTCACCGGCCAGCGCCTCTAACCCCTGGCACACCTCGAACAGGTCGCGCATGTCCCTGTCGGTCAGCCTGGCCGCGCGCGAGCCGCGGTTCGGCAGCAACTGAACCAGGCCCTCGGCGGCGAGCACCTTGAGGGCTTCGCGCAGCGGCGTGCGCGAGATCTGCAGCCTTTCACAGAGGTCGCGCTCGGGAATCCGCGCGCCCGGCGGGATCTCGCCATCGAGCAACATGGCGCGGACGCGGCCTACGACTTCCTCATGAAGCATCGCCGTAAAGATCCAGTTTGAATGCAAAAATGGCTATATCACCGGAAGCTTGCTAGTTCCAGCTTGATAAATCGTGTTTTTGCATTCAGAATTGGTTAAAATCGATTAAGAAAGGGCCGACGGGATGGATCAAGACGTAACGGTACGGGAGGATGACCTCCTGTTTGCCCTTGATGACGGTATCGGCCGGATAACCTTCAACAGACCGCAGGCGCGCAACGCCTTCACCTTCGCGATGTACGAGCGGCTGGCTGCGATCTGCGAGCGCGCCAACCGCGACCATGCGATCAAGGTGCTGCTGCTGCGGGGAGCCGGCGACAAGGCGTTCGCCGCGGGCACCGACATCAACCAGTTCCGGGCCTTCAAGGCGCCGCAGGACGGGCTCGACTACGAGAACCGCATCGACCGTGTGCTCGGCATTCTCGAAACGTGCCGGGTGCCGACCATTGCCGCCATCAACGGCGCCTGCACCGGCGGCGGTGCGGGAATCGCGGCCTGTTGTGACCTCCGCATCGGCACCCGAAGCACGCGGATGGGGTTTCCGATCGCGCGCACGCTCGGCAATTGCCTGTCGATGTCGAATATCAGCCGCATCACCGCGTTGATCGGCCCGGCGCGCGTCAAGGATCTGATCTTCACGGCACGGCTTGTCGAAGCCGAGGAGGCGGCCTCGGTAGGCCTGCTCAACGAGGTCGTCGATGATCTGGCCGCGCTCGACAGGCGCGCCGACGAGATCGCACGGCTCGTTGCCGGCAACGCGCCGCTGACGCTGAGCGCGACCAAGCAGGCAGTCGCCCGGCTGCAGAAACGGCTGACGCGCGAGGAGGGCGAGGACCTCATCCTGATGTGCTACACCAGCCAGGATTTCCGTGAAGGGCTCGACGCGTTTCTCACCAAGCGCGCGCCGCAATGGCGCGGCCAATAGGAGCCCGCATGTCCCTTCAAAACGACACGACGCCGCGTTCGGGGCCGCTTGCCGGCCTCAAGGTCATCGATCTCACCCATGTGATGGCGGGACCGACCTGCACGCTCATGCTCGCCGACATGGGCGCCGATGTCATCAAGATCGAGAAATGGCCCAATGGCGACGACACGCGGCACTCGGTGCCACCGAAGATCGGTGACGAGGCGGCCTCGTTCCTGATGATGAACCGCAACAAGCGCGGCATCGTGCTCGATCTGAAGACCGCAGGCGGCAAGCAAGTGCTGCGGCGGCTGATCGCGGACGCTGACGTGCTGGTCGAGAATTTCGCGCCCGGCGCGATGGAGCGGTTAGGCTTCGGCTATGAGGAACTGCATCGGGATTTTCCGGCGCTGATCTATTGCTCGCTCTCCGGTTTCGGCCGAACCGGCCCGTACAAGCATCGTCGCGGCTTCGATCTGGTGGCCCAGGCGATGAGCGGCATCATGAGTTTCACGGGCGAACGGCCGGATGGTCCGCCGGTCAAATGCGGCCCGCCGCTGTCCGATATCACGGCCGGACTCCTCGCCAGCATGGGCATCCTTGCCGCCTATTCACACCGGCTCAAGACCGGTGAAGGGCAATGGGTGGAGACCTCGCTCTACGAGGCGGCGCTGGTTCAGACCTATTGGCAGTCGACGATTGCGCTCGCCAGCAACATGGCGCCGCGCGCCATGGGCTCGGCCCATCCGCTCAACGCACCGTATCAGGCGTTCGAGGCATCCGATGGCTGGTTCGTGGTAGGCGGCGCCAACAAGAAGCACTGGCTATTGATGCTGGAAGCGCTTGGCGCGCTGGAACTGGCTTCCGACCCGCGCTTCGTCAACGGCTCCGACCGCATGGCGAATCTGAAGGAGCTCGAAGCCGAATTGAGCGGGCGTTTCCGCAAACAGACGCGGGCGCATTGGCTGGCGGCACTTGACGAGAGGGGCGTGCCCTGCGGCCCCGTGCACGACATGTTGGAAGCGCTGAGCGATCCGCAGACGCTCGCGCGCGAGATGGTGGTTGAGGTCGAACATTCGACGCTCGGACCGGTGAAGACAATCGGGCTGCCGGTCAAATTCTCGGCGACCCCAGGCAAGGTGCGTTCGGGCGCGCCTGTTTATGGCGAGCATACGCGCGAGGTGCTGCGCGAACATGGTTTTGATCAGGCGCAGATCGACGCGTTCGAGCGGGAGGGTGCGATCATTGCCGCCTCGGCCGGCCGCAAGGAGCAGGTCGCCTGACGAGAAAACGAGAATACGAACGACAACAAGAAATGCCTACGGGGAGCAAACCATGAAGATCACGTCAAAACTGCTGCTATCCACGGCAACGTTCATGCTCGCGGGCGCGCTTCCGGCCACCGCGGCCTGGCAGCCGCAGAAGCCGATCGAGTTCGTCGCAACGGCGGGGCCGGGCGGCGGCACCGACAATCTTGCGCGCGCCGTCCAGAGCATCGTCACCAAATACAAACTGACCGACCAGCCGGTCGTGGTCGTCAACAAGGGCGGCGGCAGCGGGGCGGAAGGCTATGTCTACGGCAAGGCGTCCGCCGGCGATCCCTACAAGGTGATCTTCGGTACCTCGAACGCGTGGCAGCAACCGCTCGTCTCCAAGGTCGCCTTCAACTACACCGATCTCACCCCGATCGCCGCGATGGCGCAGGACGAGTTCCTGCTATGGGTGAAACAGGACGCGCCCTACAAGACGGCGGGCGACTTTCTCAAGGCGGCGGCCGCGACCGAGTTCAAGATGGGCGGCGCACAGTCCAAGGACACCGATGAGGTGCTGACGCGGATGATCGAGAAGGCGGCGAAGGTCAAGTTCACCTACATCCCATTCAAGAGCGGCGCCGAGGCTGCCGTGCAACTGGCCGGCGGCCATATCGATGCCCACGTCAACAATCCCTCCGAGAGCCTTGGGCAATGGCGCGGCAGCACCCAGCGTCCGCTTTGCGCGTTCAGCCCGAAGCGGTTGCCGCAGGGGCCGAAGGTCACGGCGTCAGAAGGCTGGAGCGACGTGCCGACCTGTGTCGAGCAAGGGCTTGCGATTTCGCAATATGAGCAGCCGCGCACGGTTTGGCTGCCCGGCAAGGTCAGCCCGGAGCAGGCGGCGTTCTACGTCGATCTGTTGAAGAAGGTGCAGGCGACGCCGGAGTGGAAGGATTACATCGAGAAGACCTCGCAGGTTGATACCTTCTTAACCGGCGCTGCGCTCGACAACTTCATCAAGCAGGACCTCGAACATGTAAAGCAGGTCGCGGGCGAACAGGGCTGGCTGGTGAAGTAGGGCCTGACCGATGATATCACGACGCGCGCTCGAGATAGCCGCCGCGGCGCTGACCGCACTCTTTGGCGTCGTTGTCGTTGTTTCCAGCATCGACAACGGCATCGGCTGGTCGAGCGCCGGCGTCGACGCCGGCACGTTTCCGTTCCTGACCGGAATCATCATCGTGCTCGGCAGCCTTTACAACATGGCGCAGGGCGCCGTGGGGCGCGGCACCCTCGCAATGGTCAGGACAGCCATAACGCCGTCCGAGTTGCGCCGCCTCGCGGGCTTGTTCGTTCCAGCCGCGATTTTCGTCGCCGTCATTCCAATGGTTGGAATGTATCTCGCCTCGGCGGGCTATGTTTTCGCGGTGCTGGCGCTGCCGAGGCGGCAATCGGTTTTGCGCGCGCTTGTCATCGCCGCGGCTACGCCGCTGGCGCTCTACATCGTGTTCGAGCGCATGTTTCAGGTGTCGCTGCCGCACGGCGCGCTCGCCGCCGCGTTCGGTTTCTGAAGGGACGGGCGATGGAAAACCTTCAATCGCTCCTGCACGGTTTCACCATCGCGGTTACCGTTCCGCACCTGACGCTGATGGTGATCGGCGTCCTGCTCGGCATTCTCGTCGGCGTTCTGCCCGGCCTGGGTGCGCCAAACGGAGTGTCGCTATTGCTGCCGCTGACCTTCGGCATGCAGCCGGTGTCGGCGATCATCCTGCTTTCGAGCATGTATTGGGGCGCGTTGTTCGGCGGCTCGGTGACGTCGATTCTGTTCAACATCCCGGGCGAACCATCGTCGGTCGCCACCACCTTCGACGGCTATCCGATGGCGCGCGATGGCAGGCCGACAACGGCGCTGGCCACCGCTTTCGGCTCGGCGGCGTTCGGCGCGCTTGTCGGCGTGATCCTGATTACGTTTCTGGCGTCCTGGGTGGCGCAGGTGGCGCTCGCCTTCGGACCGCCCGAATATTTTGCGGTCTATTTCCTTGCCTTCGCCAGTTTCGTCGGCATGGGCGGTGCGGCTCCGATCAAGACGGTGGTGGCACTCGCGATCGGTTTTGCCATCGCGGCGATCGGCATCGATACCGTCTCGGGCAGCGTGCGGCTCACCATGGGTATCGACGAGCTGGTGAAGGGCGTCAGCTTCGTCGTTGCCGTGATGGGGCTGTTCGGCATCGGCGAATTGCTGATTGCGGTGGAGGAGGAGTTTCAGGCCCGCGCGGTATCGTCGAGGGTGGATTGGAAGGAAGTCGTCCGGGCGCTCGGCCGTCTGCCGCAGCATGGCATTGCATTGCTGCGCAGCGCCGCCATCGGCTGCTGGATGGGCATTACGCCGGGCGGTCCGACCGCCGCTTCCTTCATGAGCTATGGCATCGCCAAGCGCTTCTCGCGCAACGGCGCGCGTTTCGGCACCGGCGAGGCCGAGGGCATCGTCGCGCCGGAGACCGCCGACCACGCCGCCGGCACCAGCGCGCTATTGCCGATGCTTTCGCTCGGCATTCCCGGCTCGGCTACGGCTGCTGTCATGATGGGCGGGCTGATGATCTGGGGATTGAATCCCGGACCGATGCTATTCGTCGACCAGAAGGATTTCGTCTGGGGGCTGATCGCCTCAATGTATGTCGGCAACATCGTTGCGGTTGCGCTCGTGCTGCTCACCGTTCCCGTGTTCGCCGCCCTGATGCGCATTCCCTTCGCCGTCATCGCCCCTCTGATCGTCATCATCTGCGTCGTCGGCGCCTATTCGGTCTCGAACTCCTATCTCGACGTCGTCTTGATGCTCGGCTTCGGTGTCCTCGGCTATCTCTTCAAGAAGCTGCACTATCCGTTGGCTCCGTTGGTGCTTGCGATCGTGATCGGCGACAAGGCCGAGGACGCGTTCCGGCAGGCCATGCTGATGTCGAAGGGATCGATCGGGATATTCTTTGCGAACCGGCTGGTGACGACCCTCGTTCTGGCCGCGATGGCGTTGCTGCTGCTTCCGCTTGCGCTACAGATTGTGCGTCTGCTGCGAAAGCCGGACGAAGCTGCTGATGAAAAGGTGAGGATCATATGAAGCCGCATAGCCCCGGCAAGCCGGTGATCGCGCTGGCGATGGGAGACCCCGCCGGCATCAGCCCGGAGTTGACCGCAAAACTCGCCTGCCTCGATGAAATCCGTTCCCACGCACGCCTGATCGTGATCGGAGATCGCCGCGTTTTCGACGAAGGCGCGCGCGTGGCCGGCGTCAGGACGGACCTGCCAAATGTAGCGCCATCCGCGGACCCGCGAACAATCGGCAGTGACGCCGCTTTTATGGACCTTGGCCATCTCGATCCCGCGACCATCGAACGTGGTGTCGCGAGCCAGGCCGGCGGCGCGTTCGCGCTGGAGAATTATCGTCGCGCGCTCACGCTGGCGCGTGACGGGCAGGCCGACGCCGTCTGCTTTACGCCGTTCAACAAGAAGGCGATGCGGCTCGCGCGCGCGGAGTATGATGACGAGATCGCGTTCTCCGCCGAGGTCGCCGGCCTGAAAACGCCAGCCAGCGAATTCAACGTGCTCGACAGGCTCTGGAATGCCCGCGTCACCTCGCACATTGCGCTCAAGGATGTGGCCTCGCGTCTCTCCGTCGAGCGCATCCATCGCGCGCTGAAACTGACCGATGCCTGCATGCGACAGGCCGGCTTTGCCGAGCCCCGTATCGCGGTGGCCGGGCTCAACCCGCATGCCGGTGACGGCGGCAATTTCGGCCGCGAGGAGATCGATCTGATCGAGCCTGCTGTTATGGCCGGCCGGGCCGAAGGAATAGCGGCGGAAGGGCCGTTTCCGGCCGATACGGTTTTCCTGCGCGCCAAGAACGGGGCCTTCGATGCGGTGTTGACGATGTACCACGACCAGGGCCAGATCGCGATGAAGCTGATGGGCTTCGATCGCGGGGTGACAATTCTCGGCGGCTTCCCGTTTCCGATCTGTACGCCGGCGCATGGCACGGCCTATGACATCGCCGGCCAAGGCGTCGCCTCGGTTGGCGCCAGCCGCGCGGCGCTATTGCTTGCGGCTGAGATGGCTGAGACCGCGAGGCGGGGACATTAGGCGGCCGGCGTGAGGTATCCGCCTAGAGTGCGATGAGATTAGGTTCAGTCCACCGCCTGCTATGCCGGCCGTTGCCGGCTACTTTGCATGGGGTTGTTTTCGACATTTTGGTTGGGCGGTCAACGAGGCATCAGGCCGGACCTGATCTCGTCAGGCTTTAGGTGGCCGCCTTCAACGCCGCAAAGCCGCGATCGAGATCGGCCTTGAGGTCGTCGACACTCTCGAGGCCGATATGGAGCCGCAGCGTCGGTCCGCCGGGGGACCATTTGGTCGCGGTGCGGTAGGGATCGCAGTCGAACGGGATGATGAGGCTTTCGAAACCGCCCCACGAATAGCCCATGCCGAACAGTTTGACGGCGTCGAGCAGGGCATCGACCGCCTTCTGGGCGACCGGTTTCAGCACGATGCTGAACAGGCCGGAGGCGCCGGTGAAGTCGCGCTTCCAGATCGCGTGGCCGGGATGGCTTTCGAGCGCCGGATGCAAGACCTGCAGGACCTCGGGGCGGCCGGCGAGCCAGCGCGCCATTTCCAGGCCCGAGCGATAATGTTGCGCGAGCCGCACCGAAAGCGTGCGGGTGCCGCGCAGCGCCAGGAATACGTCGTCGGGTCCGGCGCAGACGCCGAGCAGGCGGATACCCTCGGTGAGCAGCGGCCAGGCTTTTGCGTTCGCCGAAATCGTGCCGAACATGATGTCGGAATGGCCGCCAATATATTTGGTGGCGGCCTGCATGCTGATGTCGACGCCCTGGTCGAGCGAGCGGTGAAACAGTGGCGTCGCCCAGGTGTTGTCGTCGATGACGAGCGCGTCCCTTGCATGCGCGACTTCAGCGATGGCGGGAATGTCGGTCATTTCAAACGACTGCGAGCCGGGCGCCTCGACCAGTACCGCTCTGGTGTTCGGTTTAAATAGCTTCTCTATCCCAGCGCCAACCAGCGGATCGAAATAACCGACCTCGACGCCGTAACGGGTCAGCATGCCGGTGCAGAAGTTGCGCGAGGGCCGGTAGACGTTGTCGGTCACCAGCAGATGATCGCCGGCCTTCAAGACCGACAGGAGCGTGGTGGTGATGGCGGCAAGTCCCGATGGCGCGAGGCCGACGCCCGCGCATTGCGGGCCCTCCAGTGACATCAGCACGTTCTGCAACGCCTGCGTGGTCGGGGTGCCATGACGCCCGTAGGAGAATTCGGCGCGGTGGGCGTGCAGGTCCTCCGCGGTCGGATAGAGCACGGTCGACCCGCGGTACACCGCCGGATTGACGAAACCCCTTTGTCCCTTGGTGTCACGGCCGGCGGTGACCAGTCTGGTTTCGGGCTTTGGCGGGTTGGGCGGACCGTCGTTCGAAAAGCTCATGCGTTTGCATTATCCAAGACGTTATGCCGCAGCCACAACTTGATCGCGAAAACACCGGCGAGCGGCGGGTCGAGGCCGGGTGAGTTAATAACAAGACACAGAAGACGGCAGTCAACCCCTTGACCCGGCACGCCAGTCGTTCTGAGATGCGCGCCAACGAACAGTCGCTGCAAGTTGAGGGGCCTGCCGCGATATCAGATCCACCGCCTGACCGGATTGGCACGCCAAATGCACGGTCGGGACGACGCTTTTCAGCGAGGGATCAGCGGGTTGGCCCCACAACGTCAGGCGTTGCCTAAAAAACGATCTCCGGACGTCCCCTTGAAAGGCCTAACCCATGAAACGCGTATCTCTGGTTGTTACCCTTGCCCTTGCCGCCGGCCTCTCGGCCCAGGCCGCCTCGGCGCAAACCCTCAAGACGGTCAAGGACCGGGGCATGCTGTCCTGTGGGGTCAGCCAGGGCCTGCCGGGCTTCTCGACGCCCGACGACAAGGGTAACTGGACCGGGCTCGACGTCGACATCTGCCGGGCGATCGCGGCTGCCATTTTCAACGACGCGACCAAGATCAAATTCGTCCCGCTCTCGGCCAAGGACCGTTTCACCGCGCTGCAGTCGGGCGAGATCGACGTGCTGTCCCGCAACACCACCTGGACGCTGTCGCGCGATACCTCGCTGGGCGCCAACTTCACCGGTGTTACCTATTATGACGGCCAGGGCTTTCTGGTGAAGAAGTCGCTGAAGGTGAATTCGGCGCTGGAACTCAACAGTGCGTCGGTTTGCGTGCAGACTGGCACCACGACCGAACAGAACCTCGCCGACTACTTCAAGGGCAACAACATGAAGTATGAGGTGATCGCGTTCGCGACCGCCGACGAGACCGTCAAGGCCTATGAGTCCGGCCGGTGCGACGTGTTCACCTCCGACGTCTCCCAGCTCTATGCCGAACGCCTGAAGGTCGCCAACCCAGCCGATCACGTCGTGCTGCCCGAGGTGATCTCGAAAGAACCGCTCGGGCCGATGGTCCGCCATGGCGACGATCAGTGGTTCGATATCGTGAAATGGACGCTGTATGCGATGGTCGGCGCCGAAGAGCTCGGCTTGACACAGAAGAACGTCGACGAGATGGCCAAGTCCGACAAACCCGAGGTCAAGCGCGCCGTCGGCACAGACGGCAATCTGGGCGAGCAACTCGGCCTGACCAAGGACTGGATGGTGCGGGTCGTGAAGGCGGTCGGCAATTACGGCGAGTCCTTCGAGCGCAACGTCGGCTCCGGCTCCAAGCTCGGTATTGCCCGCGGCCTCAACCAACTCTGGAGCAAGGGCGGTATCCAGTACGCCCCGCCGATCCGCTAAGCGCCAGCGAGAGGGGCTGCGGCGATGGCCATCGAACCCCGAAAACCACCGTCGCAGCTACTTCCCAGGCTGCAGCGCGCGCTCGGCGGCCGTGCTGGCTGGAGCGGATTCGTCCTCCAACTGCTGTTCGTTGCCGCGCTCGCATGGATCTCCTACGAGATCGTCGCCAACGCCCGCGCCAATTTGCAGGCGCAGCGGATCACCGCGGGCTTCGGCTTCCTTGCCAACAATGCCGGCTTTGACGTCAGCCAGAGCCTGATCCCGTATTCGGGGTCCGATCCCTACACGCGCGTATTTTTCGTCGGGCTGCTCAACACATTGCTGGTCTCGGTGATCGGCATTTTCTTCGCCACCCTGATCGGCTTCCTGGTCGCGCTCGGCCGGCTGTCGCCGAACTGGCTACTGGCGCGAATCTCGGGCGGCTATGTCGAACTGATCCGCAACCTGCCGCTGTTGTTCCAGATCCTGTTCTGGTATCTCGCGGTGCTGGCCGCTTTGCCCAATCCGCGGCAGAGCATCTCGGTCTTCGGCAGTTTCTTTCTCAGCAACCGCGGCCTGGTCATTCCGAAGCCGATCGGCGAGGCCGGCTTCGAGCCGTTCGTCGTCGCCCTGCTGGTTGCGATCGTCGCCGCGATCGCATTGTGGCGATACGCGCGCCGTCAGCTCTTCCAGAGCGGCAAGGTGATCAAGGTCTGGCCCTATGCGCTCGCCATGGTGATCGGACTGCCGCTGCTCAGCGTGCTGATTTTCGGCGTACCTGTCACGTTTGAGGTGCCCGTGCTCAGAGGCTTCAACTTCGCAGGCGGCTCACGCCTGATACCGGAATTCGTCGCTCTGACGCTGGCGCTGTCGACCTACACGGCAGCCTTCATTGCCGAGATCGTGCGCGCGGGCATTCTCTCCGTGCACAAGGGCCAGATGGAAGCCGGCTCCTCGCTCGGGCTGCAGCGCGGCTCGGTGTTGCGGCTGATCGTGATCCCGCAGGCGATGCGCGTGATCCTGCCCCCGCTCACCAACCAGTACCTCAACCTGACCAAGAACTCCTCGCTGGCGGTCGCGATCGGCTATCCCGATCTGGTCTCGGTGTTCGCCGGGACCACGCTGAGCCAGACCGGGCAGGCGATCGAAATCATCGGCATCACCATGGGCGTCTATCTCCTGATCTCGCTGGTCACCAGCGCGATCATGAGTTTCTATGGATGGCGGATCAGCCGGAGCATGGGCGGATGAGCGACACGACTTCATCCATTTTCGTCCGCCAGGACCTCGTGCCCGAGCGGGCCGCGCCCGTGAAGACCACCGGCTTCATCGGCTTCCTGCGCACGCGGCTGTTCAATTCGCCGACCAACATCCTGATCACGATTGTCAGCGTGTTGTTGCTGTGGGTCACTGTCGTTCCGGCCGTGAAGTTCGCGCTGGTCGATGCGGTCTGGACCGGCACGGATCGGACGGCCTGCCTCGCTGAAAATGTTGGACGCCCCGTCGGCGCCTGTTGGCCGTTCATTCAAGCGAAGATTTACCAGTTCATCTATGGCTTCTACCCGGAGCCGGAGCGCTGGCGCGTCAACCTGACCTTCATTCTTGCCGCTATCCTGCTGGTTCCGCTGCTGATTCCGCGGCTACCGGCCAAGGGTCCGAACGCCATTCTGTTCTTCGTGGCGTTACCTGTCGTCGCCTTCTTCCTGCTGCGCGGCGGTGGGCTCGGCGGCTTCGGCGTGAGCTGGACCGCCGGGCTGCTGTCTGGCTTCAACGATAGCATCGGCGACGGCGGCAGGAAGCTCGTGGCCGCGGGCGAGGCGACGGCCGTGATCGGACCGCTGCTATGGGTCCTCGGCAAGCTGATCGTACTGGTGAGCACGGTGATTGGCTGGGTCCTGTTGCCGCTAACCTGGCTGCGCGATCAGATCCAGGCCTCCGGCCAGCCGGTCTGGGCTGATCTCGGCGCGACTACGTTGATAGTCTCGGCGCTGCTGTTCTGGCTCGGTGGCGGCTTGCGGTCCGGCTGGCGTCCGCTCGTCACCTGCCTTGGGGTCTTTGTCGCCATCGCCCTGGTGATCGCGGTGATGGGGCTCGACAGCGGTGGACTTCCGGAGGTCGACACGCGGTTGTGGGGCGGCCTTCTGGTGACGCTGGTTGTATCGGTCGTCGGCATCGTCGCCTCGATGCCGGTCGGCATTGCGCTGGCCCTCGGGCGGCGCTCGACCATTCCGCTGATCCGGATTTTCTCGATCGCCTTCATCGAGTTCTGGCGCGGCGTTCCGCTGATTACCGTGCTGTTCTTTGCAACCTATATGCTGCCGCTGTTCGTGCCGGCCGGCTTCACCATCGACGGGCTGATGCGCGCCCTGATCGGCATTGCGCTGTTTGCCGGTGCGTACCAGGCCGAAGTCATCCGCGGGGGGCTGGCGGCGATCCCGCGCGGGCAAGGGGAGGCGGCGAGCGCGCTCGGCCTGTCCTGGGGCAAAACCACGGCTCTGATCGTGATGCCGCAGGCGCTGCGCCATGTCATCCCCGGTCTCGTCAACAGCTTCATCGCGCTGTTCAAGGATACCTCGCTGGTTTCGATCGTTGCGCTGTTCGACCTGCTTGGCAGTCTGCGCGCCTCGTTCTCCGATCCGGTCTGGTCGACCCCGACAACGCTGTTTACCGGCTTTACCTTTGTCGGCATCATCTATTTCGTCTTCTGCTTCGGGATGTCGCGTTACTCGCTGTTCGTCGAGAACCGGCTGAACGCACATCGTCGCAACTGAGTACATCACCATGACCGCAAACTCGATCGTTGGCATCAACGCACTCAACAAATGGTACGGCGATTTTCACGTCCTGCGCGACATCAACCTCGATGTCGCCAAGGGCGAGCGCATCGTGATCTGCGGCCCCTCAGGCTCGGGCAAGTCGACGCTGATCCGCTGCATCAACGCGCTGGAGGAATTCCAGGAAGGCCAGATCGTGGTCGAGGGCATCGAACTCGGTCCGAACCTGCGGCGGGTGGATGAAGTCCGCCGCGAGGTCGGCATGGTGTTCCAGAGCTTTAACCTGTTTCCGCACCTGACCGTGCTGGAGAACTGCACGCTGGCGCCGATCTGGGTACGCAACATTCCGAAAAAGGACGCCGAGGCGACCGCGATGAAATTCCTGGAGCGGGTCAAGATCCCGCATCAGGCCAACAAATATCCCGGCCAGATGTCGGGCGGTCAGCAGCAGCGCGTCGCCATTGCTCGCGCACTGACCATGAATCCGAAGGTGATGCTGTTCGACGAGCCGACCTCGGCGCTCGACCCGGAAATGGTCAAGGAAGTGCTCGACACCATGGTCGATCTCGCCAGGGAAGGCATGACCATGCTGGTGGTCACCCACGAAATGGGATTTGCCCGCGAAGTCGCCAACCGCGTCGTCTTCATGGACGCGGGCCAGGTGATCGAGTCAAACACGCCGCAGGAATTCTTCGCCAATCCGCAGCACGCGCGGACGAAGCTATTCCTGAGCCAGATTTTGCGGCATTAGCGGCTGCTGTAGGGTGGGCAAAGGCGCTCCTGCGCCGTGCCCACCATCTATCCGCGGCGACACTGTTGGTGGGCACGCTTCGCTTTGCCCACCCTACAAAAATCCCCTCACACCTTCTCGAACGGCACGTCGATGTTGGTACGCTTTTCCAGCCATGCCGGCACCGGCAGGTTCTTCGAGCGCATGAATGCCGGATTGAACAGCTTTGACTGATAGCGGCCGCCGGAATCGGCCAGCACGGTGACGATGGTCTTGCCGGGTCCGAGCTGCTTTGCCAATCGGATCGCGCCAGCGACGTTGATACCGGTGGAGCCGCCGAGGCACAGGCCTTCCTGCTCGAGCAGTTCGTAGATCACCGTCATGGCTTCCTCGTCGGAAATCAGGAAAGCGTCATCGACAACAGCGGTCTCGATGATGGGCGTGACGCGGCCGAGCCCGATGCCTTCGGTGATCGAGTCGCCTGGCGTCGATTTGGCCTGACCGTGCTTGAACAGCTCGTACATCGCAAAGCCGTGCGGATCGGCACAGGCGGTCACGATGTCCTTGTTCTGCTCCTTCAGAAAGCGGCTGGTGCCGGCGAGCGTGCCGCCGGTGCCGACCGAGCAGATAAAGCCGTCGACCTTGCCGCCGGTCTGCTCCCAGATCTCGGGTCCGGTGGATTCGTAGTGCGCCTTGGCATTATCGAGATTGTTCCACTGGTCGGCAAACAACACGCCGTTCGGCTCGGTCTTGCGAAGCTGGGCGGCCAGCCGCCGTCCCACATGCTGATAGTTGTTCGGATTGGCATAGGGCAGTTGCGGCACCTCGATGAGCTCGGCGCCGCACAGCCGCAGCATGTCCTTCTTTTCCTGGCTCTGCGTTTCCGGGATCAGGATCAGCGTGCGGTAACCGCGGGCGCTCGCGACCACGGCGAGCCCGATACCGGTATTGCCGGCGGTCGATTCCACCACGAGCCCGCCCGGTTTGAGATCGCCGCGCTTTTCGGCTTCGAGGATCATCCACTTGCCGGCGCGGTCCTTGACCGACTGGCCGGGATTCATGAATTCGGCCTTGCCGAGAATGGTGCAGCCGGTCGCTTCCGAAGCGTGCTTGAGCTTGATGAGGGGGGTGTTGCCGATCGCTTCGATGACGTCTTTGTTGAAGGCCATGTCTTTGAAATCGCCGGTTTGTTTGCCTAATCGTTAGGCGACCCTAAAGGAGGGCCGCCGGCCATACAAGCCAGCGTTGGGGCAGGCGATCAGCCCGATTTCGCAAACACCACCTGGCGCACGTCGATATTTCCGGACAGGAAACCGGCCTCGCAATAGGCGAGGTAATATTCCCACAGCCGCCGGAAGCGATCGTCGAAACCCGACGGCGTCAGATTTGGCCAGGCCGCGCGGAAATTGCTTCGCCAGATCGCGAGCGTCTTGGCATAATCTTGTCCGAAAATGCGTTCGCGGATGACGGGAACACCGAAGCGCTCGCCGAGCGTTTTCAGGATCTGCGGCGACGGCAGCATGCCGCCCGGAAAGACGTAGCGCTGGATGAAGTCGACTTCGCGGCGATAGGTCTGGAACAGGCTGTCCTGGATGGTGATGGCCTGGATGCCGGCCAGCCCCCCAGGCAGCAGGCGGTCGCGCAACTGTGAAAAGTACTTCGGCCAGAATTGCTCGCCGACCGCCTCGATCATCTCGATCGAGGCGATCCGATCATAGCGGTCGCGCTCGTCGCGATAATCCCTGAGCTTGATCTCGACCCTGTCGCTGAGCCCGGCGTTCTGAATGCGCGCCTGCGCAAAGTCCCGCTGCTCCTTGCTGATGGTAAGTCCGACCACCTTGGCGCCGAACGTCTTGGCGGCATATTCGGCAAAGCCGCCCCATCCGCAGCCGATCTCCAACAGCTTCTGGCCCGGCCGCAGATCGATGGCCTCGGCGAGCCGCCGGTATTTGTTGTGCTGCGCGGCCGTCAGGTCGGGTGTGTCGTCCTCGAACAGCGCCGACGAATAGGTCATGCTGGGATCGAGCCACGCCGAATAGAAGGCGTTGCCGATGTCGTAATGCGCATAGATGTTGCGACGAGCCTGCCCCTTTGTGTTGCGGTTGAGCCAATGCCTGACGGCCTGGAAGGTACGCGTCAGCGGATTGCCGATCAGCATGGTCTGCATCCAGTCCTGGTTGACGCAGAACAGATAGAGGAATTGCGTGAGGTCGGGCGTGTCCCATTCGCCGCGCAGATAGGCTTCCGCAATGCCGATGTCGCCGCCGCGCAAGAGCCGCGAGGCAAAGCCGTAATCGTAAATCTTCATCACGGCGGCAGGACCCGGCCCGTTGCCGCCCAACCGGACCATGCGGCCGTCGGCCAGTGTCACGTCGAGCGTGCCGTGTTGCAGCTTTGAACCAAAGCCCAGCGCCAGCCGGACCATGCGGGGCAATTCCGGAAACGTCGCGTCTACAGTTTCCGATGTGACCGAAATCAACTCGGGCATGTGCGATCCATCGAATTGCGGTTTACCCGGCTTCGCATGGTCGATCGACCCTGCTTCAATGCTTGGCACGGGTGGACAACGCCGTCGAAGTATAAACGTTGATTTTTCCACTCGCCAAGCCGGTATTGAAGGCTGTGCCCTCCCGTGGACCGGCCGCATGCCTCGTGCAAGCTGTGAGCGCCGCGCGGTTGACGCAGAGCAGCAACGATTGCCGGTTCGATTCGGCCACGTCCAGATCGATCGGCAGGCTCGTCACGCGACAGCCGAAGCGATGGCCGAGTCCTCGTGGAAACGGTGTCCGGTCGATGCGCGAGATTCGGCTGTTCCCGGAGTTTCAAATCGGCCACAGGCCGGGGCTCCGCTGTGCGACGAGCCGGTGTCGACGTCAGAACAGGGGAAAAACCCCATGAAATCTTCGTAAGAATTCGGCGGTCCTGCGGCGTCCCGACATCGTTCCGAGCCCTATAAAACAAGGGAAAGTGAGCTCTTTGTCGCCCGCTTTTAAGCATCTGAACGCACGATCGGCGAGAGGCTGCGCGGGGCTGTCCGCGTGCTGATCGCAAGGCTAATATCGCGGTTCGGTTCCAACGGAAGCATCACCCCCTGTGAACGTATCGCAGCCCAACAGGAGAAGCGCGCATATTGCGCCGGGCCGGGACTTGCCCGGTGGAGAACGGGTGTGACCCAGCGAATTGCAACTGCTGCGATCGAAGGTTGGCCTGTTCTCATTCCGGGCGGCAAGCGGCTGGCGCGATCGCTTGCCGTGCTTGGCCTCGTCGCCAGCTCGGCGGGCTGCATCCTGACCAAGGACCTTCCCGACCCTGCACTCGACATCCCCGAAGGCTACAAAGCAGCCCGGCTTTCGAAGGCTGCGGACACGCCCCCGACGCTCGACTGGTGGCGCGGATTTCGTTCGCGGGAGCTGACGGGCCTGATGGAAGAGGCGCAGACCGTCAATCTGGATATTGCGGCCGCCACCGCGCGGTTCAGGCAGGCCGATGCGCAGGCACGAATCGCGGGCGCGGCGCTGCTGCCAACTCTCAGTGCTACCGGGTCGGAAAGCTATTCCCGCACCTCCCGTTCGAGCACCAGCGGCCTGTCCATTGGCGGCCGGGAGGTGGTCAACTATTCGGCATCGCTTAGCGCCAGCTACGAATTGGATTTCTGGGGCAAGAACCGCGACGCCGCCCAGGCGGCGGAGGAGACTGCGGCTGCCAGCCGCTTTGACCGTGACGTCATCGCGCTGACCACGCTGACGACGGTCGCCAATGCCTATTTCCAGGTGCTTGCCGCGCAGGATCGGATTCGTACCGCACAGCGAAACATCGCGAGCGCCGAGCGCATCCTGAACGCCATCAAGGAGCGCTTCAAAGCCGGCACCGGTACCGACCTCGACGTCGCGCAACAGGAAAGCGTGGTGGCCAACCAGCGCGCGCTGGTGCCGCCGCTGCGGCAGACGCTCGACCAGAACATCAACGCGCTGGCAACTTTGGTGTCGCGGCCGCCAGAATCGGTGCGTGTCACCGGCGGAACCCTCAATCGGATTGCCGCGCCACGCGTCACGCCGGGCCTGCCTTCCGAGTTGCTGACGCAACGCCCTGACATCCGCCGCCAGGAAGCGCAGCTTGCCTCGGCCACCGCCAATGTCGGCAGCGCCCGCGCGCAGTTCTTTCCGAGCATTCAACTGACGGGGCAGGGCGGTTATCAAAGCTCGGCGTTGACGGCGCTGTTTCAGCCGCAAGCCGCGTTCTTCAGCATGGTCGGCAGCCTGACCCAACCGATCTTCGACGGCGGCAGGATCCTCGGCAATTTCGAGCTCACCAAGGCGCTGCAGGATGAACTGCTGCAGACCTACCGCAAGACGGTGGTGCAGGCCTTTGCCGATGTCGACAACGCCCTGATGTCGATCCGCCAGACCACCGAGAAGCTGCGGCTGCAGCGCGAGGTCGTGGCGGCGTCGCGGCGGGCGTTTGAATTGTCCGAGCAGCAGTTACGGGCCGGGACTGCCGACATCGTAGTTGTGCTAAATACGCAGCTAACACTATTCCAGGCCGAGGATGCGCTGTCGCAGGCCCAACTGGCCCGGCTTCTGGCAATCGTCAGCCTCTATCAGGCGCTGGGGGGCGGCTGGGAGCCCAGGATGGAAAGGCCGGTCAATGCTCTTTAAGCCCGAAGTGAAAGATGACCCGAAGACGGCGCGCAAGCGCGTCGTGCGCGGCATTGGCCGGCGGATGGTGTCGCTTTCGATCACGCTGTTGATCCTCGGCGGACTCGGCTATCTCGGCTGGAACGCCTTTCAGCAGAAGCAGACCGGCCGTGGCGGGCCCGGCGCGCGTCCCGATCTCCCGGTACCGGTGCTGGCGGCTATGCCCCGCACGCAGGATGTGCCGGTCTATCTCGATGCCGTGGGCTCGGTCCGTGCGCTGAACACGGTAACGGTGCGCGCCCAGGTCGACGGCAAGCTGATCAAGGTGAACTTCGTCGAAGGTCAGGACGTCAAGCAGGGCGACGTGCTGGCCGAAATCGATCCCGTGATCTATCAGGCGCAGTACGACCAGGCGGTGGCGAAGAAGGCACAGGACGAGGCGCTGCTCGCCAACCAAAGGCTCGATCTGGCGCGCTATCAGCAGCTCGCCGCATCGAATGCCGGATCCAAGCAGCAGGCCGATACCCAGCGCGCCGTGGTCGCCCAGCAGGAAGCGCTGGTGCAGGCCGATCAGGCCGCGATCGACAATGCCAAGGCAATGCTCGGCTATACCAAAGTCATCGCGCCGTTGTCTGGGCGCGCCGGCCTGCGCCAGGTCGACCAGGGCAACATCATCCGCGCCTCCGACGTCACCGGCCTCGTCATCATCACCCAACTGCAGCCGATCGCGGTGCAGTTCAGCCTGCCGCAGCAGCAGATCGTGCGGGTCAACGCTGCCGCCGCCAAAGGCGTGCTGACGGTGGACGTGTTCGGCAATGACGGCGTGACCGTCATCGACACCGGTACGCTCAAAGGCATCGACAACCAGGTCGATCCGACCACCGGCACGCTGAAGCTGAAGGCGGAGTTTCCCAACGCCAAATTTCAGCTCTGGCCCGGACAGTTCGTCAATGTGCGGCTGAAGGTCGAAACGCTGGAGAAGGCGATCGTGGTGCCGAGCTCGGCGGTGCAACGTGGTCCGGTTGGGACATTCAGCTATGTGATCGGCCCCGACAATGTCGCGACCGCAAAGCCGGTCGTGGTGACGCAGCAGAACGAAAACGATGCCGTCATCGCCAGCGGCCTTTCGATCTCCGACCGCGTGGTGACCACCGGCTTTGCCAATCTGTCTGACGGCGCCAATGTCTTGATTGGCACCGACGACAGGGCGCCAACCGCCGACCTCGCGCCGCGCAAGCGCAGCCGCAGCCCCGATGCCAAGGGAGACTCCAAGGCAGGTCCGGGCAAGGAGGGTCAAGCAAACGATGGCGAGCGCCGCGGCAGGCGCGAGCGCGGCGAGGGCGATCAAAAGGGACAAACCGGCCCGGCGCCGGCCGAGCCAGCGCGTGGCGGCGCTGCGAAGGCGCAGCCATGATCGATGCGCCGCACGCCTGAAATGAATTCGTAAAGTGAGCACGCAACCATGAGCGTCTCCGAACCGTTCATCCGCCGGCCGATCGCGACCTCGCTACTCGGGATCGCGCTGATGATCGGCGGCGCGCTCGGCTATTGGGCGCTGCCGGTCTCGGCACTGCCGCAGGTCGATTTCCCGACCGTGCAGGTAACGACGCAACTGCCGGGCGCCAGCCCCGACGTGGTCGCCTCGCTCATCACGGCGCCGCTGGAGCGCCAGCTCGGGCAGATTCCCTCGCTGTCCTCGATGCAGTCGACCTCTTCGTTCGGCGTCAGCCAGATCTCGCTGCAGTTCGACCTCAACCGCGACATTGACGGCGCCACCCAGGACGTGCAGGCGGCCATCAACGCAGCGGCAGGCATCCTGCCAAGGAATCTGCCGTATCCGCCGACCTACGCCAAGGTAAACCCGGCGGATGCGGCGGTCCTGACACTGGCGCTGACGTCGGAGACGATTTCGCTCCGCGCCATGAGCGATATCGCCGACACCATCCTCGGCCAGCGGCTCAGCCAGATTTCCGGCGTCGGGCGCGTTGCGATCCTCGGCGGGCTCAAGCCCGCGGTGCGGGTGCAGGCCGATCTGGCGCGGCTCGCGGCCTACGGCATTTCGATGGAGGATCTGCGTAACGCCATCGCGGGCGCGAATGTCTCAGGGCCGAAGGGATCGCTCGACGGTGCGCAGCAGGCCTACACAATTGCCGCCAACGACCAGATCGCGGCGGCGGAGGCCTACAAGCCCATCATCATCGCCTATCGCAATGGCTCACCTGTCACGATCGGCGACGTCGCCATCATCATCGACGGGCTGGAGAACGACCGGACCGGCGGCTGGTATCAGGGCACGCCGGCCGTGATCATCGACATCCAGCGCCAGCCCGGCGCCAACGTCATCGACGTCGTCAGGCAGATCCGCGACGAAATACCCAAGGTGCAGCGCGCGATTCCGGCCGGCGTCAATCTGAACATCGTCTCCGACCGCACCGTCACTATCCGCGCCTCGGTGCGGGACGTCCAGTTCACGCTGATCCTTTCCGTCGTGCTGGTCACGCTGGTGGTGTTGCTGTTCCTGCGGTCGCTGCGCGCGACCCTGATCGCGGGCGTGGCGCTGCCGCTCTCGCTGATCACGAGCTTCGGCATCATGTATTTTTGCGGCTTCAGCCTCGACAATCTGTCGCTGATGGCGCTGACGATCGGCACCGGCTTCGTAGTCGACGACGCCATCGTGATGATAGAGAACATCGTCCGCCACATGGAGAACGGCGAATCGGTGATGGAGGCGTCGCTGAAGGGCGCCAGCGAAATCGGCTTTACCGTGATCTCACTGACGGTGTCGCTGATCGCGGTCTTCATCCCGCTGCTGTTCATGTCCGGGCTGGTCGGGCGCATGTTCCGCGAATTCGCGCTGACGCTGACGATTGCGGTCGTGACCTCGGCGATCGTGTCGCTGACGCTGACGCCGATGATGTGTTCGCGGCTATTGAAGCATGTCGGGGAAGAGATGACGGTGCCGGGGCTTGCCGCCGTCAGCCGCTTCATCGACCGCATGGTCGCCTTCTACCATCGCACGCTGCTATGGGTGTTGCAGCGCCAGCGCGCGACCCTTGTGGTGACGTTCGCCACCATCGCCGCGACGCTAATCATGTACGTGATTGCGCCGAAGGGCTTTCTGCCGCTGCAGGATACGGCCTCGATCACCGCCGTGACCGAGGCCGGTCCCGACGTCTCCTTTGCCGAGATGCAAAGCCGGCAGGCGACGGCGGCGGCCGCGATCCAGGCCGATCCGGACGTGATCGGCGTCGTCTCCGTGATCGGGGCCGGATCGGTCAATCCGACCACCAATGTCGGGCGTCTGGTAATGACGCTTAGGCCGCGCGGCGAGCGGCATGATGATATTTCCGTGGTGGTCGACCGGCTGAAACAGCGCACAGCGAAAATTCCCGGCATGACCATCTATTTCCAGCCGGTGCAGGACGTGCAGATCTCGACCCAGTCGAGCCGCTCGCAGTATCAGTATACGCTGACCGGCACCGATGCCGCGCAGGTGGCGCTGTGGTCGCAGAAGCTCGTTGCCGAGATGCGCCGGGATCCGCTGTTCCGCGATGTCTCGTCGGAAGCGCAGGAGGGCGGCTTGCGCGCCGCGCTCGACATCAACCGCCAGCGCGCCGGCCAGCTCGGCGTCAGCCTCCAGGCGGTCAACGACACCCTCAACGACGCCTTTGCGCAGCGGCAGATTTCGACGATCTACGGCCAGGCCAACCAGTATCGCGTGGTGCTGGAGGCGATGCCGATGTACCAGCGCGATCCGTCGATCCTGTCGAAACTCTATCTCCCGGGGGCCGCGAGCACGACCGCCGGCGCGCCCGGCGCCCAGGTGCCGCTATCGGCGGTGGCGACGCTGACCCGTACTACCGCGCCGCTGGCGATCTCGCATCTCGCGCAATTTCCGGCGGTGTCGCTCAGTTTCAACCTCGGCCCCGGCGAGGCGTTGGGCGATGCCGTCGCGGCGGTCAAGCAAATCGAGACCAGGATCGGCATGCCCGGCAGCATCGTCGGGGTCTATTCGGGCGATGCGGCCGAATTCTCCAAGTCGCTGGCCGGCCAGCCATGGCTCATTCTGGCGGCGATCGTTACCATCTACATCGTGCTCGGCGTGCTCTACGAGAGCTACATTCACCCGATCACCATTCTCTCGACGCTGCCGTCCGCCGGCGTCGGCGCCATTCTGGCGCTGATGCTGTTCGGGCAGGACCTGTCGGTGATCGGCCTGATCGGCATCATCCTGTTGATGGGCATCGTCAAGAAGAACGCGATCATGATGATCGACTTCGCGCTTGAAGCCGAACGGCGTCAGGGCATGTCGCCTTCCGAGGCTATCGTGCAGGCGTGCCTGCTGCGCTTCCGCCCGATCATGATGACGACGCTGGCGGCGCTGTTCGGTGCGCTGCCGCTGGCGATCGAAAGCGGCACCGGCGCGGAGCTGCGCTTCCCGCTAGGCATTTCCATCATCGGCGGGTTGCTGCTGAGCCAGTTGCTGACGCTCTATACAACGCCAGTGATCTATCTGGCGCTCGACCGGATCAATCGCAAAATCGAGAAGGCGGTGCCAGACCCAGGGCCGCCCGGACCCACGGTTGCCGGCGCCACCGAGGGGATGCAGTAGATGGCATCGATCTCGGAGCCCTTCATCCGGCGGCCGGTGGGTACCACGCTGCTGGCGATCGGGCTCTTCCTGGTCGGCATGGTCGCCTATGTCTTTCTGCCGGTCTCGTCAGTGCCCAATGTCGACTTCCCGATGATCCGGGTGTCCGCCACGCGTCCTGGCGCCGATCCTTCCGTGATGGCCTCGACGGTTGCGGCGCCGCTGGAGCGCAGGCTCGGCCAAATTGCGGGCCTTGACCGGATCACCTCGACCAGTTCGCTCGGCACCACCAGCATCCAGTTGCAATTCTCGATCGGCCGCAACATCGACCGCGCCGCGCGCGACGTGCAGGCGGCGATCAACGCCTCGCTGGCGGATCTGCCGACCGATCTGCCGTCGTTGCCACGCTTTCGCAAGGCCAATCCCGCGGCCTCCCCGGTGTTCGTGCTGGCACTGACGTCGAAGACGCTGACGACGAGCGCGATGTATGACGTCGCCGATACCGTGATTGCGCAGCGCATCTCGCAGGTTCCGGGTGTCGGCGAAGTCAACGTCACCGGCGCCGACCAGCCGGCGGTACGGATCGCGCTCAACCCGGTGGCGCTGTCGAATGCCGGGATTGCGACCGACGACGTGCGGCTCGCCATCATCAACGCCAATCCGCTGGGACCAGTCGGCATTTTCAACGGCGGCCGCCAGAGCGAGACGATCTCGACCAACAAGCAGATGCGTACCGCGGCCGAATTCCGCGACATCATCATCAAGAGTTCCGCCGGCAATTTCGTCCGCCTCGCCGATGTCGCCGATGTCGAGGATTCCGTCCGCAACAGCCGCTCGATCGCCTGGTTCAACAAGCAGCCGGCGGTTCTGATCCAGATCACCAAGCAGGGCGATGCCAACGTGATCGATACTGTCGATCGGGTGAGGGCGCTGCTGCCGGAACTGAAGCAGTGGCTGCCCGGCGGCGTGGAAATTTCGACGCTCGTCGACCGCACCGGCACCATCCGCGCCAGCGTGCTCGACATGCAATACACGCTGCTGGCGACGGCATTTCTCGTCATGGTGGTGGTGTTCGCGTTCCTGCGGCGGTTGACGCCGACGATTGCGGCCGGCGTTTCGGTGCCGCTGGCGCTGGCCGGCACCTGCGCCGGCATGTGGCTCGCCGGATTCTCGATCGACAATCTGTCGCTGATGGCGCTGGCGATTTCCGTCGGCTTCGTGGTCGACGACGCCATCGTCATGATCGAGAACATGTACCGCAACCTCGAACATGGCATGGCGCCGTACCCGGCGGCGCTCGAAGGCGCCAAGCAGATCGGCTTTACCGTGCTGTCGATCAGCCTGTCGCTGATCGCGGCCTTCACGCCGCTGATTTTCATGGACGGGATCGTCGGCCGGCTGTTGCGCGAATTCTCGCTGACGCTGACCTTTGCCATCGTGGTGTCAACTGTCGTGTCGCTCACGATCACGCCGATGATCTGCGCGCATTATATCAAGGAAGCGACCTCCGATCGCGCGACCTGGCTCGACCGGCTGGTCGAGGGCACGCTGTCGCGCATCGTTTCCTTCTACGCCTGGACGCTGCGGGCGGTGCTCGGCTTCCCGTTCCTGACCCTGCTCGTGTTCTTTGCCACCATTGCGCTGACGGTGGTGCTCTATATCAAGACGCCGAAAGGCTACTTCCCGACCGACGACAGCGGGCTGGTGATCGGCGCTACACGCGCATCTCCCGATACCTCGTTCCAGGCGATGCTCGGGCTGCAGCAGCAATTGGCCGATATCGTGATGGCCGATCCGGCGGTCGCTGCCGTCGGCTCTTCGCTCGGCGGCACCGCCGGTCCGGGCGGCGGCAGCTCCAATCGCGGCACCATGTTCATCAGCCTGAAGCCGCCGGAGGAGCGGGCTGGCATGTCGACGGCGCAGGTGATCGATCGCCTGCGCAAGAATCTCTATCGGGTCGCCGGCATCCGCCTGTTCATGTTCGCGGCGCAGGACATCCGCACCGGCGGCCGGCAAAGCGATTCCGATTACCAGTATACGCTGTCGAGCACGAATCTCGAGCTCCTGCAGAAATGGGCGCCGCTGGTCGCCAAGCGCATGGAGACGGTGGAGGGCATCACCGACATCTCCAGCGACCGCGACCCCGGCGGGCTGCAATTGTCGCTGGTGATCGACCGCAAGACCGCCTCGAGCCTCGGCGTTAGCGTCCAGGACATCGACAACGCCCTGAACAACGCCTTCGCGCAGCGCCAGATTTCGATCATCTATACCCAGCGTAACCAGTACATGGTGGTGCTGGAAATCGATCCGAAGTTCCAGAGCGATCCTTCCAATTTGGAGCGGATTTATGTGGCAGGCGCCAACGACGCCCAGGTGCCGCTATCGGCCGTGGTGCGCTACCAGCGCGGCCTGTCGCCGCTTGCGGTGTACCACTCGCAATCGTTCCCCTCGACGACGGTCTCGTTCAATCTGCTGCCCGATGTGCCGCTGGAGGTCGCGACCTCCAACATCCAGCGTGCGGTCGAGGAACTGCACATGCCCGAAGGCATCCGCGGCAGTTTCGACGGCAGTGCCGGCGACTTCAACAAGACCAGCGGGCGGCAGCCGCTGTTGATCCTCGGCGCGCTGGTGGCGATGTATATCGTGCTCGGCGTGCTCTATGAGAGCTTGGCGCATCCGATCACGATCATCTCGACCCTGCCGTCCGCAGGCCTCGGTGCGCTGCTGGCGCTGCAGGTGACCAATACGCCGCTCACCGTGATCGCCTTTGTCGGCATCATTCTGTTGATCGGCATCGTCAAGAAGAACGGCATCATGATGGTGGATTTCGCGCTCGATGCCGAGCGCCACCGCGGCCTGTCGTCGGCTGACGCGATCTTCGAGGCCTGCCGCGCCCGCTTCCGGCCGATCCTGATGACGACGATGGCGGCCTTGTTTGCCGGCATTCCGCTGGTCATCGCCACCGGCCCCGGCACCGAGCTGCGCCGGCCGCTCGGCATCACCATCATCGGCGGATTGTTGGTTTCGCAAATCCTGACGCTGTACACGACGCCGGTGATCTACCTCCTGATCGACCGGCTGCGGCAGCGATCCCGGCCGGCCGCGATCGCCGCACCTGCCGAATAGTTGGATTACCGGCTGCGGAAAGCGTATAGCGGGCGGATGTCAGACCAATCCAATCCCGAGGCCGGAACCGCGGTGGAGGCCGTTCCGGACTGTCCGCATTGCGGCAAGCCGCTGCCGCTCTGCATCTGCGACAGCGTCAGGCCGATCGAGAGCAAGATCTCGCTCCTGATCCTGCAGCATCCGCAGGAGCAGGACAGGGCGCTCGGCACTGCGCGGCTGACCGCTATGCACTTCAAGGACGCGGTCGTCAAAATCGGCCTGTCCTGGCCGAGCCTCTCCAAGGCGCTGGGACGGAAGGTCGATGACCCTTCCCGCTGGGCGGTGCTCTATCTCGGCTCGGCCAAGGTCAGCGATCTCGACACCGATGCCGAGATCGTGGCGATCAATCGCAAGGGCGAGGTCGAGCCGCACCAGCGCGCCATCTTGTCCGACATCGAGGGCGTCGTGCTGCTGGACGGCACATGGAGCCAGGCCAAGGCGCTGTGGTGGCGCAACGCGTGGATGCTGAAATGCCAGCGGGTCATTCTGGGCCCGAAGCGCCCCTCGCGTTACGGCAAACTCCGCAAGGAGCCGCGCCGCGACGGCCTCTCCACCATCGAGGCCGCCGGCCTGCTGCTCGCCGGGCTCGAGAAGCGGCCCGAGGTCGCGGAGGCGCTCAACGCCAGCTTTGACCGCATGCTGGCGAGGTATCAGCAAGTGCAGGCGGCGATGCCGGAACTCGCGCCGAAGCCGAAGAAGCGGGATTACCGCCGTCGCAAGCGCGGCTAACTCTTGGTTTTCAAGCAAGAGTTGCGTCGAAGCGGCTGCTGCATCTCAAATTGTGCAGCGTTTGTTCCGTATTCCGTCATGACCATGATACCAACGCGGCGGTTCCAATGTCTGCAAGAAGACATAGCGGCCTGTGGACAAGGATGACATTCCCATTGACGATGATAAATTCTCCGCTCTCCGCGTAACAATTTGGAGCCAAGTCGATGTCTTTAACTACAGAAGTTCTCACTCGCTCTCCATTGCTTGACGCTGATGAAATCGAAGGGGAAATCGGTACTCTCATCTACAACGCCCGCCGAGCGCCCGTTATCCAAGAGATACCCCACAGCAATGACCACCCGTTACCGAAAGGCCCGATGCCCGACTATGTCGAGCACAAGGAAGGGGTCAATCAGGTCGGAAAGCTCTCAGCCGAAGCTGTGGTCCGCGAATATGATGCGGCAGTGAAAGAGATTGAAGCACTCGGTGTGGAACTAACCGACGCCGCCAAACGATGTGAAGCGATGGTGGCTGGCGTTCACGCCATGGTGTCCGAGATCAAGGAATTGGCTGCAAACTATCGCGAGGAAGGCAAGCGCTACTTCCTGCAGATCGAGGATTGTTCCCTGATGACGTCCGAAGTCCGCACCGTCTGCGAGACGCTCAAAAAGAAAATTGCAGGTAGTAGTCTCGTCGCCTGATGTTCCGGCTGTGGCCGGTTCTGCTGGTGGCCGCGCCGTTCATCGTCGTGGCCATCAGCATGCTATTGTAATCGCGTACCGGGCGTTCAACCGAAAACGAAGTCGGCGCGGTCGTCGTGCTTAATCACCTTTTTGCGCATTGACGTTCCCGGGCGGGCGAAAAGACCGCCCGAAGGCGGTCTCTGCTTTCGGATCGGGGCGGGCAAGCTGATCAGGCTGCGGTAGGAGCGGCTGATGGTTGACGACGGCGATACGTCATGTACCCAGCGCCGGCAAAGCCGATGATCATCATCACCCAGGTCGATGTCTCGGGAACTCCGGCAACCACGAGGAAGGCGTCGGCAAGTACCGCGTGAGCCGCAGCCGTCGGATGAATGCCATCCCAATATGCGTAAGTATCACAGTTCGCGCCAGGGACGGCTCCGCAGGCATCGGTCACATTAGTAAACCCAAACGCTCCTGGATTGAGTGCGATCGTCGTGCCCAGACCGAAAATATCAAAAGTCGATACGCCGGATTCGCCCGCCAGTTCCGCGGCGAGTGCTGCGTTCATACTGCTCGCGAGGAAAGTCCCCAATCCGGAGGCGCCTGCGGCTGTGACAGCGGGCGCCAGTCCGAGATTTGGAGTGTTCCAGACCACGATGTTCTTGGCGCCGGCCGCTTGAAGGGCGTCCACGATCGACCCGACGTTGTTTGCGTATGCGGTGGCAGTTGCCGCCACGGTTGGCCCCAAGCATGCAGGGCACGCGGCGATTGCGCCGAGCGCTGCCCTGGCATCATTCCCGCCGCCCGCGATTACATACAGCGCATTGGGAGAGGCAATGTTAGTGGCCAGGTACTGATTTGCCTGGGTGAGCAGGCTAAACGGAAAGCCGCTGACGACCGGACCTGTGGTCGCTCCGCCATAGGCATAATTGGTTCCGCCAAGTAGCGAAGATTGAAGCGTTATGCCAAGTTTCGACGCAACGTCTGATGCCCAGACAGGTCCATTGCTGTAAACGCCAGATCCGTAGGGCTGACTGGGAACGTACGTGTTACCTGAAATGGTCTGCCCTGCATTGACGCCGATTACCGCGGCGTTGTTGCCGCTGTCCGATAAGCTGTCGCCAAAGACAACGAGCGAGTCATAAACACTGGCCGAGGCCGGCAGGGTCGCCAACGCAAAAAACGTGGAGGCGACTAACGGCAATAAGAACGCGGATTTTCTCATGGATGCTACCTACTTTTTAATTAAATCGGCAACATAGCATCGTTTCGCGATAGACGTGTCAACTGCTCAATCACATGTTGCATTGCATTCGGCTCGCCGATGACGCAAAATTAAAACCCGCCCGAAGGCGGTTGGTCGAACAACATTCAGGTTCTGCATCCGTTGGCGCAATGATGCATTTTGTCGAGCGAGATAGGCAGGGCCGAAGCTGTCGTTCGCTCAAAAAGAAAATCGCCGCAGGTAATAGTCTCGCGGCCTGGTGAGCGCTTTCGATGTTCAAGCGCGCGTGAGTCCGGTCGCAATAGGCCTCGGTCCTGATAGCGGCCAGCCGATGAAAAAGCCGCCCACAGCAGCCTGAAGCCGCCGTCCAAGCCCCTGTGTCATTGTGGCGATATGTCGCCAACGCCGCCGCGGGAACGGGGAGCCATTTGCAGGCTTAATGATTATCTGCGTCGAGCGTATCTGAGGTCGGGCGGCTGGGCGCGGCTCGTCTTCAGTACGCACGTGCAAGGCTCGAGATGACAAAGCGTAGTTGGGATCACCGCCCTTGAAGTCATCGGAATTCGGGCCGCAAATACTGCAATTGAACGGACGGAACTTGTCTCCTGTACGTTCTCCAGGGAAAGGATACTCGCGCATTGTCGTCTTCGATCAGCTCGCATCTCCCTTTCGGCGGCGCCGAAATCAGCCTGCGAAAGAAATTCCGCCTGTTCTTCACGGTCGGCATCATCGTCCTGTTGCTCGGCGGCGCCAAGGCAATCGTTCACTATTTCGGATTCGAGTTCCTCGAGCTCAACGGGCTGGTGACCAGCGGCATTGGTGGCGCCATATTCATTATCGGCTTCCTGCTGTCGAGCATTCTCAAGGATTACAAAGAAGCCGAACAAATTCCGACGGCACTGCGCACCGCGGTCGAAGCCATCGACGGCGACCTGGAATGCTTCGCGCGGACCAATGAGCGCTTCAATCTCAGGGAAGCGCGGCTGATCCTGATCGGGGTCATCGCAAAGCTCCGCCAAGGCCTGGACCGCGCCTACGACCACAAGAACATTTCCCCCGTGCTCGACGAGCTCAGCAAGCTGACGCCGATCCTCGGTCGACTGGAGGGCATGGGCATGGCGGCGAATTTCGTCGTACGCCTTCGCACCAATCAGGATGCGATGCGCAGGGTGCTGCTTCGCATCTACACCATCCAGCGCGTCGAATTCGTCCCATCGGTGCATGTGCTCGTGCAAACACTGGTGTTCTCGATCATCGTCCTGTTGCTGCTGCTGAAGACGGAGGGTGATCCGGCCGCGGCCCTGTTGTTTGGATTCATCACCTACATGTTCGTCTACGTCCTGTATCTGATCCGGCTGCTCGAACAGCCCTTCGCCAAGGGTCAGGGCTCCGTCGACGATGTCAGTTTCTTCCTGCTTGATGAACTGGAGGAGCAATTGCGGCGCTCGCTCGACGACCCCGCCGTTGGACGGCGGCGGCTTCAGGCAATAGAGCGGGTCTGAGCCGTGCGCGATGTCTGGACGGCGCGGGCGACGGTGCCGCGCCGTCCGCGTCCGCATACTCTATTTGTTTAACGCGGCATTTGTTGACGTTGCCTGGCCGCGCCAGTTGGCAGCTTGGATCTGGCGGATACGTTGCTCCATTCCGTCGCTCGCACTATGACTGACGCGTCGGATGCAAGCGGAGCAACGCGATGGAACTGGTGGCGCATAGGCGCCTGTCCAAACAGGCCTTGATCGATCTCGTTTTCTTCTGCGGCGTTCCGATCGTGCTGGCAGTGCTTTCGGTCGTTCTCGGACCGTATGCCGCCATCATGGGAGGCGCGGGGGCGACACTTTATGTTCTCTCGCTCGCCATTGTGCCCTGGTGCCTGACCGGCCTCGCCACCCAATTGGTGAGCAAAACAGCCCAGGGAAAACTGCCGCTGTGGCTGATCGCAGCGATCGGCGCTATGGCCGCTGGTCCCTTCGTGTCGCTGTGCGTCTATTTCGTCAATTCCATCGCTTCAGACATCTGGCCTGCGCTGGACGCTTTGCGGCCCGCGACGTTCAGCGCAGAGCATCTCAAATCCGCCGCCCTGTCCGAGGGGCGGGCCATCGTTCTCTGGATCGCTTTTGTCGTCATTTTCCATGAGACGCTGGGCTGGGAGCGGTTTGCGGCACCGGCCAAGGAAACGGGCTGCGAAGATCGCTTTCAACTGAGCGGCGCCGAATGGACGGCGGAAGACGATGCGCTGCTGCGCTCGCTGATCGGCAGCGGCAAGCCCCCGAGGACCATCGCACTCGAAATGAAGCGGACGGTCGGGGGCATCCGCGCAAGGACCGCCAAGCTGGGTCTGCGGAACAATCGAATTGGCGATCCGTCCGCAGGTTGAGGAGGCGGTTTGCTAACCAGTGATGGCAGGAATTGCGCTGCTTGGTTGCCTATCCGGGGCGAGGCGTATATGAGTGCGCCCGATGGGGCCACGTGGCGGAGTGGTTACGCAACGGTCTGCAAAACCGTGTACACCAGTTCAATTCTGGTCGTGGCCTCCATTCATATAATCAACGACTTAGACCGATTATATGAGAGGCCGCAGCAAGCCGGCCTCGGTCAGCAGGCAGCGTGCCAGCCCTCAGGGAACGGAACCAGCGGCCAAGAGGCTCCATTGTCGTTGGCGGCGCGTGGCGACGGATAAAGGCGCTGGGTCGGGACCACGAAATCATCCTCCGGGGCCGGCGCAATGGCCGTCTGCACGGTTTCCAGCAGCAGATCGTATTCAACTTCGCTCATCGCGCTCTCCGGGTTCCAGAGGCGATGATCTCAAAGGTATTTTGTTCCCAGATTGAGCGGATCGTTCGAATTTTATCGATCCGGCGGCCGCGGCAAAGCTGGTTACTAAAGTGTTGAGTTCCCCGCGCGAACCCTAGGCACGCCCACGCGCGGCGCGTGTGAGAAAAATCACATTTTGCAAAAATCGGTTCGCGTATTCGGCTGGACGACACCTGCCTTGTCAAGGCGGGCATGGTCCAGGGAGACGCGGTCATGAAGGCAAGGTTTGCGCGAAGTGCGGCTGTTCTTTGTCGCTCCCGTCGGGCTTCGACGCTCGGCTTCCTGCTGACGCTGATGGCGAGCGGTGCGGCCCATGCCCAGCAAGGCACGCCTGAACAGCGCAGGGCCTGCACGCCCGACGTCTACCGGCTTTGCGCCGGTGAGATCCCGAACGCGCGTGCGATCACCGCATGCCTGCGCCGGCAGAAGGCGAGCCTGAGCCCGGCTTGTGCTGCGGTGTTCGAGCGGTAGGGGCGGGGCGGTACGGCATTCCCGCGCCGACGTCCTCACGTCTCCAACGCCGCCAGATTCTTCGGCAGCATCCGCTTGAACAGAGTGAGGATGCGGACGGCTTCCTTTGTATCCTGCGTGATGGCGTGGCGGACGGTCGCCGCGATCAGCGTCATCATCAGTTGGGAAAACGAGGCCAGCGCAGTTGCTGATACATCGGGTGCGATCCGCCGCAGGGTATCGCCGAGCAGCCCGGCGAGATAGACGCCGTCCTCCTCGTCAAGTTTTTGCAGCGCCCGGTCGGCCTGCGTCGCTTGCCAGATGTCGCGCATGACCGGCACTTCCATGAACATCCGATAGTAGCTGTCGGTCATGCGGCACAGGGCCGGGTGCAGATCGCGGGTAGTCCTGACCACGGCGAGATCGCGCCGCACGCAATCGCGGCCGATCGCGTTGTAGCGTTCCGCGAGCGTGCCGATGATCGCGGTCTTGTCCGGAAAGTATTGATAGAGCGAGCCGAACGGCACGCCGCTGCGTTCGACGACGTCGCTCATGCGGAAGGCTTCGCTGCCTTTCTCGGCCATCAGCTCTGCCGCGCATTGCAGGATTTTCTCGAACCGCTCGCGGCTGCGCTGCTGGGTCGGGACCAGCCGCGCCAACACGGGCGCAGCCGTTGCGGCCACCTTCTGTCCGGCTTTTTGCCTAGCCATCGGTTCTCTCACACAAATGCGACTTGACGTTACCAATACGAGAGTTTATCGGGTTTAGCAAATACGAGATATTCTCGTATTGTGTCCGAAAGGAGTGATCCATGTCAGAACTCCCGATCCTGATCGTCGGCGGCGCGGGCAAGACCGGCGCGCGGGTCGATGCGCTGCTAAGGGCGAGCGGCATCCCGACGCGGCCGGTGTCGCGTTCGACACTTGTCCCGTTCGACTGGACCCGGCCCGAGACGTGGCCGGCCGCGTTTGCCGGCGTCTCGATGGCCTATGTCACCTACCAGCCGGACCTTGCGGTCGAGGGTGCCGCTGATGCAATCGCGGAAGTGGGCCGGCTGGCGCGCGACAATGGGCTCGAGCGCGTCGTGCTGCTGTCAGGGCGCGGCGAGCCGGGCGCGCAGCGGGCGGAGGCGGCGCTGCAGCAATCCGGCGTTCCCTGGACCATCGTGCGCGCAAGCTGGTTCGATCAGAATTTTTCCGAGGGTTATCTGCTGGAAGGCGTGCTCGCCGGCGAAATCGCGTTGCCGGCCGGCGCCGTGCCCGAACCGTTTATCGATGCCGACGATATCGCCGAAGTCGTGGTCGCGGCGCTGACGGATCGGCGCCATGCCGGCAAGGTCTACGAGGTGACGGGACCGCGTGCGCTGACGTTCGCGCAAGCGGTCGCCGAGATCGCCGGTGCCGTCGGCCGGCCGGTCCGATACCGGCAGATCGCGGCGGACGATTTTGCGGCCGGCATGCGGCCCCATATGCCGGAGGACGTCATCGAACTGATGTTGGAACTGTTCACCGTCGTGCTCGACGGACGCAATTCGGGTGTCGCACACGGCGTCGAGCAGGCGCTCGGGCGTCCGGCGCGGGACTTTTCCGATTATGCCCGCCGAACCGCCGCGACCGGTGTATGGAGGGCATGATCATGCTGCAGATGTTGATCACCGCTCTGCTGTGGTTTTGTGCCCTCGGCTGCGGTCTGCTCGCCGGGCTTTATTTCGCGTTTTCGACCTTCATCATGGCGGCGCTCGGCCGGATCGGACAGGCCTCCGGCATCGCGGCAATGAATGCGATCAACGTCACGATCGTGCAGTCGCTGTTCATGCCGATCTTCCTGGGAACGACGGCAGCGAGTGCGGCGCTGGCGGTGACCGCGCTGTTGCGCTGGAGCGAGCCCGGCGCGATGGCGATGCTGGCCGGCGGCATGCTCTATGTG
This sequence comes from Bradyrhizobium sp. AZCC 1719, assembly GCF_036924525.1. Classification (NCBI taxonomy): domain Bacteria; kingdom Pseudomonadati; phylum Pseudomonadota; class Alphaproteobacteria; order Hyphomicrobiales; family Nitrobacteraceae; genus Bradyrhizobium; species Bradyrhizobium sp. AZCC 1719. The sequence continues at coordinate 5,523,668 of NZ_JAZHRU010000001.1, read as the reverse complement.
CTCGGCATGTTCGTCGTGACGATGGTCTTCAACGTGCCCCTGAACAACGCGCTTGCCGCGGCAGATCCCGCAAGCCACGAGGCCGCCTCGCTGTGGGCGCGCTACCTGACGGATTGGACACGCTGGAACCACGTGCGGACGGTCGCTTCCACCGCGGCTTGTGCGCTGTTCATTGCCGCGATTGCGGCGAAGTAGGGCGCCGGAGATGCCGACAAACAAAAGCCGCCCGGATCACGGGCGGCTTTTGCGTTGTTTTCGGTGAGTGAGATCAGGCCGCGGGAAGCGCGTTTCCACCGCGCTTGCGGCGATAGGCCATGAAGCCGACGCCGGCGAAGCCGAGGATCATCATCGCCCATGTCGAGGGTTCCGGGACCGGGGGGGCAACTATCTGATCCGTGAAGTCCGCCACGATGTAAAGCGTCGACGTCCCGCACTCCGGGTTGATCCAGGTGCTTCCATTGTACCATCCGTCACCAACTTCAACGAAGTGAATGTCGGAAACCGTAACGCCGTTGAGCGTGAATGGACCCAGATTGTTGAGCGTCGTCTGGCTGATGTTGAAGACGTTGTCGGGCGACGGATTTGTCGTCTGCTTGATGTTCAGGTTGAACACCTGTGAATCGTACGAAGCGCTCGGCGAGGTAAAGCTCAGTTTGAACTTGTAATTGACGTTGAAGTTCTGGTCGGTGTTGTAGGTCGCCTGGTTCACCCAGGTAATCTTGCCGATGACGTAATCGTCCTGATTGGTTGGGACGTTGGTGCCGACGATGTCCGTGATGGTCAGCGTGCTCGGCTGGTATGTCGGCCACGACGCGCCCGACATTTTGAGCACGTTCTTGTCGGCGGAAATCGAGCAGCCAGGGCTACCGTTGCTGCAATTGGAGATATAGGAGAAAGTGCCGTCGCCGGTGAAGCTCACCAGCGCGGCATTGGCCGGCGAATGAAAGATGCCGGCGAGTAAACCCGCAGCCAAAAATTTAAATACTTTACCCATAATAGACGCCCCAATTTTTTATCGATTTATTAAATGTAACCTTTCAGATATTATATAGGTAGTCAAGTGTGGTGTAATTAATTTCCGAAATTAAATATGGGGCCGCCAGGTTGAGTGACAGCCTATGTTCGCCCGTAAGGGGGCGTTCCCCGGCGATATCCGGGCCGCAGGCAACGCGGTACCTCGGCCTGCCTCTGCCGCACCGATTGCGATTGTTCTGTCGTGTCGGAGAATAGAAAAGCCGTAGCTGGCTCGCCGGGGTCGACGAAACTGAGAAATACGAATTGGCGATTGTCCTCCGCCCGAGTGCGCCCCACTTGCCGAAGCAGCGCAAGCGCGACCGAGATCGCGCCGAAGCCCCTACGCCTTGCTGGCGGGCCGAAGCCCACGCTGAGGGAGCGAGCTGTTGCCTTGGCTCGCGAGAGGGGCGAGGTGCGGACGGGGGCACTCACAGCGGTCGGCATCCCCCGATGCTATCTGTCCCGGATGTGCGATGAGGAACTGCTCGTCAAAGTGGGCTACGGCCGCTATCGGGCAGTAGAACGTGAGACAGCATAACTGTGGTTCACGGCCGTCCCAACATGAGCCGAATGCAGACGGTCTCCTTTTAGGGACGATTACCATGAGCTGCAGTCACCTGGTGAGGTCTAAGACTATCTTTCCGGGAGCGTGGCCAGTGCGATTGCGCTCGATCGCGGATGCCAGATCGTCGAAGCCGACCACTTCTGAAATCGTCGACCGCAGCGAGCCGTCAGCGATCTCTTGAGCGATTGTGGCTAGGCGCGCGGTGTCAGGTTTGACTGACAACCAGATGCCATGACGGCCTGCCGGGGCGCGCGAAACCACATCAGTTGCAGCGATGCTGGCCAGGACGCCGCTAGGCGATAGGACGGCCCAAGATTTGTCCAAGACCTGGCCCCCGACAAGATCGACGATAAGGTCAATGTCGCTCGCAAGAAGCTCGAAGTTCTGTTTCTGGTAATCGATCACTTCGTCAGCGCCCAAGGCTTGGACATGGGCCACGCTCTTGGTTGAGGCAGTAGCATAGACGGTCGCTCCAGCCGTCTTGGCGAACTGGACAGCGAAGCTGCCCACCCCACCAGCCGCGCCGTGGATCAACACCAGCCGCCCCCGAAGGTCGAAATCGGCGACCTGAAGGACTTGCCATGCCGTCATCGCTGCCACCGGTACTGCCGCCGCGTCAATGTCTGACAGGACTGTAGGCGTCTTGACGAGTTTTTCGGCATTTATCAGCAAATGGTCAGCATAAGCGCCCAGGCCACCCAGCGCGGCCATGACCCGGTCTCCGACCCTCACGCCTTCGACGTTGGAGCCGGTCCGCAGCACGACCCCCGCCATTTCGATGCCAAGCGTCGCGGGCAAAGATAACTTGAACTTGTCGCGGACGTAGCCTTCACGGATTTTCCAGTCGATTCCGTTTACTCCGGCAGCCTTGACCTGGACGAGCACTTGGTCGGGACCAGGCTCGGGGGCGGATACCCAATCGACTTTCAGGCTCTCTGTGCCGCCATATGCTTGAAGACGTAGGGCCCGGCCGGAGCCAAGCGGTTCAGACCGGCGGGGGGCACTTTTAAAGCCATCGGGTGGGTTCAAGAGGTTTCTCCTTCCTGTGGAAGACATGGATTGGAAGTCCCTCGTGCAGGACTTCATTAGGCAGTCCGTCTCAGGTAAGAGACATCTATTGGACTACTGGCGTCTGCGGATTTACTTGGCTGCGCTTTGCGCGCTTAAAGCAGGATAGTCGGTGTAGCCTATGGCGGTGCCACCATAGAAAGTGGCTTGGACTGCCGCATTCAGCGCCGCATTGGTCTTCAACCGTTCGACAAAGTCTGGATTGGCAAGGACCATCTGACCGTAGGCTTCAAGGTCGGCCAGGCCGGATGCAACATCGGCGCCAATTTGCTCCCGCGCACGACCTGGGCGGTTCAGGATCAGAGACCCTGACCAAAGTTTGCGGATGTCGGCCAGCAACGGCTCGTTGCCCTGATGCATGACGTGGACATAGGCGAGCCCGAGTTTGTCGAGTTCGGCGATCAGATGGCGGTAGAGGTCCGGCGCTTCGGCGCCTTCGTCGATCCCCCATATCGTCGTGCCGGGGGACAGGCGGATCGCGGTGCGGTCCGCGCCGATCTCCTCGGCGATCGCCGTGGCGACTTCGATGGCGAAGCGCGCTCGGTTCTCGATCGACCCGCCATATTCGTCCGTGCGCGTGTTGGCGCTTGGCGCGAAGAACTGCTGGACTAGGTAGGCGTTCGCGCCGTGAATCTCGATGCCGTCGGCGCCGGCCTCGACCGCCGAGCGCGCGGCATGGCGGAAATCGGTGACCGTCTGGCGCGCCTCTTTGGTCGTCAGCACGCGCGGCGTAGGAATGTCCTGCATCCCCGTCATGGTGAACATACCCGTCCCCGGCGCTATCGCGGACGGCGCGACCCCTTGGCGGCGATGCAGCGTATTGTCGGGATGCGACATGCGCCCGGCATGCATGAGCTGGATGAAGATGTGGCCGCCCTTGTCGTGCACGGCAGAAGTGATCTTCCGCCAGCCGGCGACATGGGCGGGCGTGTAGATGCCCGGGGTGGTGAGATAGCCCTGGCCGTCATCCGAGGGCTGGGTGCCTTCGGTGACGATCAGGCCGACGCCGGCGCGCTGGGAATAATATTCGGTGGCCAGCTCGCCCGGCGTACCGTCGAGGCCGGCGCGGCTGCGGGTCATCGGGGCCATGACGAGGCGGTTCGGTAGAGTGTAGCGGCCGACGCGGACAGGGGTGAATAGGGGACTCATTGGGATCTCCATTTGCAGGAGCGCTTGTCCACTATTCCAATGTCGGGATAAATCCGGCAAAATTGAAATAAATATTCCATATATGGAGCAATAGCGTGAGCCACTTGAACGACATGGCGCTGTTCGTGGAGGTGGCCAGAGCCAGGAGCTTCCGGAAGGCGGCGGAGGCTCTCGGCATGCCAAACTCCACTCTGTCGCGACGCATCAGCGAGCTGGAGAAGGCGATAGGCCTAAGATTACTGCATCGCACGACACGCAAGATCGAGCTCACCGAGGCCGGCCAGCTTTACTACGAACGAAGCAAGCGTATCGTCGATGAGGCGCGGCTCGCGCACGAACAGCTCGGCGCGATGCTGGAGCAGCCGAGCGGTGTCCTGCGGGTTTCGCTCCCGGTCGACTTCGCCACGCTTTACCTCACGCCGATCATCGTCGATTTTGCGCAAAGCTATCCCGGCATCACGTTCGAATTCGATCTGACTCCACGCCGCGTCGACCTAGTGGCCGAGCCGTTCGATGTGGCGATCCGCATCGGCAAGCTGGAAGATTCCAGTCTGATCACCCGCCTGATCGGGCGGCACTCGCGCCACCTCTATGCGTCTCCTGGCTATATCGAGGCGTCAGGCGAGCCGGCAACACCGGCGGACCTGGCGGAGCACGAATGTATCTGCATGCCAAGGATCTGGACCTTGCATCAGGGGATGAACAAGATCGATGTCGACGTTGGCGGCCGCTTCACGGTCAACAGCGTCGGGATGATCCGCGCCCTGGCGGTCAACCACCAGGGCATTGCCCTGCTTGCCGAGAAGATCGTCGCCGAAGATTTGGCCTCGGGCAGGCTCCGGCGTGTCCTGCCGGAATGGCAGGGGTCGCCGGTCAGCATTCACGCCGTCACCGAAACTCGCCTCATTGCAGCCAAGACCCAGCGGTTCATCGAATTCCTGTCCGCCAGGCTGATGGAAACTTGAACCAGATCGTTACGCGGTGAAAAGTCGCATGTTGGCGCGCTGCATCGCGCCTTGGCGTAGAAAAGGCGGTGGCTCCCCGGGCTGGATTCGAACCAGCGACCATTCGATTAACAGTCGAATGCTCTACCGCTGAGCTACCGAGGAATAGGCGAAACAAAGGTTCGCGAGCGGGCAGCGTATAACAAAGCCTTTCGGGCTTGCAAAGGACCAAATCACAGGCTGCGCATTTGCTTGAAGCAGGGCCGGAAAGTCCTCGCACGACAACGGTTTGTCAGTGCTTTCGTCTCCCGGGCAGATGGCGGGCGGAACCGGGCGCCGGCAATTGCGTCATCTATAGGGGGTCCTGGATCGGGCCGCCAATTCGACTCAATCGGCCCGGAGCCTCTGTGGTGCCGGGTTTCACGGGAGCTGATTCGATGCCAGCCAATGTGACCGAACTGACACGCGCGGCACCTCCGATCGTTCCGAGCGACATTCCCGCCATGAGCGACGACGAATGCCTGCTTCGGCTCGCGCAAGCCGTCGAAGAGCATGACAACGAACATCTGGATGAGGTGGCGCGGCTGATCGCCAGATTAGCCGTGGCGATAGAGTAGGCGAGAGCAGCGGCTTTTCCGCACCGGCGGTGGTCGCAGGCGCCCGCATGTTGCGTTTTGCCGGAGCTTGTACCAAAGATGGCCCGGTTTCAGCTCCCCGGCGGCAACGCCGCATGCTTTCAGGGTCTTCGCCTATGTCCGGTTTTGCGACCCCGCGCCAGAAAATGGTCGATGGTCAGGTGCGTCCGAGCGACGTGACCGATATCCGAATTATCGATGCCATGCTGGCGGTGCCGCGCGAGGCCTTCGTTCCCGAAAACAAGCAGGCGCTGGCCTATCTGGATCTCGATCTCGACGTCAGCGAAGGGGGCTCGGCCAAGCGCTTCCTGATCAAGCCGGCAGTGCTGGCGAAGATGCTGCAGGCGGCCGAGATCAGGCAGAGCGATCGCGTCCTCGTGGTCGGCTGCGCCACCGGCTACGCCGCCGCCGTGATCGCCCGATTCGCTACCCAAGTGACCGCGACGGAGAACGATTCGGCGCTGGCGGCGAGGGCACAGGCGATTCTGGCCGCCAATGGCTGTGGAAACGTGACGGTTCGGACCGCGGCGCCGGCCGATGGAGACCCGGCGAACGCGCCCTGGGACGTCATCGTGCTGAACGGCGCAACCGAGATCGTGCCGGAGCGGCTCTACGGGCAATTGCGGAACGGTGGCCGATTGGTGGGCGTTTTTGCAAAGTCGCAGCCGGCGCGGGCCACCATGGTGACCTGTTCGCACGGCGATTTCGGTCACCGGACGCTGTTCGATGCCGTTGCCCCGGTGCTGCCCGGCATGGAACTTGTTCCGGCCTTCGTTTTCTAGCCTTTCAGCCCTTCCCACGCCCAATAATCGCCCGCCGTAGCCAGCTAAATCCTCTTCGAAATCAGAAGTGTGGCCCGATTGCCCCACGTGAAGAGTTTCGACGGGGTTTGCTTGCCGGGGTGTTCCGTCCAGCCTAGGTGCGGAATAAGGTGAGCTGGGACTCACTTCAAGTGAAGCGACGTTCGGTTAATGATCGTGTGCGATCATGGTCATCGGCCGGGCGTTTCAAAAATGATTGGATTGCTTGGGATGCGTGGGGTGAAGGCATTTGCCGGGGCCGCGGCTTCGGCCCTTCTATTAGTGTGCATGGGCCCGACGCCCGTCTTGGCCGACACAATTGAGGCAGCGCTGGTGCGCGCCTATCAGAACAATCCGCAGCTCAACGCGCAGCGCGCGCAGGTGCGCATCACCGACGAGAACGTGCCGCAGGCGCTGTCGGGCTATCGTCCCAGGGTTTCGGTCAACGCAAGCGCGGGCGTCCAGTATACGGATACGCTCAGCACTCAGGGCGGCACTCCCGACAATATCGTGAGAACCCCTATTGTCGGCGCCAATTCGCCGCGCAGCATCGGTGGCACCATCACGCAGACGCTGTTCAACGGTCAGCAGACCGCGAACAGAACGAGGGCGGCGGAAGGCCAGGTTTCCGGCGCGCGCGAAGCGCTGCGTGCACTCGAATCGACCGTCCTGCTCAGCGGCGCCACCATCTACATGGACTATCTGCGCGATTCCGCGATCGTCGAGGTGCAGAAGAGTAACGTTCGCGTGCTCGAGCAGACGCTGAAACAGACGCGCGACCGCTTCAATGTCGGCGAAGTCACGCGCACCGACGTTGCGCAGTCGGAAGCCCAGCTTGCCGCCGGCAAGACGCAGCTCCTGACCGCGGAAGCCAATCTGACGACGACGCGTTCGAACTTCCGCCGCATCATCGGCAACGAGCCGCAAGCGCTGGCGCCGGGCTCGCCGGTCGACCGCTTCCTGCCGTCGACGCTGCCGGCGGCCGTCGAGCTCGGCCTGACGCAAAATCCGAACGTCACCGCGGCGATGTTCGGCATCGACGTCAGCTACCTCCAGGTCAAGGTGGCCGAAGGCGCGCTGTTGCCGACGGTCACGATTCAGGGCTCGGTCCAGCAGGCCTATGAGCAGAGCCTGATCCAGTACCGCACGTTCGGCGCATCCGTGACCACGCAGCTCACGGTGCCCATCTATCAGGGCGGCACTGAATATTCGCTGATCCGCCAGTCCAAGGAAACGGCGGCGCAACAACGTCTCGTGCTCGATCAGACTCGCGACCAGACCCGCGCCAACGTAGTCACGGCATGGGGGCAGCTCGTCGCCGGCAAGGCGCAGGTCGCCTCCGCCCAGGCGCAGGTGCAGGCGTCGGAAATCGCGCTGAACGGCGTGCGCGAGGAAGCCAAGGCCGGACAGCGCACCACGCTTGACGTGCTGAACGCGCAGCAGGCGCTGGTGAATGCGCGCGTCGCGCTCGTCACCGCGCAGCACGATCGCGTGGTGGCGTCATACTCCGTGCTGGACAAGATCGGACGGCTGACGCCGCAGGTGCTGAACCTGCCCACCACGATCTACGATCCGAGCGTGCACTATCATCAGGTGCGCGATAGCTGGGCCGGCGTTCGTACACCCGACGGCCGCTGATACCGGCGCAACCCCGCGCAACACAGGACGAATATCGTCGCCCGGCGCCTGAAGCGCCGGGCGCTTTGCTTGCAATCATTTGTGGCCATGACGTACCGTTTCCTGGGCGAGCTGAGCGATTCGCGGCTCGCGTCCTTGCATCTCACGGACGCGCGTCGGGTTGTGTTTTGAGGGGAGCAGACCTCCCGCGCGATGCCGCGGGCGGGCTTGATCTGGGGACAAGTCAGGCTTGTGCGGTGAAAATCCCGGCCTGCATTTCCGGAACCGGCAATTCCCTCTTGGCTTTGGTGTAAAATGGTTTCGATGTGGAGTCGGAGATGACGCAACCTGCAAAGGTCCAAGAGCCCTCGATGGAGGAGATTCTGGCGTCGATCCGTCGCATCATTGCCGACGACGAGGCAAAGCCTGCCGCTGCCAAGCCGGAGGCCGCCGCGGCGGCGCCGCCGAAACCGGTGATGAAGGACATCCCGCCGTCGGCCATTGCCCCCAAGCCGGCTGCTCCGAAGCCCGCGCCGGCCCCGCCGCCGCCTGCACCCGCGCCTGAACCGGCCGCCAGCAACAACCAGGACGACATCGACGCGATGCTGGCGAGTCTCGATGCGGCAACGCCCGAGACGGAGATCAGGCCTGCGCAGCCGGAAGCCGACGTGTTCGAACTCACCGACGAGATGGCGCTGCCGGATCCGGCGCCACCGAAAGCCTCCTTCAACAAGATCGAGCCGGAGGACGACATCGAGTTCAGCGAGTCCCACAGGGGGCGGCAGCCAGCCCACGAGCCGCCGCCGTTCGAAGCACCACAGCAGCCGATCTTGTCGCGCTCGACCGTCTCCGCGGTCGAATCCGCCTTCAATTCGCTGGCCAATACCGTGCTGAGCAATAACGCGCGGACGCTGGAAGATCTGGTCAAGGAAATGCTGCGGCCGATGCTGAAATCCTGGCTCGATGACAATCTGCCGGGATTGGTGGAGCGGATCGTCAAGGCCGAAATCGAGCGGGTTTCGCGCGGGCGGTAGAGCGTTTTCAAGCGAAAGCCTGCCCCGGACTTGATCCCGGGTGGACACCGGCTCGCGTCAAGAAAACGCGTCAAAACAAGAATCTAGAGCCCGGTTCTGATTCAATCAGAACCGAAAAGGCTCTAGTTCCGGGCGGATCCCCATTCGGACAGTCAAACCGGCGTTATCGCGGCTTCCCGCTGCCCCGGACTTAAGTTGTCAGGTTGACTTGAGGCGCTGTGGCGGCTTTCTAGGGGCCGGCCCGGCACCGATCACATCAGAGCCGGGCGCTACCACGTTGTTTTGATGCGTATTCTCTAAGCGGACCGGCGACGGATTGCTCGAGAACGCCCCGATATCCCCAATTGCAGTGCCATGATCGAAAAAAACTACCAGCCCGCCGATATCGAAAGCCGTATGTCACGGATCTGGGAGGAAAGCGGCGCGTTCAAGGCCGGCCGCCCGGAACGGAAAGATGCCGCGCCGTTCACCATCGTGATCCCGCCGCCCAACGTGACGGGCTCGCTGCATATGGGCCACGCGCTGAACAACACGTTGCAGGACATTTTCTGCCGCTTCGAGCGCATGCGCGGCCGCGATGTGCTGTGGCAGCCGGGCACCGACCATGCCGGCATCGCGACCCAGATGGTGGTCGAGCGGCAATTGATGGAACGGCAGGAGCCGGGCCGCCGCGACCTTGGCCGCGCCAAATTCCTCGAGCGCGTCTGGCAGTGGAAGGCGGAAAGCGGCGGCGTCATCGTCAATCAGTTGAAGCGCCTTGGCGCCTCCTGCGACTGGTCGCGCGAACGTTTTACGATGGACGAGGGGCTGTCGCGCGCGGTCGTGAAAGTGTTCGTCGAGCTGCACCGCGAAGGCCTGATCTACAAAGACAAGCGGCTGGTGAACTGGGACCCGAAACTGCTCACCGCGATCTCAGATCTCGAGGTGCAGCAGGTCGAGGTCAAGGGCAGCCTCTGGTATCTGCGCTATCCGATCGAGGGCAAGACTTTTAGCCCCGACGATCCCTCGACTTTTGTCGTCGTGGCGACGACACGTCCCGAGACGATGCTCGGCGACACCGCCGTTGCGATTCATCCGGAGAACGAACGGATCGGGCACCTGATCGGGCAGCATGTGATCCTGCCGCTGGTCGGCCGCCGCATCCCCATCATCGGCGACGACTACGCCGATCCCGAAAAGGGTTCAGGCGCGGTCAAGATCACGCCGGCGCACGACTTCAACGACTTCGAGGTCGGCAAGCGTCACGGCCTGCCGCAGATCAACGTGTTCGATCGCGAGGGCTGCATGGCCCTCGTCGACAACGAGGATTATCTGCGCGGCCTGCCGGAAGGCGCGCTGATGCTCGCGGAAGAGCTGCACAATCTCGATCGCTTTGCCGCGCGCAAGAAGATCGTGGCGCGGCTGGAAGATTTCGGCTTCCTGGAAAAGATCGAGCCGAACACGCACATGGTGCCGCATGGCGACCGCTCCGGCGTGGTGATCGAGCCCTATCTGACCGACCAGTGGTATGTCGACGCCAAGACCATGGCGCAGCCGGCGATCGCAGCCGTGCGCTCGGGCGCGACCAGCTTCGTGCCGAAGAACTGGGAAAAGACCTATTTCGAATGGATGGAAAACATCCAGCCCTGGTGCATCTCGCGCCAGCTTTGGTGGGGCCACCAGATCCCGGCCTGGTACGGTCCTGACGGCAAGGTGTTCGTCGCCGAGACCGAAGACGAAGCCGTCGGCAACGCACTCGGCTATTACGTCGAGCAGGAAGTCATCACGCCGGAGCAGGGGCGCGAGATGGCGCTGGATCCCACCAAGCGCGAGGGCTTCATCACGCGTGACGAGGACGTGCTCGACACCTGGTTTTCATCAGGGCTGTGGCCGTTCTCGACGCTCGGCTGGCCCGACGAAACGGCGGAAGTGAAGCGCTACTATCCGACCAACGTGCTCGTCACGGGATGGGACATCATCTTCTTCTGGGTCGCCCGGATGATGATGATGGGCCTGCACTTCATGAAGGATGCGCCATTCTCGACCGTCTACATCCACCGCCTGGTTCGCGACGAGAAGGGCGCGAAGATGTCGAAGTCGAAAGGCAACGTCATCGATCCGCTCGGCGTCATCGACGATTTTGGCGCCGACGCGCTGCGCTTTGCGCTGGCGCGCGGCGCGGCGCACAGCCACGACATCAAGCTCTCGCCGCAACTGGTCGAAACCAATCGCAATTTCGCGACCAAACTCTGGAACGCCTGCCGCTTTGCCGAGATGAACGGTTGCGAGAAGCCAGACGGCTTCGATCCTGTGAATGCCAGGGAGACGCTGAACCGCTGGATCGCGCATGAAACCTCGCGCGCCACGCGTGAGGTCACCGAGGCGATCGAGGGCTATCGCTTTAACGATGCGGCGAACGCCATCTATCGTTTCGTCTGGAATGTCTATTGCGACTGGTATCTCGAACTCGCAAAGCCGGTGCTGATGGGCGAGGAGGGGGCGGCGAAAACCGAGACCCGCGCCATGATCGCCTGGGCGCGCGACGAGATCCTTAAATTGCTGCACCCGTTCATGCCCTTCATCACCGAGGAACTCTGGGCGGTGACGGCCAAGCGCGACGGCCTGCTGGTGTTGGCGGAATGGCCGCGCAAGGTCAGTTCGGTTACCGCCGAGCAGATCGCCGCGATGGCGATGGCAGGACCCGGCGATCCAGTAATTGCACCGGCCATAGTCGCGCTCGATGCCGGGGATTTCAGCGATCCGGCCGCCGAGGCCGAAATCGGGTGGGTGGTCGATCTCGTCACCGCCATCCGTTCGGTACGTTCGGAAATGAACATCGCGCCGGCCACGCTGATCCCGGTGGTGCTGTCGGGTGCGTCCGAGGAGACAAAGGGGCGCGCGCAGCGCTGGAACGACATCGTCAAGCGATTGGCGCGGCTCGCCGCGATCGATTTCGCCGACCGCCCGCCGGAAGGCGCTGTTCAGTTGCTCGTGCGCGGCGAGGTTGTCGCTCTGCCGCTCAAGGGCGTGATCGATCTGTCGGCTGAAAAGGCCCGGCTCGACAAGGAAATCGTCAAGGCCGAGGCCGACATCAAGCGCGTCGACGCCAAGCTCGGCAACGAGAAATTCGTGGCCAACGCGCCCGAGGAGATCGTCGAAGAGGAAAAGGAAAAGCGCGAGGCGGCGGTCGCGCGCAAGGCAAAGCTGCAGGAAGCACTGGAGCGGTTGAAGCTGGCGTCGTAAGAAGGGCTCCGAACTATCCCCGTCATTGCGAGCGCAGCGAAGCAATCCATCCATCCGTTATGCCGAGACGTGGATTGCTTCGCTCCGCTCGCAATGACGGCTGAGATAGCTTGAGTCATCATCCCGCAGTGGAGCTCACACGAACAGAAAATCGCTGGCGTGGAGTTGGCTCATTGTCTTGTTCTGGATCTCGATCGCATTGTTGGCGTCGACCGTGATCACGACGCTGGTGCCAACCTCGGCCATGTGCGATTGGAGCGCGCTGAAGTCGGCAAACACCGTTTTGCTGAACTGAACGATATCCTGCACGCCATCGGTATTCTGGAAGTCGGCAACGGTGTCCTTGCCGAAGCCGGGGGCGAACACGAATGTGTCGTTGCCGGTGCCGCCGGCTAGATAATCGTTCCCTGCGCTGCCGGTCAGCCGGTCGTTGCCGCTGCCGCCGTACAGAAACTCGCTGCCCGTGCCGCCCTGCAAGCTGTCGTTGCCGTCGTCGCCGGACATTTGGGTTGCCGCCGGGCCGCCTTTGAGCTGGTCGTCGCCGGCGTTGCCGTGCATCGTATCCAGTCCGCCGCCGCCGGAGAGATAGTCGTTGCCGTCACCGCCATTCAGGACATTGGCTACCCAGCCGCCATAGAGCTGGTCTTTGCCACTGCCGCCGTCGAGCAGGGCGCCGGTATCGCCGGTGCTGGCCTTTATGACGTCGTTGCCGTCGTCGCCATAAAGCTGATCGGTCGCCGTGGTGATGCCGGCGCCGCTGTTGATCGTGTCGTCGTCCGCCCCGCCGCGGATCACGTCCGCGCCGGGGCCGCCGTTGATGGTGTCATTGCCCGCGCTACCCTGGATCATGTCCGTGGCGGCGCCGCCGCTGATCACATCCTTGCCCGGGCCTCCTTCCAGATCGTCATCATCGGTCGACGAACCGAAGAACAGGTCCTGGCGGCCGGTCATGTCATAGTGGATGGACTTGTTCTGGTAGAGGTTCCACGTCCCCGGCGAACTGGGATTGACGCCTTCTGACACGGCAAGGTGCTCGCCGTTGACGGTGATGTCCTTGATATAAAGGTTGCGGTCGCCATTGGCGTTGGCGATGTCGTTGATGAAGGCGAGATCGAGACTGGAGACGCTGGCCGGGTTGGCGAATGTGAATGTGAAGGTCTGGAAACCCGATGGATCGCTCGCGCCGTGGAATTCGACGGTGCTGCCGACCTGCTGCCCGTTGATCAGGAGCTGCATCTTGGCGCCGACGCCGTCGACGACGGAGCTGTAGCCCGTCACCGTGACTGACGTCTCCATGAGTTTCGGAATTGTATCGGGGCCGCCGGTAATGGTGTCATCGCCGCCGCCGGCTTTGATCGTGTCGTTGCCGACCCCGCCCGACAGCACGTCATTGCCGCCGCCGACATCCATCAAATCGGCAGACGGAGAACCCGTTAGCGTCTGGCCGGGCGGCTGGTGCTGACCTCCATACCATTCGGTAATCAACTCCTGCGCAGGCTTGCCCTGGGGCGAGTAGCCGATCGGCGAATATTTGTTGTTCGTATCCCAGTTCCAGATCGACGCGCCCCTGAACCAGCTTCCGCCTTCCGATCCCCAAACCTGAAAGAAGGCGTTGAAGGCATCGTATTGCTCCTGCACATCCTGCGTCGTGCCTTCGGCCCAGCCGCCCGGGCTGATATTGGTTCCGTCGAGGCTGCGATAACCGGTTTCGGTGAAGAACACCTGCTTGTCGTACTGCAAGGCAAGGGAATGGAAGAAATCGACCGGCGACATGTGATTCATCACCTTCGCCCAGTAGTCGTCCGTGGACATGTTGTTCCACGCATTGACCATCTCCTCGACGGTCGGCTCGGTTGTCGTCGTCAGCGGCGGATAGGCGTTGATTCCGATGACATCGACCTTGTCCCAAAAGCTGACATTGATGGCTTCGTCGGTTGCGGCTGCGTAGGTGATCTCGCCGTGGAACACGGCGCGTACGGAATCGATGAGGTCGACCCAGTAGCTTCGATATGGCGGTCCGGAGAGCTTGCCCAGCTCATTGCCGATCGAGAGCATGGTCACGCCCGCTTGCTCGGCGATTTCAGCCATGTGGACCATTGCGGTCTTGTAGGAAGCGAAGAAAGCGGCGGGATCGCTCGGAATGAGTGCGTATGCGAGCGTGCCATCGAGGGCTGAGACCATAGGCTTCAGCGTGACCGAAAGCCCGAGCGCCTGCGCATTTGCCGCCGCCTGGAGAATATTGGCGTCGCTCTCGGTCTTGTTGGGATCGGCGAAAACATCATTCGACGTCCTCGTTTGCATAAACAGCCGCGGAGCGAGTTCGATCGAATTTGAATTGGTGCCGGCGATCGCCTGCATGGCGGCGAGCGCGGAACCGGCGACGAATGCGCCATTGTAGTTGGAGAGGAATCCAAATCCTTGAACAGGAAACACGCCGGCCATCTACAGCTCCTTTTGTTTGCAGTTTTCTGTTGCTGGTTGGTGGCGCCGTCGTTTGCGCAAATTCACCACGTGTTCCGCATGTTCGACGCAGCACAGTTTGTGGGCACTTCACTCGCGCAAGGCGAAACAGCAGGCCACACTTACGGGTTCAACGTGGGCGTGTCGTGACGGGATTGAGCCGATGTTGCGATTGTTGAAATAGCGATGCGCGTCGTTACGGCGATGTCTACCATTTCAATTTGCAGTGGACGGGACTGCAATGGCGAGTTCTCTTGGGCATTGAACACGGCGGGGGAGGCGGCCGGCTTCAGCCGCGAGGACGGAGGGCCTCAGCCGAACCGCGCGACCATGGGTTGATCAATTTGTAGGCAGTCAGGAGGGGGCGCGTCAGGATTGTCGCAGATGTTTTTCTACCCAATGGCTGCGTCTTTTTGCATAATGGTGGTGCAAAAGTGTAGCGGCTCGACGAGGACGACAGTTTGGACCAGCGGCTGTTCCGTTCCCGAAGCAGGGCCGCACCGAATCAACGCGGCCTGGCCCGATCTACAGCCGGCCACTCAAGTCCGGATCCTGCCATTGAGATGGCGCGCATCTTGGACGAGCCACCGGTATTGGTGCCTGAGATCTTGCACGGTGATACGCGCCTGACACGGAAGTGGGCGCATGGCGGGTTGCAAGAGGATTACATGCGCGGCGTGGCCGGGTACGTCGCCGTCGGCTGCCACGAAGGACAGCACGAGATATCCTGGCGGATTGAGAACAAGCGCCTGACGTCCAGGACCAACTCGAAAGCCTTCACCCTCATCCCGAGAGGCGTTGACGGCCACTGGAACATTGCCGGCCCCGTGGTGGTTTCGCACGTCTACCTCACGCAGGAACGCCTCCAGGCATGCGCCGACGAGATTGCGGGCGGAAGACGCGTCGAGATTCTTCCGCGCGTGGCCTTCGGCGATCCCGCGGCGGCGGGGCTGCTTGAAATTCTCAGCCACGAGGCGGCGCGGGACAGTGCATCGTCCCGTCTGTTCGTGGAGCAGGCGATCGACCTCCTCTGCGCGCGGCTGATCCGCGAGCATTCATCATTTGGCAGCTTGTCTGCTCAGGTTAGAAAGGGCGGGCTTGCTGACTGGCAGGTGCGGCGCGTCACGACGTTCATGCGCGAGAATCTCGAACAGCATATCGGGCTCAACGAACTCGCCACCCTTGTCGGCCTGAGCCGCTTCCACTTCTGCACGGCATTTCGGCAGTCGACCGGCCAGACCCCGCACGCGTGGTTGACCGCGCAACGCATGCGCCGCGCCCGCGAGCTTCTCGCCCATTCAGGCCTGAGTGTCACAGAGGTCGCGCTTGCAGTCGGTTACGAGACGCCATCAGCTTTCGCGGCGGCTTTCCGAACGATCGTCGGCGTGACCCCGTCGGCATTCCGACGCGCTCTGTAGGTGCCCGGCGGCACTTCATCGCAACACCGCGATAGTCGCCGCAATATCCGAACGGTACACCCCACTAGGTTCATGCTTAGTTCGCGCTGTTCATCCGAGGCGATCGCTTGGCCGCGCTTGATGTCTGGTGCGCAGCGCAATCCGATCCGCTTCCGAGCGTCGAAGAGGAATTGTGACGTCATCTTATCGCAATCAGCGAACGATAATCACGTCAACAAGCAAGCGAGCATACGATCATGACAAGCGATGAGCCGTTCACCGACGGTGCTGTTGAGACCGAAGAGCAGCGTGGCGGATTATCGCGCCGTTCGGTGCTGCTTACGGTCGGGGGAGCGGCCACTCTCGCGGTCGCATCGGAAGTCGCCGCGCAGCCCATCTCTGAACGGCCTCCCGCCGCATCGACGGGACGGGTCCGGCTGGTGGTCAACGGCAGGCAGCATGAGCTTGACCTGGACCCCCGCCGCTCACTGCTCGATGTGCTGCGCGAGACGCTCGATCTCACCGGCACGAAGAAGGGGTGCAATCAGGGCGCCTGCGGCGCTTGCACCATCCTTCTCAACGGCAGGCGGATCGTCTCCTGCCTGACGCTGGCTGCGATGCATGAGGGCGCTGAGATCAAGACGATCGAAGGCCTTGAAACGAATGGCGAGCTTCATCCGCTCCAGGCTGCGTTCGTCGAGCACGACGGCTTGCAGTGCGGCTTCTGCACCCCCGGACAGATCATGTCGGGAATAGGCTGCATCGCCGAAGGCCATGCAGGCTCGCCAGATGAAATCAGGTTTTGGATGAGCGGCAATATCTGCCGTTGCGGCGCCTATCCGGGCATCGTCGCTGCGGTCGCCGACGCTGCCAGGAGGGCCTGACCATGCTTCCATTCACGCTCGAGAAGGCGACCTCTGTCCAGGCCGCCATCGCCGCCGCATCGTCCGGCCGACGTTTCATCGCCGGCGGCACCACGTTGATCGACCTCATGCGGGAGGAGGTGGAGCAGCCGGAACACCTCGTCGACATCAACACGCTCCCGCTTTCCGAAATCCGCATCGAGGGTTCCGATCTCGTGATCGGCGCGCTCGCCCGCATGGCCGATGTCGCCGCCCACCCAGGCGTGCAGCGCCTGCACCCGCTCGTTGCCGAAAGCCTGATCGAGGGCGCCTCGCCGCAATTGCGCAACATGGCCTCCATCGGCGGCAACCTGCTCCAGCGCGTGCGCTGCCCCTATTTCCGGATGCACGACGCGCCCTGCAACAAGCGCACCCCGAACTCCGGCTGCGCCGCGATCGATGGCCTCAATGCCGGCCACGCCATTCTCGGCACGAGCAATCATTGCGCGGCAACGCATCCTTCGGACGTTGCCGTCGCGCTGGTCGCGCTCGATGCCACGATGCAGGTGAGGGGGCCGCGGGGCGAGCGCAGCTTTCCGGTCGAGGAACTGTTTCGCTTGCCGGGCGATACGCCGCATCTCGAACATACGCTGCTGCCTGGCGAGCTGATCCTCGCGGTGCGGGTCCCCGGCGGTCCGTACAGCCGGCGGGCGCGCTATCTCAAGGTACGCGACCGCGCTTCTTACGAATTCGCGCTCGTATCCGCCGCCGCCGCACTCGATGTCGGGGACGGCGTGATCCGTCAGGCGCGGCTCGCTGTCGGCGGCGTGGCCACCCGGCCATGGCGCCTGCGCACGGTGGAGAAAGCGCTGATCGGCAAGGCACCGGATCGCAAAATCTTCGAAACCGCCGCGCGGCTGGCGCTCGAAGGAGCCCGTCCGTTGTCGGGCAATCATTACAAGCTCGAACTGCTGCCCCGGACGATCGTCCGCGCTCTTGAAATGACGGGAGAAGCCGCATGACGACGAACGTGATCGGAAAGCCGCTGCCGCGCGTGGATGGTCGCGCCAAGGTCACAGGCGCGGCGCGCTACGCGGCCGACTTCAACCAGGGCGGCCAGGCCTATGCGGTGATCGTCGGTGCCACGGTGGGGCTCGGCCGCGTGACCGATATCGAGACCGCGCCGGTTGAGAAGATGCCGGGCGTCGTTGCCGTCATCACCCATCGCAATGCGCCGCGCCTGCCATACGCGCCGCACAGGAGCTATATCGATCCGGCGACAGGCGAGCGGCTGCATGTGCTGCAGGACGACCAGGTGCGCTTCTACGGGCAACCGGTGGCGATCGTCGTCGCCGATACGCTCGACCAGGCGGAGCGCGCGGCTGCGGCGCTGCGCATCTCCTACACGGCCGAGCGGCCGCTCGTTGATCCTGCCGACCCAAAAGCCCGGCCTGTCGTTCCGGAAGCCGGGAAGCAGCCGGATGCGAGGCTGCCGGCCGACACCGCGCGCGGCAATGCCGACAGCGCTCTCGCGGACGCGCCGGTGAAGGTCGACGAGATCTATGAAATCGCGCGCGAAAACCACAATCCAATGGAGCCGCACGCCACCGTCGCGGCCTGGAATGGAGATCGGCTGACGCTGTGGAGCAAGAGCCAGTTCGTCGTCAACGAACAGGCCGAGATCGCAGCCGTGTTCGGCCTGCCGCCCGAGAACATACAGGTGATCTGTCCGTTTATCGGCGGTGCCTTCGGCACGTCGCTCAGGACATGGCCGCATGTGACGCTTGCGGTCATGGCGGCGCGACAGTTGCGACGTCCCGTCAAGCTCGTACTCACGCGCAAGCAGATGTTCTTCATGACGGGCCATCGGCCCCGCACCCTGCAGCGGATGGCTCTCGGGGCCACGGCGGACGGCAAGCTCACCAGCATTGTGCACGAAGGCACCGGCGAGACGAGCCGCTATGAAGAGTTCATGGAGGCCCTGACTTCGGTTACGAGCTTCCTGTACTCCACGCCGAACGTGCGGACCCGCTACCGGCTGCTGCCACTCGATATCGGCACCCCGAACCATATGCGCGGCCCCGGCGAGGCAAGCGGTGTCTTTGCGCTCGAATGTGCCGTGGATGAACTGTCGTACAAGCTCGGAATCGATCCGATAGATCTGCGGCGTCGCAACGAGCCGGCGATCGATGAGGGCGAGAACAAGCCGTTCTCCAGCCGGTCGCTGATGAAATGCCATGACCTCGCCGCCGAACGTTTCGGCTGGTCGCGGCGGTTACCCGAACCTCGTTCGATGCGCGATGGCCGGCTGCTGGTCGGCATGGGCGTGGCATCGGCGAGCTATCCGGCCTTCCATGCGCCGGCGAATGCGCGGGCGCGGCTGCTTGCGGACGGCACCGCCGAAGTTGAAGTGGCGGCAAGCGACATGGGTCCCGGCACCTACACATCGATGACGCAGGTTGCCGCCGAGACGCTGGGGCTGCCTGTTGAACGGGTGCGCTTCAGCCTTGGCCGCTCTGACTATCCGCCGGCTCCATCCCATGGCGGCTCATGGACGATGGCCTCGGTCGGCTCTGCGATCCGCGCCGCCTGTATTGCCGTGCAGGAGGAAGCCGCAAAGCGCCCTCAGGACGGCCGCCCCATCGAGGCTACGGCTTCGGCTCAGCGCGATCCCGATGTCGCGGCCCGCTTTTCCATGCACTCCTTTGGAGCCGTATTTGCGGAGGTGGCCGTCGATCCCGATGTCGGCACGATCCGGCTGCGCCGCGCCGCGGGCGCCTATGGCATCGGCCGCGTCGTCAATCCGCGACTTGCGAGGAGCCAATGCATTGGCGGCATGATCGGCGGAATGGGCATGGCGTTGATGGAACGCACTGTCCTCGATCCGCGCGACGGCCGCCCGGTCAACGCCCATATGGCCGATTACCTGCTGCCCGTGAATCTCGACATTCCCCAACTTGAAGCGTACTTCGTCGAAGAGATCGACCCACACGTCAATGCCCTCGGCGTCAAAGGCCTCGGCGAGATCGCGCTCGTCGGCATGGCCCCCGCCATCGCCAACGCCGTCTTTCACGCCACAGGCAAGCGCGTGCGCAGCTTGCCGATCCGGATTGAAGATGTGCTGACGGTGTAGCTTCGTTCTGAGCAGCCGGAATGTCAGCCTGGTGCCAGTACACCGAATTACGGTGACATCCATAGCGACGCAATCCGAAACGCCCCCTGCCAGAAATCGTTGAATGTGGCTTGACAACACGTAAGTATTGACTTACGCGTTAGCGATGGCTTACGCGAAGAGTGGGTGGACGGCGCTCGCTGATCCGACCAGGCGCACAATATTCGAGCGATTGGTCGATCATCCGAGCTCGGTCAGTGGACTGGCGCGTGCCCTGCCGGTTAGCCGCCCCGCAGTCTCGCAGCACCTGAGGGTCTTGAAGGACGCCGGGCTCGTGGTCGACGCGCCGGCCGGCAAACAGCGGATCTACCGCGTCGATCCCGCCGGGTTGGCAGCCCTTCGTGCGGAACTCGACGTGTTCTGGAGCAAGACGATGGCAGCCTACAAGACAGCCATCGAGCAACCACCGGAGGAGCCGAAATGAGCACTCAAGCAGCGATCAAATCCGTCAAGCACTCTATCGTGGTGGAGGCGCCGATCGCGCGCGCATTCAAGGTCTTCACCGAGGACTTTGGCCGCTTCAAACCCGCCGAGCACAACCTGCTGGGCGTGCCGATCGCCGAGACGGTGTTCGAGCCGCGAGTTGGTGGCCATCTCTATGACCGCGGCATTGACGGCAGCGAGTGCCGGTGGGCGCGAGTGCTGGCGTACGAGCCGCCCAATCGAGTGCTCTTGAGCTGGAACATTAGCCCGCAATGGCAGATCGAGACCGATCCGAACAAGACCAGCGAGTGGGAAGTGCGATTTACGGCCGAGACGGCGCACCGGACACGCGTTGAGATCGAGCACCGACACCTGGACCGCCACGGCGAGGGGTGGCAAAGCGTGCGCGATGGAGTCGCGGGTGATCAGGGTTGGCCGCTGTACCTGCAGCGCTTCGCTGATCTGTTAAGCCGCGCATCCTGATGCTCATTTCGCGTATTTTACGGTGGCAGTGCTGGACTGCACTGCCATCGTAATTCAAGCATGCGGAGCCCAGATGAGCGAAGCGAGATCCGGGATTAGCTTGTCCCGCATATAGCCCCCTCATGCAGGGCTACTGGCTGATTTGCTTTCCTTGCAAGCACAATCTCGAGCTCAAGGTGCGGCAAAGCAACCCTCGGGCAAATCACTTCTGATTTTCCGAAATCGTGTCAAGCTTGGGAATCAAAAATATTCCTCTTCGTGATTGACCCAAATCACCTCTACAACTTCCGCCATCCCGTCCCGAGGAGAGGGGCGTTGGCCATCGTCACTGACGTTGGGGCGGGTTGCGGTGGACGCGGCAGCGTCGGGCGCGTGGATGTGATCGCAGGGCGGTTTTTGCCGTGAGTGAACACAGCGCGCAGGACGTACGGCGCTTAAACGCCTCCGCCAGAATTTTGGCCGGCACGCACTTGGCTGGTTGAAGTCTCTGGCGAAGGAAGCTGCGTACGGCAAAACCGTGTGGTCCTGGCACCCGTGGCTGGTGTCAAGCTGGCGGAGGCTTGCAGCACTCAACCGAGTCATGCGAGCCGTCAATTCGTCAGTGATGGAGGCAAGAGGAATTCGTCTCCAGGGAGAGCGCGGCATAAGCCGTAAACCCATCGCGCAGGGAATGCCGGGCTGCTCCGGCTGTACCTGTATGCTCGTGTGCGCACTTCTTAAGTGCATTTGCACACGAGACCGCGGGTGCAGCAAGCACCCGGCATTCCCTGCGCCCTCTCATCGGAGAGGGCAGGAAGCTTCAGGAAAACCTCGGGCAATTCATGTCGCGAGAATGCAAACGCACATTCAATTGTCGTCACCCGCGAAGGCGGGTGACCCAGTATTCCAGAGACAGCAGTGATTAAGCCGAAAAGCCGCGGCGTACTGGATACCCCGCATTCGCGGGGTATGACGATCGAGTGTTGCGTCACTATCTCCGCGTCATTGCGAGCGCAGCGAAGCAATCCATCTATCCCCGAGCCGAAATGTGGATTGTTTCGCTTGCGGTCGCAATGACGGCTGAAAGAGAAACCGCCTTGTCAGAACGGCTTGCTCAAAAATCTCGACCCCTTCAATCCGTAGCGCCATGGCAGATCGACCGCTTTGGTTATGCCGATCCGCACGCCTGCGGCAATGTCGAGTCTGCCCACGCGCGCATGCAGGGCGATCGGCGACACGTCGAGCGGCAGTTCATTGTGCTTGATCGTGATCCCAAGCGCTTCCGTGAGCTTGCCCGGCCCCGAACACAACGCCCGCTCATCCTGCAGGCCGCGGCGGCGGCGCATGGCGGGGAGGCCATGGGTCGGCTCCAGCGCACGGATCAGCACGGCGCTGGCGGAGCCTTCCTCTTCGCAGACGAAGTTGACGCACCAGTGGATGCCATAGGAGCGGTAGACATAGGCAAAACCCGGCGGGCCGAACATCACGCGGTTGCGCGGCGTCGGCCCGCGGAACGAATGCGCGGCCGGGTCCAGATGGTGATAGGCCTCGACCTCGACGATGGTGCCGCCGACGCCGTCGACCAGGAGCGTTGCCCCGATCAGGTCGGGCGCGACCTCGTGCACGCTGCGGTCGAAAAACGAGCGTTTCAGCGGCTTGCCGAGCCGGAGGGCGGCGGCGCCGGCAGGCTTGGAGTTTTGAACCATTTTCAGGTGAGAATCGTTCGCGGAACAGGTGAAATTCGTCATTATCTTGCACGATCTGCTAGGTTTCGCGAGCTAGATTGCGGCCGCAATCGGGTTGCGGTTTTCCGCAACAGAGTTGCAGCCATCTGCAACACGGATTAGCTAGATGTTCTCGCAATTTCCGGACTTACCATGGTCGTTCTCGTCGATACCGTTTCCCTGAACCAGGTTCGCCCGCGTCACCCCGAAAAGGTGAACCGGCCGGATGCGCTGTCGCCGCCGAAGCCGGACTGGATCCGGGTGCGCGCGCCGAACACCCGCGGCTATGCCGACACGCGAAAGATCGTCAAGGAGAACGGCCTCGTCACGGTGTGCGAGGAGGCCGGCTGCCCGAATATCGGCGAGTGCTGGGACAAGAAGCACGCCACCTTCATGATCATGGGGGACACCTGCACGCGGGCCTGCGCGTTCTGCAACGTCAAGACCGGCATGCCCGGCGCGCTCGAGGCCAATGAGCCGGAACATGTCGCGGAGGCGACCTTCAAGCTCGGGCTGACCCACGTCGTGGTGACCTCGGTCGATCGCGACGACCTCGCCGACGGCGGCGCCGAGCACTTTGCGCAGACGATTCGCGCCATTCGCGCGCGCTGCCCGACCACGACCATCGAAATCCTCACCCCCGACTTCCTGCGCAAGGAAGGCGCGCTGGAGGTGGTCGCGGCAGCCAAGCCGGATGTATTCAACCACAATCTGGAAACCGTGCCGGCGCGTTATCTCACGGTACGCCCGGGCGCGCGCTACTTCCATTCGATCCGGCTCCTGCAGCGGGTCAAGGAGATTGATCCCACGATCTTCACCAAATCAGGCATCATGGTTGGCCTCGGCGAGGAGCGCCACGAGGTGCTGCAGGTGATGGACGATCTGCGCTCCGCGGACGTCGATTTCCTGACCATCGGGCAGTATCTGCAGCCGACCCGCAAGCATCACGCCGTCATGCGCTACGTGACCCCTGACGAATTCGCGGGCTACGAGAAGGTCGCCTATACCAAGGGTTTTCTTATGGTGTCGGCCAGTCCGCTGACCCGCTCGTCGCATCATGCGGGCGAGGATTTTGCCAAGCTCAGGGCGGCGCGGGCTGCGCTACACGGTTGAGCGCGTCCAATGCCTCGCTTTTCCAGCAAGCGCCGGGTTCATCATACCGCGTCGCACATGTTCGATCTGGTCGCCGATGTCGAGCGCTATCCGGAGTTCGTGCCGCTGTGCCAATCGCTGAGGATACGGCAACGTACGCAGAAAGCTGACGGCACTGAAGTCGTCGTCGCCGACATGACGATATCGTTCAAGCTGGTACGGGAATCCTTCACCAGCCGGGTGACGCTGGACCGGCCGAACCTGAAAATCATGGTCGAGTATCTGAAGGGCCCTTTCAGCAATCTGGAGAACCGCTGGACGTTCGAACCGAAATCCGAAACCGACTGCGACGTCGGATTCTTCCTGTCCTACGAATTCAAGAGCCGGATGCTGGCGATGCTGATGGGGACGATGTTCGATACGGCCTTCCAGCGTTTTGCCGCCGCGTTCGAAAAGCGGGCGGACGCGGTTTACGGCAAGCCCGCCACCGGGACCCGAAGCTAGGCTCCGCAACTCGGCGCGATCGGCTCTCGGAAAGAATCCAGGAAACAACAACGGAACGGTTGAAATGACGACACTCGAACGCGTTGGCTTTATTGGCCTCGGTGGAATGGGACGAGGCTTGGTCAAGAACCTCGTCGCCAAGGGCGTGGCGGTCACCGCCTACGATCTCAACCCGGCGGCCATGGCCGTTGCCAAATCGTTCGGCGCGACCGCTGCCAGCGGTCTTCAGGAAATTCGCGACAATTGCCGCATCGTCATGATTTGCGTCAACGAGGCCGAGGATGTCGAGGCGTTGATGATTTGCAGCGATGGGCTGCTCGCCAGTCCGGCGCCGGGATTCATCGTCGTGGATCACACCACCGGCAGCCCGCAGATGGTCGCAAAGCTCGACCGCATGGTGCGGGCAGCCGGCGGTCGGTATGCCGAAGCACCTATGACGCGAACCCCGAAACACGCCGACATCGGCAAGGTCAACGTACTGTTCGGCGGCGAGCGTGACCTGCTCGACGACCTCAGGCCCTATTTTGAGCTCTATGCCGAAAACATCTTCCACATCGGCCCATTGGGACACGCGATCCGCCTCAAGCTCATTCACAACTATATCGCCTTCGCCAATGTGGCGGCGTGGTGCGAGGGGTTTGCGCTCGCGGCCAAGGACGGGCTCGACCTCTCGCAACTCATCCGCATCATCTCGGCGGCCGGCGGCAAGAGCGGCATGCTCGATCTTTACGGCCAGGCTACGCTTGATGGCGACTTCACCCCGCTTATGTCGTTGGCGAACGCCCGCAAGGACGTCCGCTATTACGCGCGCTGGCTGGAGGAGGCGGGTCTGCCCGGGTTCATGGCGGAGGCCGTGCACCAGACCTACCGGCAGGCGGCGCTGCTCGGGCACGACGGCGAGTCCTGCACCGCCGTCATCAAGGCTTACGAGGCCGTGACTGGCGTAGAGGCACGGGTAGGACCGAAGGAGCAACAAGGCAACTGATCGGTCGATCTGTATCGCAAGGAAACAGGTTGCTGGTGCCGACGCGACTCTTTAAGCCGGTCGCAAATCCGTAATCCCCGACACGGAAGGACAAGGCGATGGAAGCAAATCTTCGAACCGGTGGCCATATTCTCATCGAGCAACTGGCCTTGCACGGTGCCGACACCGTGTTCGGCGTGCCCGGCGAAAGCTTCCTGGCTGCCCTCGACGGCATGTACCAGAGCCAGCGCGTGCGGTTCATCAACGCGCGGCAGGAGGGGGGCGCCGCCATGATGGCGGAGGCCTATGGCAAGCTGACGGGACGGCCCGGCATCGTGTTCGCCACCCGCGGCCCCGGCGCCACCAATGCGTCCTCCGGCGTCCATGTCGCGTTCCAGGACTCGACACCGCTGATCCTGCTGCTTGGCCAGGTCGGACGCGACATGATGGAACGCGAGGCGTTCCAGGAAATCGATTATCGCCAGATGTTCGGGCCGATGGCGAAATGGGTCGCCCAGATCGACGATGCGCGGCGGATTCCCGAGTTCATTTCGCGCGCCTTCTTCACCGCGACCTCGGGCCGTCCCGGCCCGGTCGTGCTGGCGCTGCCCGAGGACATGCTCACCGACACCGCGGAGGTGGCGGATGCGCCGCCCTACAATCCGATTCCGGTCGCGCCCGATGACGGCGCCTTGCGGCAATTCCATGCGCTGCTGTCGGAGGCGAAGAGGCCATTCCTGATCGTCGGCGGCGGCGGTTGGAGCGATCAGGCCCGCCGCGATCTCGAAACGTTTGCCGCTGCGCACGAGGTTCCAGTCGGCGTCTCGTTCCGATGCCAGGACTATTTCGACAATCTGCATCCCTGCTATGGTGGCCATGTCGGCATCGGTCTCGACGCAAAAATCGCCGAGCGGATCCGAACCAGCGATCTGGTGATCGCGCTTGGCGCGAGGCTGGGGGAGGCCACCACATCCGGCTACACGCTGTTCGATATTCCGAAACCGAAGCAGCCGCTGGTTCACGTCTATCCCGACCCGGAAGAGATTGGCCGTGTCTATTCGCCGACGCTCGGCGTGGTCGCGAGCAGCGCGGCCTTTGCAGCCGCCATCAAGCGGTTGGGGCCGAAGCATCAATCGCGCGCCGACTATGTCAAGGCAGCGCATGCCGACTATCTCGCCTTTGCCGAGCCGACCCGCTCGCCCGGCGACGTGCAGCTCTCGCAGGTCGTGCGCGGTTTGAGCGATCGCTTGCCCCATGACACCATCATCTGCAACGGCGCCGGCAATTATGCCGTCTGGGTGCACCGTTTCTGGCGTTATCGGCAGTATCGCACCGAACTGGCGCCGACCTCTGGATCGATGGGCTATGGCTTGCCGGCGGCCGTTGCCGCCAAGCTACAGCATCCGGAGCGAACCGTGATCGCGTTCGCCGGTGACGGCTGCTTCCAGATGACCGGATTGGAGTTCATGACCGCGGTCGAAAACCGGCTGCCGCTGATCGTGATCGTCTGCAACAACGGCATGTACGGCACCATACGGATGCACCAGGAGCGGACCTATCCCGGC
The DNA here is from genome assembly GCF_036924525.1 of Bradyrhizobium sp. AZCC 1719. Taxonomy (NCBI): domain Bacteria; kingdom Pseudomonadati; phylum Pseudomonadota; class Alphaproteobacteria; order Hyphomicrobiales; family Nitrobacteraceae; genus Bradyrhizobium; species Bradyrhizobium sp. AZCC 1719. The sequence goes on along the minus strand of NZ_JAZHRU010000001.1, from coordinate 5,497,015 downwards.
CGTGTCTCCGGCACCGATCTGGCCAACCCCGACTTTGCCGCACTGGCACGCGCCTGTGGCGGCTTCGGAGCATATGTCGAGTGTACTGAAGATTTCGCGCGCGCGTTCGACGAAGCCGTCGCAAGCGGCCTTCCGGCCATCATCGAGCTTTCGATCAGCCCAGAGGCGTTGACGCCGGTGAGTTCGCTGAGCGAAACGCGCGCTAAGGCTTTGGCCGCGGCGGTTTGATGCTGGTTTATGGCCGCGTCGGCCGGCGTCGTTTGACGGCGCTGCGCCGCGGCGTACGGGCCACCCGTGGGCGTAGCCGGCTCATCGTTTCGCGTCGCGGTTTGACCGGCGGCTGCGGGCCGCGCGCCAGCTCCATCAACATGCGCAGCGCTTCCACCACCGAACGCTGGCGCACGGTGGTGCGGCCGATCGCACCGAAACGGAATTCGCGATGCAGGATCTTGCCGTCGCGCGACGCGACCGCGAAATGCACGAGGCCGACCGGCTTGCCCGGCGTGGCCCCGCCGGGGCCAGCGATGCCGGTGATGGATACCGCAAGATCGACGCCGGCCTTCTCCAGCGCGCCGACCGCCATTGCGGTCGCGGTTTCCTTGCTGACCGCGCCGAAGGTTGTCAGTGTCGAGACTTTGACGCCGAGCATCGCGCGCTTGGCTTCATTGGAGTAAGTAATGAAACCGCGGTCGATGACATCAGAAGAGCCGGGAATGTCGGTGAGCGCGCCGGCGACCAGGCCTCCGGTGCAGGACTCCGCGGTGGCGATCATCAGCTTGCGCATCCGGCACAAATCAAGCAGCGAGCGGGCGAGGGCGCGGGCGTCGCTGCCGCTCATCTTACTCGCTCCAACCTTTATCATCCCACGGCAGGCGGATGGTGGCGCTCGCGGTTGCGGCGATGCCTTCCTCGCGGCCGGTAAAGCCGAGCCGTTCGCTGGTCGTCGCCTTCACGGCAACACGCGAGATGTTGAGCCCGGTGATCTCGGCGATGCGGGCGCGCATGACATCGCGCAGCGGCCCGATCTTCGGGCGCTCGCAGATCATCGTGACTTCGAGATTGGCGATTCGTCCGCCCCGCGCGGTGACGCGATCGACGGCATATTTGAGGAATTTATCAGACGCCGCACCCTTCCACTGCGGATCGCTCGGCGGAAAGTGCGAGCCGATATCGCCGTCCGCCAGCGCGCCGAGGATGGCATCGACCAGGGCGTGCAGGCCGACATCGCCGTCGGAATGGGCAAGAAAGCCTCTGACGTGCGGAACTCGAACGCCGCAGAGCATCAGATGATCGCCGTCGCCGAAGGCGTGCACGTCGTAGCCGGTGCCGGTCCTGATGTCGCCGAGTTGGGCGGCGAGCCGGGCTTCTTCACGAATGAAATCTTCAGGCGTCGTCAGTTTCATGTTTGCAGGATCGCCTTCAAAAGTCGCCACCGTCAATCCCGCCCATTCCGCGAGCGCCGCATCATCGGTGAAATCGCTGCGGCCGTCGCGCGCGGCGCGGCGATGGGCATCGAGAATGACATCGAAGCGAAACGCCTGCGGCGTTTGCGCGATTCGCAACCATGCGCGTTCGGGCGTCGCCTCGACGTGACCGGCATCACCGACCTGCTTGATCGTATCGGTGACGGGAATTGTCGGAATAGCTGCACCTGTCCGGCCGGCGGCATCGATCGCGCGCGAAATCACCGCCGAGGTCACGAAGGGCCGCGCGGCATCGTGGATCAGAACGATGTCGGGCTTCTCCGCGGCCAGCGCTTCGAGTCCGGCATGCACCGAGGCCTGACGTGTCGCGCCGCCATTCGTGGGCGGTTGGTGGCGCAGTCCCGCGACGGCCTCGTTGAAGATGGCGACATCATCGGGATTCACCACCGGTTGCACGGCGAAGATGTCTGGGTGCCGGCTGAACGCTTGCATGGCGCGGAAGATCACCGTCTTCCCACCGATCTCGCGGTATTGCTTGGGTCCCCCGGCGCCGGCGCGAAGCCCGCGTCCGGCTGCGACGAGAATGGCTGCGGTACGCTCAGGTCTGGGCATCTGGACTCAAATACGAACGAATCACGGGTGGTGAGAGAGGGCGGGTGTGCTGGCGCACAGCCCTTACCACGCCGAATGGGGAAAACAGAGCGATTCCCACGAACTGTGGGAAAAGCAGTTTTTGTTGCAGTGCACTTGCGCAAATGATAGATCTGTCTAAAGTGTAGGCAAGAAGCTTGACTGCCCAAGATTTGTGCTCACAATATGCGTCGACGGTTGCAATGACGCCGCCGCCCCAACCAAGAGAACGCCGTGACCGGCCCGGAAAGTTCACGCTCTAAGCCGTTGAAAATAGGCGAAATTGCTGTCGCTAACCGGGTCTTTCTGGCGCCGATGTCCGGCGTCACCGATGCCCCCTTTCGACGCCTTGCCGCCACTCTCGGCGCCGGACTGGTCGTCTCCGAGATGACCGCCAGCGACGAACTCGTGCACGGCAGGCCAATGTCGATTCTGCGTTGCGAGACGGCCGGTGTCGGACCGCATGTCGTTCAGCTCGCGGGCTGCGAGGCGCACTGGATGGCGGAGGGGGCGAGGGTTGCGGAGGCGGCCGGCGCCGACATCATCGACATCAATATGGGCTGTCCGGCGCGTCATGTCACTGGCGGCCAGTCCGGCTCGGCGCTGATGCGCGATCTCGATCATGCGCTCAAGCTGATCGAAGCCACGATCGCGGCGGTCAAGGTGCCGGTGACGCTGAAGATGCGGCTCGGCTGGGACGATCGCTCGCTCAACGCACCCGAGCTGGCGCGCCGCGCGGAAGCCGCCGGGGTGCAGATGATCACCGTGCACGGGCGCACGCGCTGCCAGTTTTACAAGGGCGCCGCCGATTGGGCCGCCGTGCGCGCGGTCAGGCACGCGGTTTCCGTGCCGCTCGTCGTCAACGGCGACATCACCTCATTCGTGCAGGCGGTCCGCGCACGGGAAGTGTCGGGCGCGGACGCCGTGATGATCGGGCGCGGTGCGCAGGGCCAACCCTGGCTGCCGGGGCAGATCGGCCGTCGGCTTGAGACCGGACAGGCTGAGACTGCGCCGTCGCTGGCCGAACAACTCGCGCATGTGCGCGCACTCTACGACGAAATCTGCAGCCATTACGGGCTGCGCATCGGACTCAAGCATGCGCGCAAGCATCTCGGCTGGGCGCTGGAGGTGGCGGCGCAGTGCAGCCGCGCGCCGGCGGAGACGCTGAAGGGCTGGCGGCAAAAGATTCTGACGTCGGAGGATCCGCACCGCGTCCACCGGTCGCTGCAGGACGCGTTCGACGATTTCGCATGGAGTGCTGCTGCATGAATTCAGCCGCAGAATATCGCCGCGCCGTGCCCTCCGAAAGCGAGGCCATTCTCAACGCGCTGCCCAACCCGGTGCTGCTGGTGGCGCCGGACGGCCGCATCGTCGACGCCAACATCGCCGCCGAATCCTTCTTCGAGATTTCGACGCAGTTCTTGCGGCGGCAGTCGCTAAAAGAATTGGTGCCGTTCGGCAGCCCACTGCTGGCGCTTATCGACCAGGTGCGATCGAGCGGCTCGCCCGTCAACGAATACAAGGTCGATCTCGGCACGCCCCGCATCGGCGGCGATCGCCAGGTCGACCTGCACGTGGCGCCGCTCACCGAACGGCCCGGCCACATCGTCGTGATGCTGCAGGAGCGCACCATCGCCGACAAGATGGACCGTCAGTTGACGCACCGGAGCGCGGCGCGCTCGGTAATCGCACTGGCCGCGATGCTGGCGCACGAGATCAAGAACCCGTTGTCCGGCATCCGCGGCGCGGCGCAATTGCTGGAGCAGGCGGCCTCGTCCGAAGACCGTATGCTGACGCGGCTGATCTGCGACGAGGCAGACCGCATCGTCACCCTGGTCGACCGCATGGAAGTGTTCGGCGACGACCGCCCGGTGGCGCGGGGGGCAGTCAACATCCATTCCGTGCTCGACCACGTCAAACGCCTGGCGCAGTCCGGCTTCGCCCGCAACATCCGTTTCATCGAGGAATACGACCCGTCGTTGCCGCCGGTGTTGGCCAATCAGGACCAGCTCATTCAGGTCTTCCTCAATCTCGTGAAGAACGCCGCCGAAGCGGTCGCCGATCTCGGCAGCGATGCGGAAATCCAGCTCACCACCGCCTTTCGTCCCGGCGTCCGCCTGTCGGTGCCGGGCAAGAAATCGCGGGTATCGTTGCCGCTGGAGTTCTGCGTCAAGGACAATGGATCCGGCGTGCCGGAAGACCTGCTACCGAACCTGTTCGATCCCTTCGTGACGACAAAACAGACCGGGAGCGGGCTGGGTCTCGCGCTGGTTGCCAAAATTGTCGGCGATCACGGCGGCATCATCGAATGCGAATCCCAGCCGCGGAAGACGACGTTCCGGGTGCTGATGCCGATGTTCAATCCCGCCAAACAGTTCGACCAAAGCAACCGCGACGGCGTTCCGGGTACGCTGCCGCCTGCCTCACAGGACGCAAGATGAGGAATAGCAATGCCCGCAGGTAGCATACTCGTTGCCGATGACGACACCGCCATCCGCACGGTTTTGAACCAGGCGCTTTCGCGCGCCGGATATGAAGTGCGCCTGACTGGAAACGCCGCGACGCTGTGGCGCTGGGTGAGCCAGGGCGAGGGCGACCTCGTCATCACCGACGTGGTGATGCCGGACGAGAACGCGTTCGATCTTTTGCCCCGCATCAAGAAGATGCGGCCGAACCTTCCCGTCATCGTCATGAGCGCCCAAAACACCTTCATGACGGCGATCCGGGCCTCGGAACGCGGCGCCTATGAATATCTGCCGAAGCCGTTCGACCTCAAGGAACTCATCACCATCGTCGGCCGCGCACTGGCCGAGCCGAAGGAGCGGGTGACGAGCGCGGCGGACGAGGGTGAATTCGATTCGATCCCGCTGGTCGGCCGCTCGCCGGCGATGCAGGAGATCTACCGCGTGCTGGCGCGGCTGATGCAGACCGACCTCACGGTGATGATCTCCGGCGAGTCCGGCACCGGCAAGGAACTGGTTGCCCGCGCGCTTCACGACTACGGCAAGCGCCGCAACGGCCCGTTCGTCGCCGTCAACATGGCGGCGATCCCGCGCGACCTGATCGAATCGGAGTTGTTCGGCCACGAGCGCGGCGCGTTCACCGGCGCCAACACCCGCGCCTCAGGCCGGTTTGAACAGGCCGAGGGCGGTACGCTGTTTCTCGACGAAATCGGCGACATGCCGATGGAGGCGCAGACGCGGCTGCTGCGGGTGCTGCAGCAGGGCGAATACACCACCGTCGGCGGCCGCACCCCGATCAAGACCGACGTACGGATCGTGGCGGCGAGTAACAAGGATCTGCGCATCCTGATCCAGCAGGGCCTGTTCCGGGAAGACTTGTTCTTCCGCCTGAACGTGGTGCCTCTGCGCCTGCCGCCGTTGCGTGAGCGGATCGAGGATCTGCCCGATCTTATCAGGCACTTCTTTTCGCTCGCCGAGAAGGACGGTTTGCCGCCGAAGAAGCTCGACACGCTGGCGCTGGAACGGCTCAAGCAGCACCGTTGGCCTGGCAACGTGCGCGAGCTCGAAAACCTCGCGCGCCGGCTGGCCGCGCTTTATCCGCAGGACGTCATTACGGCCTCGGTGATCGATGGTGAGCTGGCGCCGCCGGCCGTCACCTCGGGCGGCAACGCCCCGATTGGCGTGGAAAATCTCGGGGGTGCGGTCGAGGCCTACCTGTCCTCGCATTTCTCGGGCTTTCCGAACGGCGTGCCGCCGCCGGGCCTCTACCACCGCATCCTCAAGGAGATCGAGGTGCCGCTGCTCACCGCGGCCCTGGCGGCGACCCGCGGCAACCAGATCCGCGCGGCCGACCTGCTCGGCCTCAACCGCAATACGCTGCGCAAGAAGATCAGGGATCTCGACATTCAGGTCTACCGGAGTGGCGGCTAGGAATTCATAAGCCTATCCGCCGGCCACGGCCGATCCCGATGCTTGTTTGCCCGCGATCATTGCGCATCCACCGGGAGGCGCGCACTCATAAACGCTATGAGTACGCGCCCTGGTTCGGCCCTAACCCAACAAGCGATCAGTAGTCCCAGATGGCCGGTACCCAACGAAAGGCGTCGCCGTCGACCGCCACATGGCCGATGGATGGGAACGGCAGGTGAGTGGCCACCAGGAGGCCGCCGGTCGCCGCCAGCTCCCGCAAAAGACTGATACGAACGCGGGCCGACTCCTCGGGGTCATGTTCGAAGCCGTTGTACCACTCGGGATGTTCGAACCCGACCGCGAACACGAGGTCGCCGGCGAACGTCAGCCGGTCGCCGCCGGACGCCAGGCGGACCACGCTGTGCCCGGGGGTGTGGCCGCCGGTGCGATGGACGACCACCCCGGGCGCCACCTCGTACTCCTCCTCAAACGGCCGCAACTGGCTACGGTACTCTTTCACGAACCGCTTGGCGGCCGACCGAAGCGCGTCCGGGAATCCCGGCGGCATGGAGACCTGGGAGAAATCGGGCGTCTCCCAGAACTTGATCTCGGCGGCCGCCACGTGGATCCGCAGGTCTGGACGCAGCCGGTCCTTCACCCCGTCGACGAGCAGCCCGCCAATGTGGTCCATGTGCATGTGGGTAAGCACCACGTCGGTCACGGACGCAAGATCAATGCCGGCGGCCTCCAGTCGCTTGATCAACTGCCCGGCCCGCGGCAAGTGCAAGTCCGGGTCGAACCCTAGTCCGGCGTCGACGAGTATGGTTCGGCCGCCGCTACGCACCACGACCACGTTCAGCGCCCAATCGAACGCGTCCGGCGGCAGGAACATCTCGTCCAGCCAGGCCGCCCGGACGGCCGGGTCGACGTTGTGGGCCAACATTGCGGTTGGGAGCGGTAGCACGCCATCGCTGACCACCAGCACGTCAATCTCACCGACCTTCAGCGCGTAGCGCGACGGAACCAACTCGTCGGGCTTCGATCTAACGGGGGGTGCGGTCATGTTGAGGTTCATGTTCTCTCCTGCTGTGTTGCGGATCATCTGATCCATCCTTGAAAACTCGTGCGCTCGATCTTAGCGCTCGATCCTGGGCGGGCCGTGCTTCGGTGGGGCAAGCGCGGCCCGTTTCGTGTGAAGGGCCTAGAGGAAGCCAGTCACATCGGTCACGCGCTCCGGATCGGCCGATGCCAACGCCGCGGCACGCTCGGCCTGCGGCGGATAGATCCAGACGGTGTTGATCTCCTGCTTGGTCTTCTTGGCGACGTCGCCGACCATCTTGACGTTGCGTTCCCAGCCGCTCGTGAAAAGTGCGCCGGCCTCGCCGAGGTCGAGACAAGTGACGTAACCCTTCTGGTGATATGGCTTGGTCGGGACTCCCAGGAGCTCCGCGGCGGCGTTATTGCCGGCAAAGGCGCCCATCCGCGTGGCGTGCTGGCACGACATCAGCGCGTAGTTGCCGACATCGTCACATGCCGCGCGAGCGGCGTCGCCGGTGGCAAAGACGCCATCCACCGACGGCACGCGCAAATCCCGGTCGACAAGCAGCCGGCCGAAATTGTCGCGCTCGGCGGGGATCTGTGCGGTCAACGGTGCGGCGCGAATGCCGGCGGCCCAGATCACGGTCTCGGCTTCAATGCGCTCGCCATCGGAAAGCGTGACGCCGGATTTGTCGAGCGACGCGACGCCGGCACCGAGCCGGGTCTCAACGCCGAGCTTGAGCAGGGCGTCCTCAATGACGGGGCGGGGACCCGCGCCCATATCGGGAGCGATCGCGCTGTTGCGGTCGACGATGATGACGCGCGGGTTGGCATCCTTGCCGAGGATCGCGCGGAGCCGCGCCGGTATCTCGGTTGCCGCTTCGATGCCGGTGAAACCACCGCCGGCGACGACGACCGTGTCGCGCCCGTTCATTGCCGGACGATTGGGCAAGCTATGCAGATGCCGGTCGAGGGCAATCGCGTCGTCGAGTTGGTCGACGCTGAAGCCGTGTTCGGCAAGACCGGGAATGTTCGGGCGGAACAGGCGGCTGCCCGTAGCCACGACCAGGCGATCGTAAGAGAGAGTCTTTCGGGTGCCTTTGGCCGTAGCCATTTGCACCATGCGAGCCTTGGTGTCGATCGTTTCGGCGCTGCCTTGCACGTAGACAACGTCGATAGCTTTGAGGACATCGAGCAGAGGCGCCGTCAGGGTCTCCGGCTTCGATTCGTAGAGCCGGGGACGGACCACCAGCGTCGGCTCGGGTGCGATCAGTGCGATCTCGAGCTCCTCGGGCGAAACGCCCTGGATGTCGCGCAGGCGGGCTGAGGAAAGTGCGGCGTACATGCCGGCGAAGCCGGCTCCTATGATAACAAGTCGCATGGTTTGCTCCTGTGGTTAGATTCTCTCGGACGTGCGCGCGTCATCGCCGCCGCCCTGCATTGGCGGCAAACCTCTTCCGATCGATGACGCAAAGATGATGTGAAACGAGTCCCGGCTGTTACGGTGCGGGGCAGTCCGGCATTAGCGACGTCGGCGTGGGGCGTTCACATGCCGCTCGGCAGCCTCCGGATCCCAAGAGCGAGCCGCGTTGAAAGGCCATCAACGGAGCGGGCTTCGCGGGCCAGTCCTTGTAAAAGATGATGGAACTGACGGGGCGGGCGGTTTGGACGGCATGTGCCGGAACTTCCGTTTCTTCGCCCGCTGCCGAGGTGAAGCGAACGCTCAACGAAAGTCCGTACATGAGTGCGGTGGCGACGACTCTCCGCCGCGGTGCGATTGCAAACGGGTTACCGACGTTCATCCAGGCCATCGTTTATCTCCATCCGGTGTTGGCGTTGTGCCACGCTGATCTAGCGAATTGGATTTGCGACTGCCCCAGAGCGATTGCCGTACCTGTAGAGCGATTGCTGTTACCGAATGCGTCGCCGCCAATCGCTCGGGGTTTCGCCCGTCAGCTTTCTGAACGCGGCAGCAAAAGCGGTCTGCGAGGAGTAGCCAAGCGCGGCTGCGATCGACACGATCGAATCGTCAGTGTCGCGCAGCATGTTCATGGCCTGCTCTAGTTGGTACTGCCGTAGCCAGGCATGCGGCGAAAGCCCGGTACTTTCCTTGAAGGCACGGCAGAAATGGAAGCGCGACAGGCCGGCATCGGAAGCGAGCGCCGCGAGCGAGACGTCCGCATCGGCATCCGAACGCAAACGCTCGATGGCGCGGCCGAGCACCTTCGGCGACAACCCGCCCATGACCGGCTGGATCGTGGTTGGCGAGCCGGTGTGCGCAGCAAGTAGACGCGTGGCCAGGAGGTCCGTCAGTTGCTGCCTGAAGAGCGTATCCAGCGCCTCATTGCCCTCCAAGACATCCGAGGCGCTTAGGAGCAATCGGGACGTGATGGGGTCGGGATGCGCCGTTCGCTCCAAGAGATTGGTCGATGTGGCAATGTCGGCTTCGTCGGCAACGCGCTTCAGCATTGCGTGAGGAAGGTAGAGCTGAACGACATCAACAGGTTTCGGAATATCCCATCGGGAGCTTGATCCTTCCGGAATGATTATCACAACGCCGCGACGAAACGTTCCAATCGCAACCGATCTCCCTGTCCGCCGCTCCATGCGCTGCACCGAGCCGTTGTAAGCCATGATGACGTGATGGGTCATGGGCTCGACGACGTCGTGCAATGGCTCATGTTTCCAGTGGGCGATTCCGGCACCGGAGGCATCCAAAGCCATGTGGAGTGGTTTGGTGTGAAGCACGCGTGCCATCTCCGCATCGGCAGCACGGGAGTCGGCAATCGACGAAGGATCCGCGTCCGACGCGGTGTGGGAATTCACTTGCGAAGAATTGCGCAGGATTGGCTTGCTCATGGCAGTTGCTCGCTCGAAGGGGGCCTTTCGCTCGCGCCGCCGGGCCTGACTTACGGTGCTGACGCGAAGCTGTTGCTTCCTGTCTGACCGTACTGATGCCGCCAAGCGTCGAGAGCTTCGGTGCGCGTTCTAGGCGCGTAGGACTACTGGGTCTTTCCCAAAGCGGCGGTGCTTTGCCTGATCTTGCTGCAAGCGGCCATCAAGCGTTTGTGACCGAAGTCGCTCAACGGTTGAGCAGGGCCGGCCTCTGCCGTCGAATGAGGCAAGGGCCGCTACCATTGCGTGCGCTTGCGTTGAAAACGGGCAACAGCGCTGCCATTCCAAAGCAAGCGGCTGCGTTGTCACAAAGCTGATGAGATAGCGGTCTTGGCCAAACATCGTAGACGGCCGCGCTGTGAAAGCAGATAATACGCATTCATTTCGCTGACGCGCGACGACCAGCCCTTCCAACTTCAAAAGCGAGATAACGCATATGGCACAGGCGGGCGCCTTCGGCGCGAGGCTCGGGCGCTTCTTGCATCTGAAGGATGCGCCGCCGTCACTGGTCACGCGTTCACTGCGCGGCGTTGAACTTGCAGTCACCGAAACGCGCGATGATAACCCGGTACCCGGCCTTTCCGGCTCGCTGACACCGGAGGATGCCTTTCTCGTCAGCCTGAAGCTTCACGATTATCCGGACTGCGAGCTTTGGGAGCGCGGCAAGTGCATCATGAAGAGGGATGTCCGGGCCGGTGCAACCTATCTGTACGATCTCAAGTGCGATCCGCGCTATGTGATCGACAAGCCGTTTCATTCGCTGTTTTTCCATCTTCCGCGCTCGGCGCTCGACGGCATCGCTGAACAGTCTGGCACGCCGCGCATTGGCGATCTTGCGTGTGAGCTCGGCGTCGGCCACGACGACACGGTCGTCCGTCATATCGGCGCCTCGTTCCTGGAAGGATTGCGGCGGCCGTCCGAGGCCAATCAGCTTTTCATCGATCACATGATGCTCGCGCTCACCGCGCACGTTGCCCAGACCTATGGCGGACTGCGGCGTAATACCGAGCTGGCCCGCGGCGGCCTTGCGCCGTGGCAGGTCAAGCGCGCCTGTGAAAGACTGGAGGCCGACCTCGGCGGGACACTTTCGCTGCAACAGATCGCGGCAGAATTCGATCTCTCGGTCAGCCATTTTTCACGCGCATTTCGAATCTCCACCGGCCTGCCGCCGCACCAATGGCTTCTTCGCCAGCGCGTGAAGGCGGCCAAGCAGTTGATGACCGTCCGTGACCTGCCGCTGTCGGAGATTGCGATATCGGCCGGGTTTGCCAATCAAAGCCATTTTACGCGAGTATTTTCGTCCGTGGTCGGCGTCAGCCCGGGCGCGTGGCGTCGTGAGAAGCATGGCGCGCCGGAAGGCGAAACGTGATCGGGGATGTCTCGTCCGCTCAGCGACGCCTTGTCTGCGAGATAGTGTAGGCGGCGCGGCGGGCCGCAAACATCTCGTCCAGCGGATGACCGATGCCTTCGGCCAGAGTTGCCGGATTGAAGACGGGCTCCTCGCACGCATCGTTTGCTTCAACACCGGTGATCACGATAGTTCCCAGCCGCACCGCTTCGCGTCCGTCCTCATCGGGCCATCGGACGGTCACGTCCATGACGGGGTCACCGGGACGATCTAGAAGCGCCATTACGCTGAACCTGATATCGCGAGCCGCGATCCGGGTTTCGAGGTCGTCGTGCAGCAGCCCGGCAGGCTTTACCCTGACCTTGGGCTCGGTCGCCTGTTCGCCAACCGGCGCGACCTTGAACTTGATGAACCTGGTCTCGCCCTTTGAATTCGTCGCGGGAAAAGCGTGCACGCCCCAATAGGTTGTGCAGGCAAAGCTTGCGGGCGGCGGATGCGCGGCTATGTAGCTTGCCTGATGCAGCGTCTCGGGATTGGCAACTGAGAATGCCTCGACCTTTTCCACGTCCGGCCTGCCGTCGGGTCCTGGAATGCGCGCTCGGAGGAAAGCCAACATCTGGTCAAGCGTCCTCGCGAAATGAACCGGGGCGCTCTGTGTGAATATTTCCGAGCTCTGGCCATCGCTGCCAAGCCGGAAGCTGAAACCGCGCAGCAACGTGTCGTTGGTGTCGAGGCCTCCTTCCACCGAGAAGCGCGCCAGCACGCGCGATGGCTTGGTGAAGCTACAGGATTTCGTGATCTCCTTGGCCTGATCGGATGGCGCATAGGTGCCACGAACAGATCGACCGCTGGCAAAGCTGGCACGTGCCTTTGGCGGAAGACCGGCTACCCACTTCATAGCGGCGACGATGGATGCGGGGCTGGCAGGGCCGCGCGGGAACTTGGGCAGGACGGGACCTCGGGTTCGAATGTTGGTGCACGGTTCTGGCCCAGGACGGCTTGGGCGTCTTTCCCGAATCCCCCATGCCTTGTCCGATTCTGCGACAAAGCTTGCCGATGGCATCTTCCCCAATGGGTTGCCGTCACGTTGCGGATAATTGCCTGGTGAGGATGATTCGACGCTTGGCAATTTTACCACTCGCGTGAAAAGAATGCCCGTAAGCTATTGATAAAACAAACATCTTACTGATGCCGCAATTCGGCAACATTGTGATATGAATGCATCAGTCCGCAATTGGCGGGCCATAGCCTTTCAGCTCACCGAATTGCCGGAATGACCACCGCAGAGACGAACTCGGCACCATCGTTCGACCCATCGCTTACCGAATCCGGAGGGGGGATCCTGCGGAAGTGGGTGGCGCCGCTTGCGGTCGCCGTCGCGCTGCTGTCGGCATTTCTGACCTTCATCGTCTTGGCCGGCCTGACGCCGATCGAGCCGACTCGCCAGGTTGTCTATTCGTTCCTGCTGATCAATGCAGCGACCACACTTCTACTGGTCGCAATCATCACCCGCGAAGTCTGGCTGGTGATCCAGGCGCGGCGGCGCGGCCGGGCCGCGGCACGGCTGCACGTCCAGATCGTCAGCCTGTTCTCCATCATCGCCGTGCTGCCGGCCGTACTCGTCGCGATCGTCGCCAACGTGACCATCGACCGCGGCCTGGACCGGCTGTTCTCGGGTCCGACACGCGAGGTCATTGAGAACTCGCTAACCGTTGCCCGCGCCTACATGCAGGAGCACGCAAGGCTTATCCGTGGCGACATCCTGGGTATGACGGAAGATATTGCCCGTGCGCGACCGTTGTATGATCAGGACCGGCGGTCGTTTCAGGAACTGCTGACCGCAAATGCAGCCGCGCGAAACCTGCCAGCCGCGATGCTGGTTGACAAGGATGGCAACGTCCTGGTCACGGCGAAGACCGGCATCCAGCAGGAATTCACGACGCCGCCGCAGGATTTTCTCAGCAACGTCAATGAAGATGAGCCGCCGATCGCGGTCTTTCCCGAAGCCAATTATGTGGCCGCGGTGATCCGGTTGCGCGCCTTTGACGATACCTTCCTTTACGTGGCACGCCTGCTTGATCCGCGTGTGATCAGCCAGCTCAAGCAGACCGAAGCCAGCGTCGCCGAATATGCCCAGATCGAAGCCCGCCGGCTCGGCATCCAGGTCGCCTTCGCGCTGATGTTTGCCGTGATCGCTCTGACCATTCTGATGGCATCGGTGCTGATCGGGCTGAATTTCGCCAACTGGCTGGTGGCGCCGATCCGCAATCTGATGAGCGCGGCCAACATCGTTTCGACCGGCGATCTGCATGTCCAGGTGCCGGTTCACAAATCCGAAGGCGACCTCGCCCAACTCGGCGAGACCTTCAACAAGATGACGGCCGAATTGCGCACCCAGCGCGACGAGCTGGTCAGCGCCTCTGACCTGATCGACAGCCGCCGCCGCTTCATCGAGGCGGTATTGTCCTCGGCCAGCGCCGGCATCATCGGCGTCGACGCCTCAGGCAGTGTCGGCATTCTGAACCGCTCGGCCGAGAAACTCATCGGCCATGCCGAATCCGAGACGCTCGACCATCCGCTATCGGACGTCCTGCCCGAGCTAGACGACATGATGAAGACCGCACGCGAGGGTGCGCAGCGCCTGGTGCAGGGCCAGATCACGATCACCCGCGACGGCCATGAGCGCAACCTGTCGGTCCGCGTCAGCGCCGAGCAGACCAGCCAGTCGCGCGACAGCTACATCATCACGCTCGACGACATCACGGAGCTCGTCTCCGCGCAACGTACCTCGGCATGGGGCGACGTGGCGCGTCGCATCGCCCATGAGATCAAGAATCCGCTGACGCCGATCCAGCTTTCGGCAGAACGCATCCGCCGCAAATTCGGCAAGGTCATCACCGAAGACAAGAATATCTTCGAACAATGTACCGAAACCATCGTGCGACAGGTCGACGACATCAGGCGGATGGTTGATGAATTCTCCCGCTTCGCGCGGATGCCAAAGCCGGTCATGGAGGGCGAGGACGTCGCCGACACCGTCCGGCAGGCGGTATTCCTGATGAAGGTCGGGCATCCCGATCTCGATATCGAGGCCGATATCAAGCAGGACCCGATGCGCGCGCAGTTCGACCGCCGGCTGATCTCCCAGGCGCTGACCAACATCATCAAGAACGCGACGGAGGCGATCGAGCAGGTGCCGCCGGAAGAGCTCGGCAAGGGACGCATCGACGTCATCGCCGCGCGCGAAAACGACGACATCGTGATCGACGTGATCGACAACGGTATCGGCCTGCCGAAAGTGAGCCGCGCCCGGTTGCTGGAGCCGTATGTGACGACGCGCCAGAAGGGCACCGGTCTCGGGCTCGCCATCGTCGGCCGCGTCCTGGAAGACCATGGCGGCCGCATCGAGCTCAAGGACGCCTCCGATTTCCGCCCCGGACAGCGCGGCGCCTGGATGCGGCTGCGGTTCGCCGTATCCGGCCATGCGCCGAAGCAACCGGCTCCGGAGGCAAAACCACAGACTGACGAAACCAATAAGGCGGCATCCGCGACCAATGATGAAACAAAAACCGAAGCCGCAACAGGCAACTGACAAGGCAGGTGTAACCCATGGCCAGTGACATTCTGATTGTCGACGACGAAGCCGATATTCGTGACCTCGTTGCGGGCATCCTGGAAGACGAAGGCTTCAATACCCGTACCGCGCGCGACAGCGATTCGGCGTTGGCCGAGGTCGCCAACCGCCGTCCGCATCTGGTGTTTCTCGATATCTGGCTGCAGGGCTCCAAGCTCGACGGCCTGCAACTCCTCGAGCAAATCAAGAAGGAGCACGCCGACGTTCCGGTGGTGATGATCTCCGGCCACGGCAACATCGAGACCGCGGTGGCGGCGATCAAGCGGGGCGCCTATGACTTCATCGAAAAGCCGTTCAAGTCCGACCGGCTGATCCTGGTGGCGACGCGGGCGCTGGAGACCTCGCGCCTCAAGCGCGAGGTGAAGGAACTCAAGCAACTGGCTCCCACCGCGAGCGTTCTCACCGGACGCTCCGCCTGCATGAACCAGTTGCGCCAGACCATCGACCGTGCGGCCAAGGCCAACAGCCGTATCCTGATCGTCGGCCCTTCCGGTTCGGGCAAGGAACTGGCAGCGCGCACGCTGCACAACGCATCGAGCCGTGCAGAAGGCCCGTTCGTCGTCATCAACGCCGCGGCGATCACCCCGGAACGGATGGAAGTCGAGCTGTTCGGCATCGAGCAGACGAACGGCGAGCAGCCGCGCAAGCCAGGCGCGTTGGAAGAGGCACACGGCGGCACGCTCTTCATCGACGAAATCGCCGACATGCCGCGCGAAACCCAGAACAAGATCCTGCGCGTGCTGGTCGATCAGACCTTTCAGCGCTCAGGAGGCGCCGCCAAGATTCATGTCGACGTCCGAATCATCTCCTCGACCGCGCGCAATCTGGAGGAGGAGATCGCGGAGGGGCGTTTCCGGGAGGATCTCTACCATCGACTGTCAGTGGTGCCGATCCGTGTTCCCCCGCTGTCGGAACGCCGCGAGGATATCCCCGAACTGATCGATTATTTCATGGACCAGATATCGGCGGCGACGGGCTTGCCGAAGCGGCAGATCGGCCAGGATGCAATGGCGGTATTGCAGTCCCATGTCTGGCCCGGCAACGTCCGCCAGCTCCGGAACAATGTCGAGCGCGTCATGATTCTGGCCGGCGGCGGTCCGGAAGCGATCATCACAGCCGATATGCTGCCTCAGGATGTCGGCTCGATGGTGCCGGCGATGCCGACCAGCAACAATGGCGAGCACATCATGGGGTTGCCGCTGCGCGAGGCACGGGAAGTGTTCGAGCGTGACTACCTGATCGCGCAGATCAGCCGGTTCTCGGGCAATATATCGCGTACGGCCGAATTCGTCGGCATGGAGCGTTCAGCGCTGCACCGCAAGCTCAAGGCACTGGGTGTTGGCTGAGGCTGATTGAATCGCGCTTATGCGATGCGAATCGAACGCGCCGTCAACCCAATGGGGTCGCTCCGATCCATGCATCTGCTTGGGAATATTTATCTCTTTCCGGACACTTGCGGAGAATGGCCACTGGGTTCCGCGCCGGTGGCGCCCGAACCGGCTTGCCTAATAACCGCGCGTACCCTCTAATCGCGCTGTCGAGCCGACCGGAGGGGGATCTCAGGGTGGGCCGGCAGGTCGGGGCAGGCTCCGTGAGAGAGCAACAACGGCTTAATAAAAAGAAGCACAAGACGGCGGGACAAAAACAATGGCGGCAGACCGCGCACAAAATCTACAAGACACCTTCCTAAATCACGTTCGTAAAACAAAAACGCCACTGACGATCTTTCTGGTCAACGGAGTAAAGCTGCAGGGGATAGTCACTTGGTTCGACAATTTCTGCTTGCTGCTTCGGCGCGACGGCCACTCGCAGCTAGTCTACAAGCATGCGATCTCGACCATCATGCCCGGCGCTCCGATCCAGTTGTTCGAGGGCGGTGAGGATGCTCCGGCTTGAGAGTGAACTGATTGGAACCCTTCGACCGTGAAGGGAGCGCCGACCGTCCGCGGTCGGCGGGGGCCAAACAAAGCGGGCGGGTGATCGTCATCGGCCCATATTTGCGAATGCGCCGCGGCGATGCCGATGCGCAGGCGAACGAGGCTGCGCGCGATTTCGAGGGCCGGCTTGAGGAAGCCACGGGTCTGGCGCGCGCCATCGACCTCACGATCGCCGACGCGCTGATTGCGCCAGTCACCCAGATCCGTCCAGCGACTTACCTCGGCAAGGGAAAGGTCGAGGAGATCACGGGCCTGATCGCAGGCCATGACATCGAGCTGGTCGTGATGGATTGCGCGTTGGCGCCGATCCAGCAGCGCAACCTCGAGAAGGCCTGGAACACCAAGGTGCTCGACCGCACCGGACTGATTTTGGAAATTTTCGGCCGCCGCGCCAAGACCAAAGAAGGCGCGCTGCAGGTCGAGCTCGCGCACCTGAACTATCAGCGCAGCCGTCTGGTGCGGTCCTGGACCCATCTGGAGCGCCAGCGCGGCGGTTTCGGCTTCATGGGCGGCCCCGGCGAGACCCAGATCGAAGCCGACCGCCGCCTCATTGGCGACCGCATCACGCGGCTGGAAAATGAACTGAAGAAGGTGCAGGCGACGCGGCGGCTGCATCGCGCCGGCCGGCAGCGCGTGCCGTATCGGGTGGTTGCGCTGGTCGGCTACACCAATGCCGGCAAATCGACCTTGTTCAACCGGCTTACACGTGCCGAAGTGCAGGCGGCCGACATGCTGTTTGCGACGCTGGACCCGACCTTGCGCGCGCTGAGCCTGCCGCATGGCGGCAAGGCGATGCTCTCCGATACCGTCGGATTCATCTCCAACCTGCCGACGCAGCTCGTCGCCGCCTTCCGCGCCACGCTGGAAGAGGTGCTGGAGGCCGATATCATTCTCCACGTGCGCGACATCTCGCATGAAGACGCGGAGGCGCAGGAGCGCGACGTTGATGCCGTGCTGCGTCAGCTCGGCATCGATCCGGATGCCGGCGCACGTATCCTCGAGGTCTGGAATAAGATCGATCGCTTCGATCCCGAAGAACGCGAGAACCTGCGCAACATCGCCGCGCGCCGCCCGCCGGAGCGGCCGTGCTTCCTGGTCTCCGCCGCGTCAGGCGAGGGGATCGATGCGCTGCTGACAGCGATCGAGGATCGCCTGGCGGCCACGCGCACGACGCTCGACCTCTCCATCGACGCTTCCGACGGCGCCGGCATCAGTTGGCTGCATCGCAATGCCGAAGTGCTCAACAAGGAGCTCCGCGACGGACGCTTCGACATGACGGTGCGCGTCGACGAGACCAAGCGCGATATCGTGGTGTCGCGGTTTGATGCCGTTCCGCGGGTGGCGTAATTGTCGCGCGAACGCGCGTCCTATCTTCGATCACTCCCCGCTGCGGCTGAGGCGGCCGGTTGTTCCGCACCCTTTGCTTCATTCCACAACGCGTCCATTTCGGCGAGCGATGCGTCTTCGAGCGAACGGCCATTCGCTGCAAGCGCGCGCTCGATATAGGCAAAGCGGCGCTCGAACTTGGCGTTGGTGCCGCGCAGCGCGGTTTCGGGATCGGCGCCGACATGCCGCGCCAGATTGACCAGGGCGAACAGCAGATCGCCGGTTTCGGCCGCGAGTTCGTCAGGCTTGCCGTTGTCCAGGGCTGCTTCGATCTCGTCAGCCTCCTCACGAATCTTGCTGAGCACCGCGCGGGGATCGTTCCAGTCGAAGCCGACGGTGGAGGCCTTGCGCTGCAATTCCATCGCGCGCGTCAGCGCCGGCTGGCCGGCCTTGACGGCTGCGAGCAGCGATTTATGCGTGGTCTCCTCCGGCGGCCGCCGCGCCGCGCGTTCGGCCTTTTCCTCGGCCTTGATGCGTTCCCACGCGCTCTTGACGCCCGCGGGAGCGATGTTGCCGTCCTTGTCGGCGAACACATGCGGATGACGGCGTATCAGCTTGCCTGTGATCGCCTCGACCACGTCGCCGAAGGCAAAGGCGTTCTGCTCTTCCGCCATGCGGGCGTGATAGACGACCTGCAGCAGGAGATCGCCGAGTTCCTCGCGCAAGTCATCGAGATCGCCGCGTGTGATCGCGTCGGCCACCTCATAGGCTTCTTCGATGGTGTAGGGCACGATCGTCGCGAAGTTCTGTTCGAGGTCCCACGGACAGCCCGTGACCGGCGTGCGCAGTGCCGCCATGATCTCGATGAGGCGGGAAATATCGCGGGAAGGGGTCATGGGGTTTCCGTCGCTTGGTGGGGCAGGTCGCTTTATGCCGCAAGCGATCGACCGATCCCAGCGGAACAGGCTAAAATCGAGGCAATTTCCACCGGTTGGCCTTGAAGCGCGGGAGTGCTAATTGCCCGTCATGAGCGACCAATCATCGTCCGAAACCGCGCTGGTGCTGTTTTCCGGCGGGCAGGATTCCACCACCTGCCTTTCTTGGGCCTTGCGGCGCTTTGCGCGCGTCGAAATGCTCGGCTTCAGCTACGGCCAGCGCCACGCCATCGAGCTGGAATGCCGCGACCGGCTGCTGTCGGGCTTAAGGTCGTTGCGGCCGGATTGGGCGGCAAAACTCGGCGAAAGCCACACGCTGGAAATTCCGACACTGGCGGAAATTTCCGATACCGCGCTGACCCGCGATGTCGCGATCGAAATGGGCGCTGACGGATTACCCAACACCTTCGTGCCAGGCCGTAACCTGGTGTTTCTCACCTTCGCGGCGGCGCTGGCGTACCGGCGTGGCATCCGCCACATCGTCGGCGGCATGTGCGAGACCGACTACTCGGGCTATCCGGACTGCCGCAACGAGACCATCAAGGCGCTGCAGTCCGCACTCAATCTCGGCATGGCGAAGAATTTTGAGCTGCATACGCCGCTGATGTGGCTCGACAAGGCGTCCACCTGGAAACTCGCGCAGGAGCTTGGCGGAGCAGGGCTAGTCGATCTGATCCGCGAGCATTCCCACACCTGCTATCTCGGCGAGCGCGGCGCGCAGCACGATTGGGGCTATGGCTGCGGCGAATGTCCGGCCTGTGCGCTGCGGGCGAAGGGCTGGCGGGAATATGCGGGGGCGTAGCTCGCGCGACATAGGCCGCTCATTCGCATGTCATCGTCTGCGAAAGCAGGCGAACCAGTATTCCAGAGACTTCGTTTGAGCCGATAAGCCGCGGCGTACTGGATACCCCGCCTTCGCGGGTATGACGACCGGTGTCTACTTCCCAAAATCCTCCGCCCTCAGCTCGATCGGCGCGCCGTGGGGCGTGCGGTCGGCGGCGTGATCCCAGGCGTCACGGTAGCGATGCAGGACATCTGACGTTATGACGCCCTTGGCGGCGACGAGCGTTTCCAGCGTCGCTAGCCAGTGCCGGTAGTAGGTCTCGCCCGTATCTGGATCGCCTTCGGCCTGCGCGCGCTTGATTTGCGCCCCCAGCGTCTCCGCCCATTCCTTCCAGGTGAAGACGCCGGCCTCATGCAACGCCAGCGCCATCGCAAAGGCGCGCGCTTCCCATGGCTCGCGAAATACCGGGCCGTCTTCATCGCGCGGCACGCCGGGAACGGCGACCGCGGCGCGCATGGCCTGCTGCGGGGTCAAATCCATCACGCGCGCTCCAGATAGGATTCCCAGGCGTCGACGGAGACGCTGAGCGTCGGGTCGCCGTCCTTGCCCCACAATTCCGGTCCGTCGAAACGCACGGTGTAGAGCCATTGCGGGTCTTCGCCCTGGCCAAGCGAATTGGTGTCAGGGAAGACGTGGCAGCCGTGATTGAGCTCGATGGTGCCGAGATGGCCACGGACATATTGCGGCAGCCGCGTATGCGTTACCGGGTGGATGTCTTTCATCCGCACAATGTCACCGATTGCAAACATCGCAGGTGCTTTCGCCTCGCGTTCGGTCGGGCCGCCGCGGCGGATCGCCGGCGTGACCTCATTTGGAGCGATCGGCTTCACGCCAGGCTTGGGCGGCGCCAGCACTTTGCCGGCCTCGATTTCCTCGCGCGTCACCAGCCCGCGCTCGATCATCAACGTTTCCAGACCGGCCAGCCAGATCTCGAAATAGCTCTTGCTGAGGTAATCCTCGGGCGGCCGGTTCTCGCGCGCAAACCGCGACATGTCGATGTTCCAGCCGCCCGGGCGCGCCATGGCAACCGTCAGCGCAAAGGCCCGGCGCTCCCAGTCAGCATGAAACACCGGCTCGTTCGGCTCCGGCACAACAGAACCAAAGCCCTCGGCACCGCCCATGTCATGCGCGCCGTCCATCAGGCAGCCTCACGGGGCTGCTTGGGCAGGCCGGTACCTATCATGCTGTCGCGGGTGACGAGTTCGGCGAGTTGCTCGGCGCTCCAGCCCTCGGTACCCTCAGGGCGCATCGGCAGCACGAGGTAGCGGACTTCGGCCGTGGAATCCCAGACCCGGATTTTGGTGGTGTCCGGCAGCGTCACGCCGAAATCCTTCAGCACGCCGCGCGGGTCGGAGACGGCGCGCGAGCGGTAGGGCGCGGATTTGTACCAGACTGGCGGAAGCCCCAGCACGGGGTGCGGGTAGCAGGAGCACAGCGTGCACACGACCATATTGTGCTGCTCAGGTGTGTTCTCCACGACGACCATATGCTCGCCCTGTCGGCCCGAATAGTCGAGCTCGGCAATTGCCGCGGTCGCGTCCTTCATCAGCCGTTCGCGATAGGCGGGATCGCTCCACGCCTTGGCGACCACGCGAACGCCGTTGCGCGGTCCGATTTTCTTTTCATAGAGATCGATCAGGAGATCGAGCGCGGCCGGATCGACATAGCCCTTTTCGGTCAAGATCGATTCCAGTGCGCGCACGCGCAGCTCGGTCTCCGAGAGCTCGGAATGCTCGTGGTCGTGATGATGGCCGTGGTTGTCGTGGTCAGGGTCGCTCATGCCGTCAGGATAGGCGCAAAATCCGGGCTATGTCGAGGCAGGGAATCTGCTCTTTATGCCGGCTGCAGCCGCTCGCGTGATCGCGACGGCAGTGGCGGGAACGTCAACGCAATCGCCATTGCGGCGAGGCCTACGCTGAACGCGCCGATGTAGAGCCAGCGGTAGTCGTGGAAAGTGTCGAAGATCATGCCCCCGGCCCACGGCCCGAACGCCATGCCAAGGCTCGATACCATCGTCGCGGCGCCGAACACCGTTCCCATGATCCGGGGACCGAAATATTCGCGCGCCAGCACGGCATAGAGCGGCATCACGCCGCCATAAGCCGTTCCGAACACGATCGCGAGCGCGTAGAACTCGCCGAGTTTGCTGACGTAGAGATAGGTCCCAATCGCCAGCGCCTGCACCAGGAGGCCGCAGACCAGCACCCGCTTGGCGCCCAGCCGATCGGCGAGGATGCCGAGGAGGAGACGCCCGCCGAGCCCCGACAAGCCTTCCACGCTATAGATGCTGACCGCGGTCATCGCCGGGATGCCGCAAAGCATCGCGTAGCTGACCATATGGAAGATCGGGCCGGAATGCGCGGCGCAGCACGCGAAGAAGGTCAGCGCCAACACCACGAACTGGGGCGAACGAAGCGCGCCCGCAACAGACCATCCTGCTCCCGGATCGTTACCAGCGCCCGACGCCGGCAAGGCGGATGGCCTCGCCACCGGGGGCTGCCGGACCAGCAGCGCGGCCGGTATCAGCAAGGCCCACGCCATCAAGCCCACGATCATCATCGCGGTACGCCAATCGTAGGTCGAGATCAGCCAGCGCGCGAATGGCGAGATCGTCATCGGCGCCACGCCCATCCCTGCGGACACCAGCGAGACGGCAAGGCTGCGATTGTTCTCGAACCACACTGTCGCGGCGGCGATCATCGGCGCGAAGAAGGCGCCCGCGGCGAGGCCGACGAGAATGCCGTAAGTGAGCTGGAATTCGATCAGGGAAGTCGCGCGGCTGGCAAGAAACAGGCCGAGTCCAAGGAGCAGGGCGCCGCAGAGGACGACCGGACGCGTGCCAAACCTGTCGCTGGCCGCGCCCCAGGCAAATCCGGCCATGCCCATGGTCAGGAAATCGATGGTCATCGCACCCGAAATTCCGGCGCGCGACCATTCCGTTTCCGTCGATATCGGTTCCAGATAGACGGCCAGCGAGAACATGGCGCCGATGCCGACGCATGTCATCAATGCGCCCGTGCCGACGATCACCCAGCGATATGATGGTCCCATCTGCAAAATGCTCCTTGTTCGCCCCGATCCGCGCCAAGCGGATGCGATGGTTTCGCGAACAAGACGAACGGGAACCGACGAAGGATTCAGGTTCGCGGGAATTCTTTCTGGTCTAAACTTTCGAAAAATGACGAACAGGGAGTGATGGATTGACCGGGTTTGTGACGATTGAAAAAGGCCTCGGGCCGGACGGCCGTATCGCTGTTGTGCGTTTCGACCGCGGCGACGGCGTCAATGCGTTGTCGCCGGAAGCGCTGCGCCAGCTTACCGACGCCGCCCGCAGTTTTGAGGATGATGGTGACACATCGGTCGTGGTGCTGACTGGCGGCGCAAAGTCGTTCAGTGCCGGCTTTGATCTCAAGGACCCCGAGGGCCGTTCGCGCAAGACCATGGACCTCGGAGCCTTGCGCCGGCACTTGAAGCTCGGGCCGCGGCTGACCCGGGCCTGGCAGGACATGGAGCAGATCACGATCGGCGCCATCGAGGGCTTTTGCGTCGGCGGCGGCGTGGCGCTGGCGGTCGCGCTGGATTTCCGGGTGATGGCCCGCGACGCCCATATGCGCGTGCCCGAGATCGGCCTCGGCATGAATATGAGCTGGCAGAGCGTGCCGCGCATGCTGCACCTGATGGGACCAGCCCGCACCAAGCAGGCCGTAATCCTGGCCGACCAGCGCATCACAGCGGCCGAGGCTTACGAATGGCGCCTGGTGGAGGAGGTGGCCGATGCCGGCAAGGCCTTCGACGCCGCGATGGCGCTCGCCGTCAAAATCGCCGCCCAGCCGCCGCTGTCGGTTGCCATGACCAAGCTAACGATCAATCGCCTTGCGCACGCGCTCGACGATCTCGCCAGCCACATGGACGTCGACCAGTTCGCGCTGGCGAGCATGACCGAGGATCACAAGGAAGGCGTGGCAGCGTTTCTGGAGCGGCGCAAGCCGAAGTTCAGGGGGAAATAGCGCAGTATGGCCGCGTTGGCCAGATTTGCCGCGACAACCAGCAGGATTGCCACACCCAAAAATATAGCGCAGCATCCTTCAATTGCATGATCGAAATCAAAACGGGATGGACTATTAGCCCCTTGCAACTTGCGACGGCCTTGCTGTGCGGATTTGGCATTGCGTGCCTTGCGGGAGCTTAGATTAGAACACCAGCCGTTGCTGGCGAGCCCACATATGGAGAAGGCCCAATGAAAACCGTACAAGCGATGCTCGCCGAAGCCGATGCCGAAGTCCCGCGTATCAGTCCCGATGAAGCTAAGGGATTGCTGGGAAGGGCCGATGTACTTTTCCTCGATGTTCGAGAGCCTGCGGAAGTTACCGCCTCTGGAAAAGTTCCGGGTGCTGTCGCCATTCCGCGCGGCCTCGTGGAATTCAAGGCGGATCCTGCCTCTGCGATGCACGATAAGGCCTTCGACCGCACCAAGACGGTTGTTGCTTACTGCGCATCCGGCGGGCGCTCCGCGCTGGTGGGAAAGACGCTGAAGGATATGGGTTACGGCAACGTACGCAATCTCGGCGGCTTCAAAGGCTGGTTGGACGCAGGCGGAGACGTCGAAAAGGGCTGAGCCGCAAGCCAACGTTCGCGGGCGACCGCGCATCGCGACGGTCGTTGCAACCTTCAAGTCACATGGTCTTCGCTCGATGGACTTGCCGGCGCCCGCGGCGGTCAACTGAGCTGGCGTGAAGTTGGGCCTTTGTTGACTTCAAAAGCCCAACCTCACCGCACCAGTGCGCTGCCGCCGATATTCCAGCCGCGGCTGCCTTCGCCGAAGATCTCGTAGCCGGTTGCGGTCACTGCGACCGTGTCCTCCAGCTTAATGAAGCCGCGGCGCGGGTGCTTCATCGTCGTTTCGATCGATACCACCATGCCGGGCTCCAAGGGCCGGCGCGCGTCGGGATCATCGTAGGGAATAGGCCCCTTGGCCGTCAGGCGAGGGGCCTCGTGGCTGACTAGCCCCATGCCGTGCGCCAGAAAGTCGGTGCAGTCGCGCTGGCTCGACTGCGCGAGCCGCTTTTCCGCCGCGGCATAGATTTCGCCACCCATCGCGCCCGGCCGCACCGCGGCGAATGCCGTCCGCTGGACGGATTCGATTTCGGCCAGCAGGTCCTTGAGCTCGCTGTCCGGTTCGCCCAGCACGGCCATCCGCGCGAGGTCGCCAATATAGCCGTGATAGTTGCCGCCGGAATCCAGCGAGAGCACGTCGCCGGTTTCCCAGCGGTCGGCAGAAGGCGCGCGGTTGTGGCTGGCGCCGCAGGCCAGCAGGCAATACTCGAAAGTCAATCCGCGCTTGACCTCGGCAATCCTCAACGCGTCGAAAAGCTGCTGCTTGGTGGTGCCGGGGCCGTGGTCTGCGATCACCTCGTTCATGGATTCGATCACCAATTCGGAGGCCTTTTTTAGCTTGGCCAGTTCCGCCGGTGATTTCACGGCACGCAGGCGCTCGAGCACCAACAGCGCATCCTTGATCTCGCTATCGGGCAGGGCGTCCGAAAGAGCCCTGCCGGCGTCCATCGGCAGGAACGGCATTTCGACCCCGATCCGCTTCATCGGTACGCCCGCGCTCTTGATCAGGCCTGCCGCGAGCAAAACGGCATCCAACGAGCCGTTGCCCTCGGTGCGGACTTGCGGAACCCACAGCGGCGCCACGGCTCGCTGGTGCGTTTCCAGCCGGTGCCCGATATAGGCCGCCTTGTCGGGCGCACCTTTCGGGTAGATCAGGACGGGCAAGTAACGGCTGACGCCGAGTGCGTCCATATAGTCGAAGAAGATCGCGCGCTCCGCGTCGAGCAGGTATTGGACGTTATGCTTGGAAGTCGCGACCAGGATATCGATTCCAGCCGCTTCCATAAGGGAATCGAGCTTGGCGGTGTCGAATGGAATGGCGCGAGCTTCGGTCGGACGACTGGCGCGTTCTTGCATGATGAGACCTCCGTTGCGGCCGGCATGAACCAACTGGCCTCGGGGCTTTGTGTTTCGCCTGGAGCCGCATTGTGGGTGGAAAGCGGGGGTTCGTACCAGCGATGAAATCAGCGGGCTCCAATGCAGATTGGCGAACGCTGGCTGCTGACGGTCCGGCTCGAGCTCGCGAGCTGATTGAGCTGTCGACTGGTCCGTCCACCGGCAACGCTCACCACATCGTGAAGGTCACTCAGGGCGAGGCTAGAGCACCAATTGCCTCTCAGGTTGTTGTTGGCCTTGAAACAGCATCAGAGTTGTCGCCAGGAGCGTTGTGCGTCATCGTCAAGTCTGGACCGGCTGGGGTTGGCGTACGGTACCGGTGAACGTTTGCGGATGAGATCAGTCGCCTTGCCACCAAGAATGATCGCGGTGGCGCTGGGTGCGACAAGTGCTGCCCGGTGCCATCGCAATATCGATCAGTCCGTGAGTGGCGGCAACTCCCCGGCGGGCCCGACGCTCATTGGGGAATTGGGATGGAGGCGGGCACAGACAAAGCAATGCCGATGTTCAAACTTGTCTACGAAAGGAGAGCACAATGAGCGATCTGGTCGTTCTCGGCTTTGATGGACTGCACACCGCAGATGAGGTGCTCAACAAGCTGCGGTCTCTGCAGAAGGAGTACCTCATCGATCTCGAAGATGCTTGCGTCGTTGAACGCGAGAAGGGCGGTAAAGTCTACCTCAAGCAAGCCGTCAGCCTAACGAAAGTTGGCGCGGCCACCGGCGGGACCACCGGCGCCTTGTGGGGCGCGCTTGTCGGTCTCCTTTTCCTGAATCCGCTCGCCGGAATGGCGCTCGGTGCAATTGCCGGTGCCGGCATGGGCGCTTTATCAGGCTCTCTCACCGACTTCGGAATCCGTGACGACTTCATCAAGAAGCTCGGAGAGACGATTCCGGAAGGATCCTCTGCGCTCTTTGTGCTCTTCAGGAAAGTCACCGAAGACAAGGTGCTGCCGGAGATCGAACCGTTCAAGCCGCGCGTCCTTCGAACCTCCCTCTCAACCGATGCGGAGAAGAGGCTCACGACCGAGCTAAGCAAGGCGGCGTGATCGGCGCGCAAGACCAGCGTCATGACGCGGCGGACGTCCCTCTCTGATATCGCGCGCCGGACCAAGCAGCCGCCGCCATAGGCGCATCTTGGTTCGGGCGCATGCGATTATGCGTTCTCGTCGGACGCGACATATGCGGTATAGGCTTCGGTGATCTTCACGCGAACGTCGGGGCCGGCAGGCAACGCCAGCTTGGCGACGGTGGCAGTGGCTGCGGATTGAGGTTCTGCGCACAGGCGACCGATGCCGTGCTGCTGGATTGAATGCCGAGTTGCGGGCGGGCCATGAGGCTTGTTCCAGCCGCAGCGGAGCGCGACCGAGCGCAATACGTCTGCCTTCTAATCTTCCACAGCAGGGACGGGTCTGACGGACTCGTTATTGGCCTAAGCCGCGACTCGTTTCTGTTCTCAGTGCATGTCGTTTCTGATTGGATCTGAGTCTCGGCAGCAAAAAACGGAAATGTTCACCGGCTGTTTCACCGCTGCATTCGAGTCCACTCCGGTTCCATTCGAGTCAAACTGCCGATTTTCCTGGTTGCATCGGAGTCCACCTAAGAGCGCCAAGGCGCGACGCGCAGTAGGGCCCCACGGAAACCCTTTGCACTGACAGTGAAAATTGGCGGCGAGCGCATGCGGCAGCGCGAGGCGACGCGGCTTACGTCCTCGTTTTGAAACTGATGCGAAGCCATGCGCGTATCAGCTTCCGGAAGGACAAATCGTGTTTTCCGGAAGGAGCAAACCGTATGACTGGAATAGCAATGACTCAAACGCCTCAAGCAAACGGCAGATTGTCGGGCGAGCTGTACAAAGTCGTTGAATTGATCCTGGACCGCGGGCTGGTCATCGACGTGTTCGTGCGTGTGTCGGTGATCGGCCTCGAGGTGGTCACCATCGATGCGCGGGTCGTCGTGGCCGGCGTCGATGCTTACCTGCGCTTCGCCGAGGTGTGTGGCCGCCTCGATCTCACCGGCAGCAGCCCCCGGATCGGCCGCTCGCTGCCCGACGGCGCGCTGCCGCTCGAGCTACCCGGCCGGGCGCGCACGGAAATCGGCTGACCCAACGGAAAGGACGACTGATGAGCAGCTACGTCTACTGTGTCACGCGTGCCTCGCACCCACTACCGCTCGAAGGCGCGGTGGGGGTGGGAGAGCGAGCTCCCGCCCTCCGGCTCGTGTGCGAGCAGGATCTCGTCGCGGTGGTTAGCGACGCGCCGGAGAACTTGCGCGCGAAGCGGCGCGATCTGGTGAAGCACGATGCGGTCATCGGACGGATCTACGCAGCCGGCACCGTGCTGCCGATGCGGTTCGGGATAGTCGCGCCCGACGACGAGGCCGTGCAGACGGAGCTTCGATCGAGGGCGCGTCGCTATGGCGAACTGCTGTGCCGGATCGATGGCCATGTCGAGCTCAACGTCAAAGGCGTTCATGCGGAGGAAGCTCTTCTCCGCGACCTCTTGCTTCAGAACGACGAGTTACGCGCGCGAAATCACGCACTTCGTGCCGCCGATGGCGGCCGCCATCAGGACAAGGTGGCGTTCGGCGAGCACGTGGCCGCCGCCGTTGCGGAGCGGCGCGCGCGTGACGCGGGCCAGGTCATCGCCCGCCTGCAACCACATGCCGCGCAGATACGTCGGGGCCCGCCGGTCGACGGTTGCTTCGTCAACGTATCGTTCCTGGTGGCGTCCGGCGCCCGGGCGGACTTCGATGGTGCCCTGTCGCCGCTGCGCCGCGAGCTGCCCGGCTACGCAAGCGTCGAGTTGTACGGGCCCTTGCCACCATACAGCTTCGTCGGCAACGAAGCGGACGTGTGAGGGCCGTGGCGGTGGGACTCCTGTCGCATGTCTTGTTGCTGCCGCTCGCGCCGGCCCGCTTCGCGCTGTGGACCATCGACCGGGTGGTCGACGCCGCTGCCGAACAGCATTGCGGCCCGGCAGCCATCCGGCGCGAGCTGGCCGAGCTTTCGCGGCAACTGGATCAAGGGTTGATCGATGCCGAGGAATTCGATCGACGCGAGGACGAGATCCTCGACCGGCTGGACGAGGGACAAAAGCGAGGAATGATCGCATGATGGAACAAGGCTTGTGGCACGGACGCCAGGATGCTTCGCCGAACCTGGCTGACATTCTGGAGCGGGTTCTGGACAAAGGGCTGATCATCGCCGGCGACATCAAGATCAACCTGCTCGACATCGAGCTTCTAACCATCAAGCTCCGGCTGTTGGTCGCGTCGGTGGACAAGGCCAAGGCGATGGGGATCGACTGGTGGGAGCACGATCCGGCGCTTTCCCAGCCACGGCCGCGGCCGCTCGCGGCCGAGAACGCGCGGTTGCGCAAGAAGATCAGGGCGCTGGAAACCGCCACTCTGGAGGCACGGCGATGAGCACAGCGAGCTATACTTACGCGGTCGCGCGCCCGTTCAATCCGACCCAGGCGGCCGGCCTCGTCGGCGTCGACGGCGCCGCGATCCACCTGGTCCGCCACCAAGACCTGGTCGCCGTGGTCAGTCCGCTTGCACCTGCCGACGCCGACGAGACCGCGCTGCGAGCCAGGCTGGAGACGCTGGCGGAGCTAGAGGTGATCGCACGCGCGCACCACAGGGTCGTGGCGGCGATTGCCGCGTGCACACCAACGCTGCCGTTCCGCCTCGCGACCGTTCACCGCACCGACGACCGCGTTGCGCAGTTGCTACGCCGGGAGTACCGGCGCTTCCGCGAGACGCTGGATCGATTCGCGGGCCGCGTGGAGGTGGGGGTGAAGATCTACGTGCAGCACGCGGGCGCATCTGCCGGCGCCATGTCCGTGGCTGAGAAAACCGACGGGTCCGGATCGGCGCGCGCGGGCAGGGACTACCTGCGCAACCGCCGCGAGCAGCGCGATCGGCGCCAGCACGCGTGGCGGCGCGCAACCACTGCGGCCGAGCAGGTGGACGCCGTTCTCGCCGGGCTTGCCGTCGATCGCCGCCAACACCGAACGCAGAGCGCCGAGCTGTCCGCTGCTCCAGGCGAAAATGTATTCAACGCAGCCTACCTGGTGGATGCCGGGCGCGCCGAAGAACTCACCGCCCGTGCACAGCGGCTGGGCGCCGAAAACCCGCACGTGACGCTCGAGATCACGGGCCCCTGGCCGCCCTATTCGTTCGCCGACAGCGAGGAGCGCACGTGAGCCCCGCCGCGTTCCCGGCTCGAGAGGTCGCACTAGTCGACCTGCTCGACCGGCTCCTGGCGGGTGGCATCGTGCTGGCCGGAGACATCACGCTGGCGATCGCCGACATCGACATGGTGCAAATCTCGCTTCGCGCTCTGATCACGTCGCTCGGCCGGACCACGCGATCTGGCGCAGCGGAGCGAGACCAGTGAGCGCCGACGTCGCTGGACATGAGCAGGGGCCGCGCCAGCGCATTTCGATGGCGCCTGACACGGTCGAACGAGATCTGGCCCGCCTGGTGCTCACCGTCGTGGAGTTGCTGCGTCAACTCGTGGAGCGACAGGCGCTTCGTCGTGTCGACGAGGGCGGCTTGACCGAAGCGGAGGAGGAGCGCGTCGGCATGACGCTGATGCTTCTAGACAACCGCATATCGCGCCTGCGGGAGCACTTCGGGCTCGCCGCCGAGGACCTGAATATCGACCTGGGACCTCTTGGTCCGCTGCTTCCGCGTTGAGTTCCCTCAGTCTAACGCCGAGCACATTCTGGCTGCGAAATTCCTAGACCTGAAGTGCACAGGGCGCCGTAAATCCAGGCAGACTCAAATAGAGCACGAATGACTCAGATCGAACCCGAAGCATCCTTGCCAATGGGGCACACTCCGATCGCGTACCCGCAATTCGCATAAGGTATATTATGGAATATTTATATCTACAATTAGATCAAATACTTGGGCGGATATGCTGGCAAATCTAGTCAGCTCCGGCGCCGAAACGGCCCGCCTTTGCCGGCCATGAGAGTCCTGATCTGCTGCGTCCCGGCCATTCCTATTGCCGACATCTGCTGACGCTGCAATAAGCGCGAGCGCGGCGATCGCTGATGATCCCGTGGAGACCGCAGGTCCGTGTTTCGGACCTCAAGAACAATAACTCTCAAGGGAGAATGAGATGAGCTTTTCACGACGCACGCTTCTCAAGGCATCCGCTGCGTCAGCGGTTTTGGGCGGCATCGGCGCACCATTGGTGGCGCGAGCCCAGACCGCCGAATTTACCTACAAATACGCCAATAATCTTCCGGACGGCCATCCGATGAACGCCCGCGCCAAGGAAATGGCGGCGGCGATCAAAGCCGAGACCAAGGGCCGGTTCGACCTGCAGATTTTCCCGAACAACCAGCTCGGTTCCGATACGGACATGCTGAGCCAGATCAGGTCCGGCGGCGTGGAATTTTTCACGCTCTCGGGACTGATTCTAGCGACGCTGGTGCCGGCGGCGTCTATCAGCGGCATCGGCTTCGCATTCCCGGATTACGACACGGTCTGGAAGGCCATGGACGGGGGCCTGGGTGCTTATATCCGCGGCGAAATCACCAAGGCGAACCTCGTGGTGATGGACAAGATCTGGGATAACGGCTTCCGCCAGACGACGTCGTCGACCAAGCCCATTAGCGGCCCGGAGGACCTCAAGGGCTTCAAGATCCGGGTACCGGTGTCGCCGCTCTGGACCTCGATGTTCAAGGCGTTCGATGCAGCGCCCGCCTCGATCAATTTCAGCGAGGTTTATTCGGCGCTGCAGACCAAGATCGTCGAGGGCCAGGAAAACCCGCTGGCGATCATCTCGACTGCCAAACTATACGAAGTGCAGAAGTTCTGTTCGCTGACCAACCACATGTGGGACGGCTTCTGGTTCCTGGCGAACCGCCGCGCCTGGGAAAAGCTGCCTGAGGATGTCAGGACGATCGTCGCCAAGAACATCAACGCGGCGGCCATCAAGGAGCGCGAGGACGTCGCCAAGCTGAACGCCGGGCTGCAGCAGGAACTGGCGGGCAAGGGCCTGACCTTCAACCAGCCCAACGTGACGCCGTTCCGCGACAAGCTGCGCTCGGCCGGCTTCTACGCGGAATGGAAAGGTAAATACGGCGACCAGGCTTGGGAGCTGCTCGAGAAATCCGTAGGCAAGCTGTCGTAATCGCATAGCGTTTTCGAGCGAAGTGGATACCGGTTCGCGTAAAGAAAACGCGTCAAAAAAGAAGCGGGCGGCCGTCGTGGCTCATGCCGAACTGAGTGAAGTGGTTGGCGGTGAGGTGGCTCAGCCCCCTCGCCGCCGTTCGTTGCTGGCTTCCATCGAACACGCCCTGGGAATGCTGGTCGAGCTTCCCGCAGCGCTGCTGGTTGTCGCCGAAATCGTCATCCTGTTTGCCGGCGTGGTGGCGCGCTACGCGCTGCATCGGCCGCTGATCTGGTCTGACGAACTGGCCTCAATCCTGTTCCTGTGGCTCGCCATGCTCGGCGCCGCCGTAGCATTCCGCCGCGCCGAGCACATGCGGATGACGGCGGTCGTCGCCAACGCGAAGCCCGCCATGCGCGCCTATCTCGATCTGGTGGCGACAGCAGCCGCCCTGGCGTTTCTCATCCTGATTGCCTGGCCAGCCTACGAATACGCCTACGAGGAAAGCTACATCACCACGCCTGCATTGCAGATCCTCAATAGCTGGCGCGCCGCGGCGCTGCCGGTCGGCATTGCGCTGATGGCGCTGTTCGCGCTGCTGCGTCTGGCCCGCGTCGGCAACGTTCGCACGGTGCTGGGCGCGATCCTGTCGGTCGCACTTGTCATCGCGATATTCTGGCTGCTCAGGGGCTCGCTCAAACCGCTCGGCAACCTCAATCTGATCATCTTCTTTGTCGGCGTGGCCGGCTTCTGCGTGTTCGCCGGCGTGCCGATTGCGTTCGGCTTTGGCTTGGCGACCTACGGCTATCTGGCGCTGACCACGGGTACGCCGCTGATGGTGCTGGTCGGGCGCATGGACGAGGGCATGAGCCACCTCATCCTCTTGTCGGTGCCGCTGTTCGTGTTCCTGGGCCTGCTGATCGAAATGACCGGCATGGCGCGCGCCATGGTGGCGTTCCTGGCGAGCTTGCTCGGCCATGTCCGCGGCGGGCTGCATTACGTGCTGGTCGGCGCGATGTATCTGGTATCGGGTATCTCGGGCTCCAAGGCCGCCGATATGGCTGCCGTGGCGCCGGTGCTGTTTCCCGAGATGAAGGCGCGCGGCGCCAAGCCGGGCGATCTGGTCGCCCTCCTCTCCGCCACGGGCGCGCAGACCGAGACCATTCCGCCGAGCCTCGTGCTGATCACCATCGGCTCGGTCACGGGAGTATCGATCGCGGCGCTGTTCACCGGCGGCCTGCTGCCCGGCCTGGTGCTGGCGATCACGCTGTCGGCGCTGGTGTGGTGGCGTTACCGGAAGGAAGATCTGCGGCACGTCACGCGGGCGAGCGCCAATGAGGTCGTCCGCGCGTTTCTCATCGCCCTGCCCGCCATCGCGCTGCCATTCGTGATCCGCTACGCCGTGGTCGAAGGCATTGCGACCGCAACCGAGGTTTCCACCATCGGCATCGTCTATGCCTTTATCGTCGGTTACCTGATTTACGGTCTCTTGATCTACCGCAATTTCGACTGGCGCCGGATCGTGCCAATGTTGGTCGAGACCGCGTGCCTGTCGGGCGCGATCTTGCTGATCATCGGCTGCGCCACCGGCATGGCCTGGGGCCTCACGCAGTCCGGCTTTTCGCGGACGCTGGCGGCCGCCATGACCGGCCTGCCCGGTGGCTCGGCGACGTTCATCGCGGTCTCGATCGTGGCCTTCGTGATCCTGGGCAGCGTGCTCGAGGGGATTCCGGCGATCGTGCTGTTCGGGCCGTTATTGTTTCCGATCGCCCGTGCCGTCGGCGTCCACGAGGTCCATTACGCGATGATCGTTATTCTTGCGATGGGTATCGGGCTATTCGCGCCGCCCTTCGGAGTGGGCTATTATGCGGCCTGTGCCATCGGGCGCGTCGATCCGGCCGAGGGTATCCGGCCGATCTGGGGTTACCTGTTGGCGCTGATGGTCGGCCTGATTATCGTGGCGATCTTCCCGTGGATTTCCATCGGGTTCTTGTAAGGTCAAACCTTTGTAGATGGGACACAGCCGATGAGCGCAGCCCAGAACCAGTATTCGATCGGATTGGACAAGACGCCGGCGAATTACGTGCCGCTGACGCCGCTCAGTTTCCTTGCCCGCAGCGCAGCCGTTTATCCCGATCACATCAGCACGGTCTATGAAGGCCGCAGCTTTACCTGGGCCGAGACCTATGCGCGCTGCCGGCGCTTTGCGTCCTGGCTCGCCGCGCGGGGTATCGGCGTCGGCGACACGGTTGCGGCGATGTTGCCCAACGTACCCGCGATGAACGAGGTGCATTTCGCCGTACCGATGGCGGGCGCCGTGCTGAACGCGCTGAACATCCGGCTCGACGCGCCCTCGATTGCCTTCCAGCTCGACCATGGCGGCGCGAAAATCATCCTGGTCGATCCTGAATTTGCCGGTGTGATTGCGGAAGCGCTGACGCTGATGAAGGGACCAAAGCCGTACGTCGTCGATGTCGATGATGCGGCGTTTGCGGGCGGCAAGCGGATTGGCGAGATCGAGTACGAGGCGGCGGTCGCGGCGGGCGATCCGGCCTTCGTCGCAAGGCTTCCCGGCGATGAATGGGACGCAATTGCGCTCAGCTATACCTCGGGCACCACGGGCAACCCCAAGGGCGTCGTGACCCATCACCGCGGCGCTTATCTCAATGCTGTCAGCAATATTCTGGCCGGCAATCTCGGCCAGCATCCGGTCTATCTGTGGACGCTGCCGATGTTCCACTGTAACGGCTGGTGTTTCCCGTGGACCGTCGCTGCCGCCGCCGGCATCAATGTCTGCCTGCGCAAGGTCGATCCCGCAAAAATCTTCGAGCTGATCCAAAATCACGGCGTCACCCACATGTGCGGTGCGCCGATCGTCTACAACACGCTGATCAACGCGCCCGGTGCGCCCAAGGGCGACAAGGCTCGCCGCGTGGTCGGATTGATCGCGGGCGCAGCACCTCCGGTCGCCGTGCTCGAGGGCGCCGAGAGCATCGGCATCAAGCTGACGCATGTCTACGGTCTGACTGAAGTCTACGGCCCCGCCTCCGTCTGCGCTGAGCAGCCGGGCTGGGAGGAACTGCCCGCCGACCAACGCGCCCAGATGAAGCGCCGGCAGGGCGTGCCCTACCCGCTGGAGGAAGCCGTCACCGTGC
The DNA here is from genome assembly GCF_036924525.1 of Bradyrhizobium sp. AZCC 1719. Lineage (NCBI taxonomy): Bacteria > Pseudomonadati > Pseudomonadota > Alphaproteobacteria > Hyphomicrobiales > Nitrobacteraceae > Bradyrhizobium > Bradyrhizobium sp. AZCC 1719. The sequence goes on along the minus strand of NZ_JAZHRU010000001.1, from coordinate 5,461,836 downwards.
TCGACCCGCAGACCATGCAGGAGGTGCCGCGCGATGGCGAAACCATCGGCGAGGTCATGTTCCGCGGCAATATCGTGATGAAGGGCTATCTCAAGAACGAGAAGGCGACGCAGGAAGCCTTCGCCGGCGGCTGGTTTCACACCGGCGACCTCGGCGTGCTCGACGAGCACGGCTACGTCATCATCAAGGACCGCTCCAAGGACATCATCATCTCCGGCGGCGAGAACATCTCCTCCGTCGAGGTCGAGGACATCCTGTACAAGCACCCGGCCGTGCTGTTTGCCGCCGTGGTTGCCAAGCCCGACCCGAAATGGGGCGAAGTGCCCTGCGCTTTCGTCGAGTTGAAGGAGGGCGCCAAGGCGACGGAAGCCGAGATCATCGCTTTCTGCCGCAGCCACATGTCGGGCTTCAAGACGCCCAAGGCCGTCGTGTTTGGCGTCATCCCGAAGACGTCCACGGGCAAGATCCAGAAATTCATGCTGCGCAATCAGGTGGACTCGGCAAAGGCGATATCGGCGTAATTTCGTAGGGTGGGCAAAGCGAAGCGTGCCCACCACGCTCGTGCCCACCACGCTTGGGAAGTTCGACGAGCGATGGTGGGCACGGCGCTTACGCGCCTTTTGCCCACCCTACGATCGTTCTACCGGCCGGTAGTACTGCGGCGCCTCCGTGCGTTCGAACATGCCGTAGTCGCGCATGACCTCGAAAACGCGGAAGTACTGTGTTGTCGGATCGGCAAACAGCCGGGCGCCGAATTCGATGCCGGCTTGATCGTCTGGTAGATCGATCAAATGCGCGAAGTGCCCCTCACGATAGACGCTTGCGAAAGCGTCTCGGCGCAATTCGGTCGCGGCCGGTAGCGTCGCGTTCTTCGATTCCGCCGCCAGCACATAAGTCGGCTTGCGCCTTGCGGGATCGTTGTAAGGCGTACGCCGCTCGGGTTGCCAGATCGGCTGGCCGGGCTTTGCTTCGTGGATCACCTGGGCGACCCGGATGCGATAGTCCGAAAAGACCTTCTCGCGGCCGATTGTCTGGACGTCGTGATGGTGAGCATGGGCTCGCCACGCCGTCAGGGCCCCCTCGTCCTGCCAGATCTGATAGGACAGCAGCAGGTTCTCCCGTGTCAAACTCCTGAAGCGATCGATGAAGAGACAGCCGCCCATCGCTTCAAGCTCGGGCTTCAGCGAGGCCGCAAGATCGAGATATTGATCTCGGTGCCCGGGCCTTGTCTGGACTTCAAAGAACAGACCAATCATCGACGTCCCTCCGCGTCCGGCGCGCAGACTTGCCGCGGCAGACTCAGCCTGCGCTGTTCAACGTCAGCCGCAAACCATCATAGGCCGGGATCACGCCCGGCGGCAGGCTCTGGCGCAATACCTCGTAGTCGAGGTCGGAATGCATGTTGGTGATGACAGCCTGCTTCGGCTTGAAGCGCTCGATCCAGGACAGCGCGTCGTTGACGCTGAAATGGCTGGGATGCCCGGCATAACGCAGCCCGTCGACGATCCAGAGATCGAGGTTTTCCAGCGCCGGCCAGCTCTCTTCGGGAACGTCATGGAGGTCCGGCGTATAGGCGGCGGCCCCAATCCGGAAGCCCAGCGCGGGAATCTTGCCGTGGTGAACCAGGAAAGCGGATAGCTTCACCGGGCCGCCCCTCCCCTCGGTGGTGTGGCTTTCGCCCGCTTCGATCGCATGGCGCGTCAGGATCGGCGGATAGTCGCTGCCTTCCGGCGAGATGAAGCAGTAAGAGAACCGCGCCATGATGTCTTTGGCGGTCGACTGGTTGAAGTAGACGGGAATGCGGCGGCGCTGGTGCAGCACGACCGAACGCAGGTCGTCGATGCCGTGGGTCTGGTCGGCGTGCTCATGCGTCAGGAACACCGCGTCGATGTGATCGACCTCCGCATCGATCAACTGCTCGCGCAGATCGGGCGAAGTGTCGATCACGATCCGCGTGGTGCCGTGGGCACCCGTGCGCTCGACCAGCAGCGAGCAGCGGCGGCGACGGTTCTTCGGATTGTTGGGATCGCAGGCACCCCAGCCGAGTGCCGGGCGCGGTACGCCGGCCGAAGAGCCGCAGCCGAGGATCGTCAGCGTCAACTTCATGCCGCGACCTTTGGCGCCGGCACTTTCGAGAACAGCCGGAAGAAGTTTTCGGTCGTCTGCCGCGAAATCTCTTCCAGCGAGACGCCACGCGTTTCCGCCAGCACCTTGGCGACTTCGACCACGTAGGACGGCTCGTTGCGTTTGCCGCGAAACTTGCCGGGCGCCAGATAAGGCGAGTCGGTCTCGACCATGATGCGGTCGGCCGGAAGTTCGGCCGCGAGCTCGCGCAAGGCTTCCGACTTCTTGAACGTCAAAATGCCGGTGAACGAGATCGACAGGCCCAACGCAATTGCCTTCATCGCCAGCTCGCGCCCACCGGTGTAGCAATGCAGCACCGCCCGAAACGCTCCCTTCGCCACCTCGTCTTCGAGAATGCGGCCGCAATCCTCGTCGGCTTCGCGCGTATGGATCACCAGCGGCAATCCAGTGGCTCGCGCCGCCGCGATATGCGCGCGAAAGCCGCGCTCCTGCGCCTCGCGGGAGCCGTGCTCATAGAAATAGTCGAGCCCCGCCTCCCCTAAGGCCACGACCTTCGGATGCTTCGTCAACTCGATCAGCTCACTGGCGGGAATGCCGTCTTCCTCATCGGCCTGATGCGGATGAGTGCCGACCGAGCAATAGACGTTGGGGAACCGCTCGGCGATCGCGAGCAGCCCGCCGAGCCGCCTGACCCGGGTCGAAATCGTGACGATGCGGCCGATCCCGGCGGCCTCGGCGCGCGCGACGATGGCGTCGAGGTCCTCGGCAAAATCCGGGAAGTCGAGATGGCAGTGGCTGTCGACGAGCATGGCTTGCAAACGGCTCAATCCACCTTTGGTTCGACGTAGCGCGGAAATACGCCGACCGGTGGCGGCAGTGTCGTTCCCGGCTCAATCCGCGTGGCAAGTGCCGCGAAATCGCGCGCTTGTTTCTCGTTCGGAATGCCGAGGCTATCCAGCAGCTTGGCCGACGCATCCGGCATCACCGGCTGCGTCAGAATGGCGACCTGACGCACCACCTCCGCCGTCACGTACAGCACAGTTTTCTGTCTGTCAGGATCGGTCTTGGCCAGCGCCCAGGGCGCCTCGCCCGCGAAATAGCGGTTGGCCTCTGCCACCACGGCCCACACCGCGTTCAGCCATTGATGGATCTGTTGCGTCGCCATCGCGGTGCGCGAGACTTCCCGCATGGCGTCGGCCTGCGCCAGGATCGCCTTGTCGTTATCGGTGAACTCACCGGGCTCCGGCAGCACACCACCAAGCTGCTTTGCGATCATCGACAGCGAGCGTTGCGCCAGATTGCCGAGATCGTTGGCGAGGTCGGCGTTGATGCGCGCGACGATGGCTTCATGGCTGTAATTGCCGTCCTGTCCGAACGGCACCTCGCGCAGGAAGAAATAGCGCATCTGGTCGACGCCATACTGATCGGCCAGATTGAAGGGATCGACGACGTTGCCGACCGACTTCGACATCTTCTCGCCCCTGCTGAACAGGAAGCCGTGCGCGTAAACCCGCTTCTGCACGGGAATCCCGGCCGACATCAGGAACGCCGGCCAGTACACCGCGTGGAAGCGAATAATGTCCTTGCCGATGACGTGCACGTCCGCCGGCCAGTAGCGCCAGTTCGGATCGCTCTCGTCGGGAAAGCCAACGCCGGTGATGTAGTTGGTCAGTGCATCGACCCAGACGTACATCACGTGCTCGGGATCGTTCGGCACCTTGACGCCCCAGTCGAACGTCGTGCGCGAAATCGACAGATCCTTCAGACCGCTCTTAACGAAACTGATGACCTCGTTGCGGCGTGAATCCGGGCCGATGAAATCCGGCTGGCTTTCGTAGAGTTGCAGCAAGCGGTCCTGATATGCGGATAGCTTGAAGAAGTAGCTCTTCTCCTCTACCCACTCGACCGGCGAGCCCTGCGGGCCACGGCGCACATTGTCCTCGCCGAGGACGGTTTCCTCCTCGGCGTAATAGGCTTCGTCGCGCACCGAATACCAGCCGGAATAGGTATCGATATAGATATCGCCATTCTGCTGCATCCGATCCCAGACCACCTGAACCGAGCGATGATGGTCAGGCTCCGTGGTGCGGATGAAGCGATCGAACGAGACGTTGAGGCGCTCGTCCATCTCCTTGAACCGGCCGGCATTGCGCGCGGCCAATTCAGCGACGCCCATTCCTTCAGCTTCAGCGGTTTGCACCATCTTGAGGCCGTGCTCGTCGGTGCCCGTGAGGAAAAAGACGTCCTTGCCGTTGAGCCGCTGAAACCGCGCGAGCGCATCGGTCGCAATCGCCTCATAGGCGTGCCCGATATGCGGGAGGCCGTTCGGATAGGCGATCGCGGTCGTGATGAAGTAGGTATCGCGTTCGGCGGGCGCTGCCGGCCTGGCGACGGGAGCCGGCTTTGCGCGTGGTGCGGCGGGCTTCGGAATTTCTGCGACCGGCGCCGCTTGAACGGCAGGGCTCGCTTCCTGCGGCGTTACCGCGCGCTTCTTCGACGGCGTTTTCGTAACGGATTTCTTCGCCGATCTTTTGACAGCTTTCTTGGCAGCTTTTTTGGTCGACTTCTTCGCCGCTTTCTTCGAAGCCTTCTTTGCAGCCTTTTTCGAAGCCTTGCCGCCCTTCTTCACGACGCGCTTGCTCTTCGTCGCACTTTTCCTGGCTGCACGCTTTTTCGCCGCCGCCTTCTTGCTGGCGCTAGCGGGCGGCGATTTGCGAACCTTCTTCGCCTTGCGCTTTTTCGAAGCTTTCTTTGCAGCCGTCGCCACCACGAATTCCTTTATTGCTCATAGATTGTCGGAATTGATATCCGGCGGAGGGTTACCGCGTCGCGTCCGCGAGCATCCCGAACACCGAGAAAACCAGCGGTTTTCGCTCCAAATTGTACGCTTCGGTGTCGCGCGCGGCGCGGATGATCTTTTCCCATACCTCCGCCAGCCGTGCAAGGCGGGGCAGATTTGCATTGGCATCGTCGACGCGCAGCTTTTCGCCGATCCAGCGATCGATGCCGTCGATGAAAGCAGCCAGCGCCACCCGGTCGCTGGTGCCCAGCGCATCGCCAAGCGCATGCAGCTCGCGCGGATCGACCTGCGGCAGCGTCGCCAGCAGCGCCGCGGTCCGCTGCTGCAGCTTCAGCGCGTCGCCGCCGAGCAGCGTCAGTGCGCGGGACACGCTCCCCTCCGACGCGTCGGCAGCTTCCGACAGCACGGCATCATCGGGTGCGATGTCGGCGGCTCGCGCCGCCGCGCGCACGACGTCGCCGGTCGCAAGCGGCCGCAGCGGCAGCTTGCGGCAACGGGACAGGATCGTGGGCAGGGCCCGCGCCGGCGAATGGCTGACGAGCAGAAACAGCGATCGGTGCGGCGGCTCCTCGAGAATCTTGAGCAGCGCGTTAGCGGCGTTTGGATTGAGCTCGTCGACGGTGTCGACAATACATACGCGCCAGCCGTCGACCGCCGCGGTCGAGCCGAAAAACGAGATCGTCTCCCGCGTCTCATCCACGGTGATGACTGTCCGCATCACGCCGCGATCGTTGAGGCCTCGTTCCAGCACCAGCAGGCCACCATGGGCGCCGGCCGTGATCTGGCGCGCGACCGGATCGCCCGGATCGAGCGCAAGCGTCTCGGCGCGCTGCACCGAAGGCAGCAATGGATTGGGATTAGCAAGCACGAAACGGGCCATGCGATAGGCCAGCGTCGCCTTGCCGATGCCCTGCGGGCCGCCGATCAGCCAGGCATGCGGAATGCGGCCGCTGCGATAGGCATTCAGCAGGGCCGTCTCCGCCTCGCGGTGACCGAACAGATCGGCCGTTTCGCGAGGATGTTTGACCGCCGTTTCCTGCTCGACCTTGCGCGCGCTCATGTCGTCCCCGCCGGGCTCGGGACCGCGAACACATGCTCGCGCAGCGCCGTCCAGACGCGGGCAGCAACCGTGTCGGCATCGGCATTGGCGTCGATCAGCACGCAGCGCTGCGGGTCTTCGGCGGCGATTTGCTTGTAGGCGTCGCGCAGGTCCTGATGGAATTGCAGGTCTTCCGACTCGAACCGGTCAGGCACGCCGCTGCCGCGGCGAGCGGTCGCGCGCTGCAAACCAACTTCAACCGGGATGTCCAGAATGATGGTGAGGTCCGGCTTCAGGTCACCGATGGTGACGCGCTGCATGGCGTTGAGCACGAGCGGAGAGACCTGGCCCAGGCTGCCCTGGTAGGCGCGGGTCGAATCCGAGAAGCGGTCGCACAGCACCCATGTTCCCTGGCTGAGTGCGGGCTGGATGACGGTGCGAACGTGATCGTCGCGTGCGGCGGCGAACAGCAACGTCTCGGCGTCCGGTCCCAGCAGCTTGCCCATTCCCGACAACACGAGATGCCGCATGATTTCCGCCCCCGGCGAGCCGCCCGGCTCGCGGGTGACGATGGTACGCAGCTTTGCCGCGGCAAGGCGCTCGGCGAGTTTCTTGATCTGCGTGGACTTGCCCGAGCCCTCGCCGCCTTCAAACGTAATGAACTTCCCGCGTCCGGAAGGCCGCTGCAGCGTTGCCTGGGTCATGCTCAGAGCTTCTCTGCGCTCGCGCGGAACACGCCGATGACGAGCTCGCTGACCCCGTCGATTGCACGACGCACGGTCGAACCAGTGCCGATCGCTTCAGCGGCATAGACCGGTGCCTCCACGGCGATATTGGCGCCGCGCCACACCTTGACGACGCCGACCTGCTGGCCGGACTGGATCGGCGCCTGGACCGGGCCCTTGTAAACGATTCGCGCGATCAGTTTCTCACTGCCGTTCTTCGGTACCATCACCTTGATCGGCTCGGGGCTGGCAAGCTTCACCGAGCGGCTTTCGCCGCCAAACACCTTGGCATAGCCGACCTGCTGGTTGGCCGCGAACAGCGTGCGCGTCTCGAAATTGCGAAAACCCCATTCCAGCATCTTCTTGGCCTCTGAGGCACGATCGTCGGAATCTTCCAGTCCGTTGATCGCGACAATCAGCCTCGTGTCGTTCTGCAAGGCGGAGCCGACCATGCCGTAGCCGCCCTCCTTGGTGTAGCCGGTCTTCAGCCCGTCGGCACCATTTAGCGTGTTCAGCAGCGGATTGCGGTTCTGCTGCCGAATCTTGTTCCAGGTGAATTCTCTCTCTCCGAACAATTTGTACATGTCGGGATAGGCGAGGATCAGGTGGCGGGCGAGTTTGGCCAGTTCACGAACCGTCATCTTGTTGGCAGGGTCCGGCAGCCCGCTGGAGTTTCCGAAGGTCGATTTCGTCAGGCCGAGCTCGCGCGCCCGCTTGGTCATGAAGTCGGCGGCAAAAATCCGCTCGTTGCCAGCCATGCCTTCGGCAAGCGCCATGCAGGAATCGTTGCCGCTCTGGATGATCGCGCCCTTCAGCAGGTCGTCCACCGACACCTTACTGTTGAGAATGGCAAACATCGTCGAGCCGCCGGCCGGCGCGCCGCCCTTGCGCCAGGCGTTCTCGCTGATCCGATATTCGTCTGTCGGTTTGACCTTGCCCTGCTTGATGGCGTCGAACACCACCTCCACCGTCATCAGCTTCATCATGCTGGATGGCGCCCGCAATTCGTCGGCGTTCTTCTCGAACAGCACGCTGCCGCTGGAAGCCTCGATCAGGATCGCGGTCGGCGCATCGCCATCGAAGCCGCCGTCGTCCTTCTTCGGAGCGCCCTGCACGCTGTTGTTGGCGGCATACACGATGCCGCCCCAGCCGACCGAGAGCGCGAAGACAGCGGCCATCAGGCCGCGCCACGGGATGATGGCCGCCGTGTCGGATTTACGGGAAACGGAAGTTTCTGGTGCCATCGGCGATGTCCTGAATCCGTGCGTTCTAACAGTTGGAAGTATCGCAAACAACACAGGTTTTTGGACTTGTGGCCGTGTCGATCTGATTGCGGTGCCGAACGAAGAAACGTATCGTTGCGATGCTGCAATTTCCGGACAAGATACGAAAAACAGGGCGGAAACGCGATGCCAACCTCACGCACTATTTCCGTCAACGGGCTCGACTTCTTTGTTTTCGAACAGGGCCAGGGGCCGCTGGTGCTGCTCTGCCATGGGTTGGCCCGAATTATCCTACTCCTGGCGGCACCAGGTCGGCGCCATCGCGGAAGCCGGTTTCCATGTCGTAGCCCCCGACATGCGCGGGTTTGGCCGGACCAGCGCGCCGGCGGACGTCGGCGCCTACACCATCTTCCACAATGTCGGCGACATGGTTGCGCTGGTGGCGGCACTTGGCGAAAAGCAGGCCGTCATTGTCGGCCATGACTGGGGCGCGCCGGTCGCCTGGCACGCGGCGATGTTCCGGCCCGATATCTTTACCAAGGTGGCGGGCCTCAGTGTTCCGCCCCCTTCCCGCGGACGCGGCCTGCCGCTGGAGACCTTGCGAAACAACGGCATCACCAATTTCTACTGGCAGTATTTTCAGGCGCCGGGCGTGGCAGAGGCCGAGTTCGAGCGCGATGTCTCAGCGACCATGCGAATCGTGCTGGCGGGGCGCGGGTTCTCTGATCCGGCGGCCCACCAATTTGTTCAGGAGGGCAAGGGATTTCTCGCTGGCGCCGATCCTGATCGGCCATTGCCGGGCTGGCTGACCGAGGCCGACCTCGCCTATTTCGCGGCCGTCTATCAGGAGTCCGGCTTTCGCGGCGGACTGAATTGGTACCGCAATATCGACCGCAATTGGGAACTGACCGCACCCTGGCAGGGCGCGCAAATCCACCAGCCGTCGCTGTTCATCGCGGGATCGAAGGATGGCGTCATCACCGGGCTGATCGGCGCCAAGCTGGTCAACGAGATGGGGCGCGTGCTGCCGAACTTGCGGCAAAAGCTCATACTCGACGGGGCCGGCCACTGGATTCAACAGGAGCGGCCCGATGAGGTCAACGCTGCCCTGATCGCCTTCCTGAAGGAGTAGCTATATTCGACGCGCTTTCTTCGAACCGGGCGCCACGCTGGATCAAGTCCGGGCCAGGCTTTCGCTTGAAGACGCTATCTAGTACAGCCCGCGCCCGCTGAGGACTTCGCTCGGACCACGCGGATCGACCGGCAGGTAAGCCTGGCGTGGTGCCGCATAGCTGGCCTCGTTCTCGTAGGACACTGCGCGCGGATTTTCCGCGGCACGGCCGCGCGAGCGGCCGGAGGCCGACATTTCCGAGGTCGCGTTGATCGAGGCGTAGTCCGCCGAGGTATTGCCGAGGCTATAGGGCCGTCCCTCCGGCATCGGCACCTCGCCCCGGATTCGGCCCGCGGACGACGGCATCTCTGGAACAAACGGGCGGGCCGAGGCGACCCGGACCGTAGCCGGGGACGGCGCGGGCTCGCCGGTCCGCAGCGTCGCCAGGAGCTGGCGGTCGTCAGAACCCTCAAGCGGGGCCCGGCCGACATATTCAACCCGCACCCGAGCGACACCATTTGCTTTGAAATCTAGCAGTTCCGCCGCCTTGTTCGAGACGTCGATGAGGCGGTTGCCGTGGTACGGACCGCGGTCATTGACGCGGACGATCAGCGACTTGCCGTTCCGGACATTGGTGACGCGAGCGTAACTCGGGATCGGCAGGGTCGGATGGGCCGCCGTCAGCGAGGTCATATCGAAAACCTCGCCATTGGCGGTCAACCGGCCGTGGAAATCGTCGCCATACCAGGAAGCCATTCCCTCGGCGCGATAGTTCGGATCCTCTTCCGGCACGTAGACCCGGCCCGCGACGGTGTAGGGCTTGCCGATACGGTAAGTTCCCCCGCCCTTCGGCACGGGCTCTCCGAACGCCACCACGCGGGGGCTGGAGGAGACGCCATATTTGGGGTCGATCCGCCTGGCGAATTTGTCCGACGAGGCACAATTGGCAAGGACAAGGCATGTTGCCATGGCAACAGTACCACGAACTGCCAGAACGATTGTTGTTGGCCGTCGAATCCCCATCACCCCAGTTACCATTTCTAGCGGCCGACTGCCTATGTCGAAGCGTTGCGGCCTTACCCCACGATGCGGCCCACCTCCGCATCACATGATGAAGATATCGCAACCCGAACACGGCGGAAATGGGGTCTGGTCCCGCGTGGTGAATGAATGGTTGCTTCGCGCTCCGTCGAACTGGGCGCAACGCTTCGATTCACAGTGTATGCGCCCTTCGTCATAGCCTTCCTGTGCCGCTTTCAGACAATCTGTTGCACCAAATCATCACTCACGACCGATATGCGATTCCAGCCCGTGAATCTTTTTGACTGTGCAACGATGCAGTCGTTCTGTGCGTTGCAGGGGCGCAAAGGATTTGTGCGATGATCGAGACAGTAACAGCGTTGATGGGCCTGGTGAGCGCAGGCATTTTTCTTGCCCATGCATTTGAAGGCTATCGTTCCAGAGCGTGAGTTTTGAAGGCCGGCGGCGGTAGCCGCCCGGCTTCAGAGAGAAATGGCTCGGTAGTTCCGATCGGGGATTCGGAAAGGTCTAGTAAATTCGGACGAGCATCTGGTGTGGTAGGTATCTGATGAGCAACCACGACATTGTCTCCAACGGATTTCTTGCGCTGGCGACTGCCAGCTTCGTGCTGCTGTGCTCCGGCCTGCTGGCCGTTGCGTTCGGTTGAACAAGGACACGAACCAATTGCGGCGACGGCACCGGGACGATGCGATCCCGGCAGAATTGGCAAGCGCCCGCATTGCGGCTGATGCCGCTCCATCATGATCCAGGCGCGTGTGAAGTGCTCCATACAACGTCGACGTGACTGTCCGTCTTGCCCGACGGGACAGCAGCGCTTCATCGCCCTTCCCGGCTTGGGCGCCGCCAAATCCAAATTTCTTCTCTTGTGTTTTCACCGTCGCATCGGCTAAGCGCTTGATCGTAAAGGCAAGGAAGGGTGGCCGAGTGGTTTAAGGCACCGGTCTTGAAAACCGGCGTGCCTGCAAGGGTACCGTGGGTTCGAATCCCACCCCTTCCGCCAGAACCATTTGATTTCATTCAAGAATTTGGTTTATGGGAAGCGTACGTACAATCCAACGCACAATCATTTTTCGACACTGACACCATCGGCCTTATCGTCACGCTCGCCGCGGTCGCCGCTCTTTTCATTGCGGCGTGGCGCCAGCGACGCCTTCGAGGTCACGGCACGTCACCGGCCTTTCGAGACCCGCCGATGCTGTAGGGCTTGTTGAGAAAGTAGTCGCGGTTGCCCAGCGCCTTCTCTGCGTACTGGTCGATCGCCACGGTGATTGCCTGCACGTGTTGGAAACAGTAGCCCTCGCGTGCCGCACGCTGACGCACTTCAGCAAGCGCCCTGATCCATGGCGAGTTGTCCGCGCTCTCGTCGTACCACCGTAGCGTTTCTGTCATCACCAGCTCCCTGCGGGGATAGTACAAAACGTGAACGAGATGACAAGCCGCTACAAATGGGCTGTGCTGGGGCGGAACACGCAAGATCATTGCCCCGAGTAGATTTTATTGCCCTGGTCCGCCTCGTTTGAGGATCCAATACCGCTTCCGAATGGCCGGCAGCTCCTCACATTGAAGGATGCCGCCAGCTACATCATGAAGCTGCCGAAGGCCGAGCACGCGGCGCCCGAATGGCAAGCGGCAATGGAAGCGCTAATCCTCGTTGCAGAACGCGGCGGCCCAACGATGCTAGCCCGGATCGGTGTCATGCGAGCGTTGAACCGTCACCTCGAACGGGTCTTCAGTACCGATCGAAAAACCCACCATTGGGGCAAGCGCAAGCTCAAGAGGGACGAATGACAGTCTTTGTCTACGTCAACACCGCTAAGCAGGTTGGCGATCCCGAGCACCTCAAGGTCTTCGCCAACCAGGACGCGGCCGAAACTTGGTTCGCGGAGAACGATCCCGAAGGCGTGGCCTTTGAGTACGAGGTTCTGGAATGACTAGGCCCGCCAGCGTGAACCGGCGGGCCCTTAAATACCCCGGGTAGGTATCTAATTCGCCGTGTGGGTTTCGAGCGCAAGCAATGCCGGCGAGATAGCATTTCGATCCGCACCCGCCGCCAAGTATGCCAGCGTCGCCAAAAGCTCGGCAGTCATGATCAGCTTGATCACCACGCTCTGGTAGCCCGGGCTCGCCGTGTCTGGCGTGGTGAAAATAATCCGACGAACCGGCCCCAAGGTCTCAATCCGGGCGATGCCGTGACAGTACAACTCGCAGGCTTGATCTATCAGGTGGTCTGACATCACACGCCTCCCTGCGCGTCGCCTTCGAACTGATCGCGCAGTTGTGCCCCCGGCTCGCCGCCGACGAACTCGATTAAGAGCTGTCGGGTCTCCCGGATGCCGTAGTCGGCATCTACCTCTCGCCACTCGGCGGGCAGCAGGCGCAGCGCCACCATGACTTTAGCCCGGCGCCCCTCCGGGGTTTGCGCGGGTATCGCCCACATCTGCTTCACGAGGTCTTCCATTTTTCCGAAGTGTACGTCCTGCAGCTTGCACAGCCGATTGTGCTCGACGCACTCGGGAATTTTGGTAACGAGGTCCCATCTTTCTTGAGGGGTTAGATACGTACCTGCCTGCACTTCTCTGGAAAGAGCTTCCTTGTACAGCCGCTCGCTTTCAGCCTGCCAGATCTCTGAGAGCTTGAGGATCTCGTCATGGTACGCCGTGCCTAGTTCGTATTGCTCGAAGAACTGCTCTTCCAGCTTTAGCAGCACGCTGTCGTCGGGGATCGGGCACGCTTGGTGCGCCGGCTCGGCCGTGGCCGGCTGCGTCGGAATAGCTGTGCCTGCAATGGTCGCGCCAACAAACATATTCATAACTGACCTCCTGTTGACTGCAGCCCCGCCCGAAGGAATCTCCGAAACGCTGGATGGTTCTGGCTCGTTTTTGACTCCCTGCCCTGCAGCGGCGGGACTGGTTGGAATCACTGGAGGTGAAGACAATTGGACGGCGCCTGGGGCGCTGTGGTGTGATGAAGACGCAGAAGTTCGTGGCGTGCTATGCACGCTTTCAGCCTTGGGCATGGGTCGCATCCTTGCTTGGGGTTAGAGCCGGGCAGGATGTTTCCGCACTTGCCCGGCTTGCTATTTTATGACATCATAAATTCATGAAGTCAACAATTAATAGCGCTAAAAAATCGAGAGGGCGTCCGGCCGTCGAGTCGGAGGCGGTCAATGTGCGGCTCACAACGCCGGCCTTAAAGGCCATAGACGATTGGCGCCGGCAGCAGGACGACTTACCTGGGCGGCCTGAAGCCATCCGCCGACTTGTGGAAATGGCCCTAAACGGTCCCGCGAAGCGCTAGTTCCCGCTTCGTTCCAAGGCGGCACACGAAAGTGTGTCACGTACGTCACTGTACGACCCCAAACAGCAACTATATTTGTAAAACCTAGTTGGTGGGTAGTGCCACTAAAGCTATGGTTGAAAACCTTAACGGCTCTGATGCAGTATAAGGTTCCACCTGGAGCGAGTCAGATGACAGCAATTGTGCAGCTTTATCAACGCGCCGTTACGGCCGTTAGCGCAATTATGCCTTCGCGGTCTCAGGCGGACGACTATTCGCGCGAGCTCACCGAAGAGCAAACCAAACTCATGCGCAAGATCGCTGAGGATGAGCGCGCCTCTTGGGTGTCACATAAGCGCGAGTCGTGATAGTTCCACACCTTGATGGTGTGGACATATCTTCCCCTAGATGACCCCGACTTTCCAAAGGAAAACGACATCTTATGGTGTCGGTTTCCTCACGAGGAAGATTTGTCCATTCCTGGCCGGAAATGCCGTCCCGTATTAGTGAGAGAAATTGAAACGAACGACCAACTCGGTCGAGCCATCATTACAGTGTCGCAGGGCACCAGCATCAAAGATAGCGCAACGCGTCTCCGCTATGAACTTCGCGATCTGATCATTCACAAGCCGGCAGAAATTGCCGCTCATGGTCTTCACGTTCCCACGCGGTTTGACCTGCGAAAAAAGAAGCGCATTCCAGTGATTTGGTGCCGCGAGTTTTTTCAGTGGCCAACCTATGCACACCGCCTTTACATGGGGAAACTGAACATCGACACGCTCCGCCGTTTGACCAACCGTCAAATGCTGTGGCGATAGCAGCTCGCCACCTAAGCGAGGCCTAGCGGCGTACACTGAGAACTTATAACAATTTCACCCCCTTTTGAGCATTGCCTTTGGACGCCCGCTTCGGTTGTATCGTCTAGCTGAAAGACGAATGGGGGTTATCGATGGCGACCATTGCGGATGAAATGAAGCTAAAGGCTCAAGAAATTGCGGATCATGCGCACGCCAAGATAGCGCGTTTGGACGAAGAACTTTCGAAGATCGAGAAGCAGAAGGCGAAAATAGATGCGGAGCGCCATAAGGCGCGCGGTGCGCTTGAGCGAGCGGCAAAGTTTCCGGTCAAGAGCGGCGCTGACTATCTGTGCCCGCTCTGCTGGGTTGACGAAGCCAAAGCTTCCACCCTGCGCCCCGTTCCCAGTCCGGATCGTCACGATATCTTTCGCTGTAACACCTGTCATTTTGAAGCTGTCATCTAATGTGCTTCAGACGATGCCCAGCGGTCGATATCGCAGCGGCCGGTTGAAATCGCTGTTGCCGCGCTCTTGCTGCCACGCCTGCAGGCGCAGCCGGCCGGCGATCCGGTGCGGCTTATCGCCCTCCTGCAGCCTGTAGGGCTTGCCAATGGGCTTGCCGTTCTCGGTGCACATGGTCAGCAGGCCATCAGTGACGAAATAGAACCCCTGCTCCACCGCTCCCGGAAATTCCGGCAATCGCGGCGCGGCAGTCTGCACCCAGACACTCTTGATCTCTGGCATCAAAAAATCCCGTAATTCGGATATTCGATTTTTCTGTTGAAGTTCTTGGCAACGCTCTGCGGGACTGGCGAGCCATTCGGTTCTGTGAAGCACAACGCCACAGCGTCGCCTTCGTCCGGTGAAGGTATGCCGCGGCGGCGCATGTCCTCCTTTGACTCCAGCAAAAGCCGCCCATCGCTGGTGAACTTGTATCCGATCGACGTCAGGTCACCCTGCAGGCTGTTGCTGTCCGGCAGTGACAAGCCTTCCTCCAGCGCATTGCGGAGGTTGACGTACAATTCGGCCCGGCGATTGGCGGGCCCACCAGCGGGCTTGCCGTTTTCGTCCAGCGGCGGCGGTTCAATCGGCTTGCCTCCGAAGTTCACCCGATTGATGGTGTGACCATAGCCCTGCTCGTCCAGGCGATCGGCAACGCCAACGCCAAGGCCAGTAACGTCTATGTTGACCTTGGCTGGCTTCTCTTCGCGGATAATCTTCGCAACTAGGCCAGCCACCTCCATCGTTCCAAGCCCGTGCCGCTTCTCCAGCTTGTAGATTGTCGATCCCTTGCGCCACGCAATCGCGGTGCTATCCGCACCCTTGCCGGCGGGATCGACGCCAACGATCAGGTATCCGGTCGGCTCAGCCTCGCGCTTGCGGGCCTTCAGGACGAGTTCGGCAGGAATGTAGCTGTCAAAGTCGGCAGCGATGAAAGCTTCATCTGCCGTCAGCGGATATTCCTGACAGAACAATTCCGGTGATGCCATGTTGGCGATCTTGTTCCGCCTCCATTGCAATTGCTCATCGTCCAGGCCGTGAAGCTCAGCTAGCTTGTCCTCTTCCTCGGTCCTCGCAAAGTCGTCGGGTACCCTAGCCCGGTACGCCGGGTCCAGCGACCACGGCAGGAAGACCGCGATAAATTCACTCTCGCCAGCCTCGGCCTTGCGCCAAAGCTTGTAGAAGTCGTTAAAGCTGTTTCCGGTCGTCTCGAGGATGATCTCGGTCCCGTCGATATCCGGGATAGTTTGCATCAACGCCGCAAACTGGACTTGCAGGTCTTTCCAGAATGCCGCCTCCGATGCGTGAAGCTGCTGCGCCGTGGCGGATCGGCCGCTGCCCTCTTCCGTCGCGACCGAAACCAGATACCCGGAATCGATCTTGTCAAAGATCAACTCTTCCGCGTTCGACGCCCCGACCGATGGACGCAAGTCTTCGGGCATGTGCTCATGAAACCGCTTCACAAGCTGGAACAGGTTTTTGGATGCCGGCTTTTCGTGACCGATGATGATGGTCCGCAAGCCCGGATTGCTGGTCGTTTGCTTGTAGAAGCGCGCGGCAATATAGGTGCTGATACCGAGCTGCCGAGCCTTCAGGACGATGACGCGAACACGGCCCGTCTTTGCCTTCTGCTCTTCAATGATCCGATGCAACTCACGCTGCGCGGGATTGAACAGGAAAGGCGCCAACGCCCCCGCCTTCGGCCTTATCTTTAGAAGCTCGGCGGCGAAAAACTCCAGGTCCGTGTTCAAACGGACCAAGCGGTCTCCAGCCTCGCGGAAGTCCCTGACCCACTCCATCATTCCCTCAATGTAACGTGTGGCCGCAATGGCAAAGATTGGTTTCGAAGTCTTCGAGCGCCCACCTCGCTTCCTGCAGGCTCACGCCCATCTGCTCCGCGATGCGCTCGACAATGCGTTGGCGCTCACCGTATCGCGCCATCACTTCGGGATCGGTGATGCCGTCAAGCAAGCCGGCCATTTATTCTTGCTCCAGGTTCAGGATCGCTTGGCATTGGCATCCAAAGCTTCGATTCGTGATGATGTTGCGCAGCACCTGCAGGGGAACGCCCGGCGTCTTTGCCGCCAGCTCCTCGGCCTTCGCATCAATGAAGGCGTCGGCTTCCGCGCGGATTTGTCTGATCCGATCCTCGAGGGACGGTGTTTTTTGCTTGATCATGATGCCTCGCTATAAGCTGGCCCCCAGCAGAACCAGCGCTGAATATCGTCAAAAGTATTCCGCAGAACGCCGGCCTCGTTCTGCGCCTGCCTCACAACCTTTTCGCGCCGCGCTTCATGCGACGCTACATAGGCTTGCAAGTCATAAGGCATCGACGTGAAGCGGTGCTTATGCTCCTTCGGCCAGGAGCGCGGCGGATCGATCGGAGCAATGGCGTTGAGCGCTGCCCCCACCGGGCCGCCGGCTGTAGGATCGGCATAGCCTCTGGCGAGATAGGTCTTCGAGATCGCCGCGACCGTCGCCGCAATCTTCTCGATCCCGAGCGCTTGCGACTGCATGACGAACGTTGCGATGTCGGCCGGCGCCAGCGGCATCGGACGGACGCCCTTCAAGTCGCACCAGTGCAGGAAGACATCGAGGGCAGGATCACCGAGCGGGTTGGAGATGGCCCGGAGAACGGGGTTCGTCATCGGCCAGCCTTCATCAAAGCCTGATGGATGGCCTCCATCCTCGCCCGCAAGCCAAAGTTTTCGGCAGTCTCACGCGAATTGTCGCCCTCATACCCGCCGCCATCACGCTCACGCTCGATGTCCCAATCGGTGAGCATTTGCGCCCGCTGCTTCTGATCGTAGACCGCGAACACATTCGCAAGGCGCTCTGGATCGGTCTCGACGCCGAACTGATTTCGAACTTGAACCCTGGTTTTCTTTAGGAAGCTATCGGTCATGTCATGCTCTCCGTAGTGCTCCGATGAGTGAACCAAGGTCTTTCGCGTCACCATTGCCGCTGGCGATCTTGGCCCTCGCTCTCGCGGTTCTGGCATCTACGCTGGACGCCTGCCGTTCTGCCGCAGACGCGGCAATGCCCGGCCTCTGGACCTGGGGTGCGGGTTTGGCTGCAGCTACGGCAGCTTTCGCCTGCTGAATTTTGCGATACTGACCCGCCTCCCAGATGGTGCGACGCGCCTCCGCTGTCTGGAGCACCGGGTTAGCCTTGAACACCGACATCATTTGGTGCCGCGGTATTCCGTGCTCGGACAAGTAGGTGATTGTTGCGTCGTTGGCCGCGTCGGCCGCGGCTTTGTCGCCGCCGAACATCTCATCGAGCCGCGCATCCTCGGCCGTTACAGTGGCCTCGAACTGCTGGTGTTGGACATAGGCCTGCTGTTGCTGAACTTGTTGCTGCGCCTGCTGGATAGCGCCCCACTTCTGAAGCGTATCAGCGACAAGGTTGGCTCGCACGGGATCGACCTGAGCAAGGCTCTGGATCGCCTGCGGCCAAAGCTCAAGCGGCATTCCGTCGAGCTGCGGCGCGAGCGCTGCCACGGTCGCCTGAAGCATCTGCTGGCCGGCCTGCAGGGCCTGCGTGTACTCGCCCTTGACCGTTTCCGCCCTCAGTAGCTCCTGTTCGATCGCCTCGCGAACCTGAGGGTGTTTCAGCGCCTTGTGAACTTCGGGATCGAGACCCTCCGGGACCGGTTCGCTGTCGGCAGGTTGCGAAACCTGTGTCTCCTTCGGCTGCTGCTTCAGGATTTCCGGGTTCAGCTCTGGTGCAAGATGAGCCCGCAAGTTGTCAGCCCACGCCGCAATCTCGGCTTGGTTGACCACCTCGACCAGGGAATCATGCGTTCTACGCTCTTCGGCAATCGCATCGACAAGTTGAGCCTGCGAAAACGCCTGCTTCGGCTCGGTGTCGTCCGGATCCGTCAACCCAAGGACAGGCTCTGGCTCGGCATTGTGCCCGCGAAGTTCTGCCAGGCTCTCGCCAAGCTCTTTGGCGTCCTCGGGACCCTTCTCTACTGGCTCCTCTACGTGTGGAATGTAACCAGCCGCAGCCTCGGCCGCGCGCTCACCGACCAATGGCTCGGCGCTGGTGAATTGGCCGGCATCGTTTCGATTTTCATCGCTCATTTAGAATCTCCAATGGTCTGCATGATCACCTCACCCTGCGCGCCCAAAGCCGGCCGTATGCACTGGCCGTACTGACGGTGAAATCACTCCGCGCAACCAAGTAGATTGTCGTCGTCGAGGAAAGGCTCTTGCGAACCGGGCCAATGGTGAAGCCACCCATCTCTGCTTGAGGGACAAGCCCGCCGGACCCAAAACGCCAAACGAAATAGTTGCCTTGCGTGTTATCCAGTGTCGCGCTTGTGCTGGAGATGCTCGACAGTTGCGTCGTTACGTTTGTCGTGCCGTCGTAATTGTAGGTGATGGCGCCGAAAACGTCCCAATCGCCAGCCGTTAAGCTGATGGATGTGACATTCGCGTTGGTGGCTGTCGTGAGTGATACGGCAGAGCCCGATGTAACGGTTGATCCGATCAGCTCGCCGACCTCACCAGCCGACGCGGCATCGTTAGTGGCCGTGCCGTTCATGTGCCCGTTTGTGCGGGCGGCGGGTAGCGTGCCAGATGTGAGGTTACTGGCGCTGCCGGCCGTGAATGTGCCTGCGGTCAGGCCGGATGCAGTGCCTGTCAGATTGGTCGCAACACCAGACGAAGGCGTTCCCAACGCGCCGTTAAACGTGACGAAGGCGCCGGCACTGCCGACATTGACCGCAAGCGCGGTTGTTACTCCCGTGCCCCATCCGCTGATGGCCGTGAAGCCGATCTGAGCATAGACCGGATCCAGATTTTCACCCTGCGAGATCAGCGGCAGGCTCGAGTTGCCAACCGTTCCGTTCAAGGTGGTAATTGCCGAAGTGCCCTGACCGAGCAAAACACCGTGCGCCGTGTGTGTCGCTGCTCCAGTGCCGCCGCGAGATACTGCAAGCGTGCCGGTCCATCCAACAGTAATCGAGGTGGCCTTGAGGAGTGCCGTTGTCGGCGTTCCGCCAAGCGTAATGGTTACGTTGGTATCGTCTGTCTTGGTGAGCGCGGCCGGGCTTGTGATTTCGGAAGCAGCGATGCTTCCTGTAATGGTGTGGTTGGCGTCCCATTTCGGACCGTCAACGAGATAGTTGGGATTGGCCGCCGCTCCCGTCAGGGTCGCGTGTGTGATCGTGAGCGCCATTTAGGGAACAACCGTCCAGGTTTCGGACTGCTCGGTCTTCGCCGTCCAGGCGCCGGCCGTATAGGTGTCAAAAACCGCCGGATCGAACACGGCGGGATCGAACACGTGCGGGCGACTGCGGTGGGTGTTGTCGGTCCACGTCTCGGACTGCTGCGTTTTCTCAGTCCAGGGCATCAGGCAATCCTCATGATGCGATTGCAGATGATCGTCGGCTGCACGGTTCGATGTGCTGCGCCGCCCGTATTAGTCGAGGTCATACTGTTTGACGCGCTGAACGAATTGGCGCTGCTCTCAATCGAATTGTTTGTCTGATAGGGGAAATAGAGCGTTCCCGAGCTGGGACCTGGCGCATAGAGCCATTGGTTACCGTTCGCCGTTGGCACATAAAGATTGCTGTTCCCGGCCGGATAAACGGTCACAGTGCCGCTTACTGAAATCGACGGGATTTGGCTGGCACTCAATGTGAGGGATTCGGCACCACCCGTTGCGCCAAGCGCAGTCGAATTGCCGCCGAAATAGGTCGAGGTCAGAAGCGAGGCCGAACTTTCCTTCTGAACGGTCACACGCCCTGCAGGATTAGGCAGATTGAACGTGGTCGATCCATCGCCGACACCGTATGTCGTGCCAATGCGTGTAAACAGGGTGGCATACGTGGTTCGCGAAATCGCCTGCCCGGTCGGGATCACGAACGCCGAATTGGGCGCGGTCGGGCCCCAATACTCAACGCTCGCTCCAATCGGGATGGCGTAGATCGAACTATCAAACGAATGTAGAAGCCATTCATCTGATGCAGTTCGGAACGTAGCCTGATACAGCGAGCCGGAGATCAAGACACCAGACGGAAGATCCACGCCCGTCAGAAAACGCAGCGGCTTTGCAGCCTGGCTATCGACCGAGAGCGTAACCGCGCCCGTGTTGGTCGTGCCGGGCGTGAATTGGATCGTGTAACCATTTCGGTTCTGTCCATCCTGGATTTGATTGCTGACAATGGTGTATGCGGTCCCCGACCCACCCGTGACGATGATGCTCGAGATGTCATCGCGCCACTTCGCGACGGAGGCCATAAGAGCCCTCGCGCTGTCGTTCACCGTGCTTGGCGCCTGCCCCTCGCTCCATCCCACCGCCGGATCGGCTGTCGCATTCGATGCCGCAGTCTGCGACCAGCTTATAACGCCGCCTTGCGCCATCAGACTGCCTCCAGCGATTTGAGAACCACCGGGTATTCGCAGCGGACGTGATCGCCAGCGATGGTGATCACCGGCTTCTCGCGCCAGTGCAGCGCCTCAATGAATGACTTGCTGTCGAAGTGTTTCACCGGCAGCCAGGTGCGTCCCAAGGCTTTCTGGTCGTCCATCTCGTTCGGATTGGTCGCGAAATAGCTGACGGACTTGATCTCGTCGCCGTCGATCCAGGCCCACCGTTCCCGGCCCTCCAGAGAGTCGTACAGCGCGCCTGCCGTGGGGCTTGGCTTGGGAGTCGGATCAAAGCCATCCGCACGTAGGCCCGCCAGAAGGGCTTGACGGACGTATTCAGACGGCTTGCTGCCCCTGGCCCTTGCCGCGCGATCGACCAGCGCAGTGATCTCGGGCTGGCAGCGGATCATGATAGTTTCGGAATAGCGAACGGGATCAGCCATTGGCCTTGGCCTTCGTGATGCGGTAGCCGCGCTGCTGCATGAGCTCGAGTGCGGCTCGAACCTCCATGTCAGACAGTTGGCAAAGGGGCGTGTGGGTCTGGAGCATGCGGGCAAGCTCGCCCAGGTCGGCGGCGGTTATCATCGCTTCCACACCGGCTTGCCTTCAGTGGTGTAAGCGTGCGGCTTACCGCGGGGCCGCTCCCGCTCCGGTACAGAGCCGGTGAAGGCCATGTGGCCGGTGCCCACCGCAGCGCGCAGCGACTTGCGGATCTCAGCGTGCGAGCCCCTGAAGCCGGCGCCAGTGGCGGCAATTGCAATGATGATCTGGTCTAAGTCGTCGTCGGTCATGGTGCGATCCCGGTTTGTGGTGATGGTGCGCCGGGGGGCAACGAGTGCCGGGGTCGCCAAATCAGATGCTTACATTGTAAGGCGAACCGATCTGTCTTGCTACGCAATTTGTACGTAGGATTGTACGCCTGTAGACGTCAGTAGAATTTATCTTTGCTATTTCAGTGCCTTCAAGCGGACGATGTATCCGCCTTGACCTCGATTTGTTTGGCAAAGTGAGAGCGAACCAGTTGCTCCAGGCTCTCGAAGACTTCCACCGGCTGCATGCCCTCAGGCGCGCATTCCTCGATCGCCGCAAGCACGCGCTGAAAGCCAGCCCATAACCGCGGATCGAAGCCAAGCGAGTTGCGCTGCTCCAGCGTGACCGCAACGTCTTTCGGCGCCAGCCGGCTGATTGCCTCTACCAGCTTGGCAGGCTCATTGATCGCCAGGCGGTCCAGGATGCCGGGGCCATCAGTCCGCCACTTCTCCTGCAGATCCGAAACAAACGACTCCACGAGCTTGCTACGGCTGCCCGGAGGCCGTCCTTTCGGATTGCCGCTCTGACCGGGCTTCCACCTGCTTGCAACTTGTTTGTTCACGTCAGTTTCCTTTCTGCCGTACTGCCGTACTTGAGGTGCGGCAAGGTACGGCAAGGTACGGCACACACCCTGCCGTACCCCCACCTCTTAGGGGGTGCGGGGGTGCGGCACGGCAAATAATCGAGGTACGGCAAAACTCACTCATCGGCCGCCACCTTCACAAACTTCTTCAGTTCCCGATGCTCATTCTTTTCCTCAACCACGACGAGGCTGCCGGACTTAATCCAGAAGTCGAGAAGTCCCTTGACCTTCGCTTTGTCGGCCTTGCTGTCGAGGTCTAGTCCAAGCGCCTTGGCAACGGGTTTGCCTACCCACTCCTTTGCTTGGACGTTTTCCTTCCACCTGCCTATGCGGATGGCAGCGGCGCAGCGCTCAAAGTCGGCGCCGGTTACGCCGTCCATGTGGTTGGGCGGCGTCCATGCCGTCACGACGCCGACACTGTCGCCTTCAGGATGGAGGACGGTACTGTTTCCCAGCGAGACCGATTCCAGCTTGAACCACTTGCGTTCGCCGAGTGGCGCCATGTTGGCCTTGCCGTCGTCCACAGAGAAGTAGCGCCAGTGATGATCTACGCCCAACCTCGCCGCCTCGGCCGGCGTCATCTTGTTCAGAACTTCGATGCTTCTGGCCGCGCCGACCAGTGAGCTGGCGCCCCGACCGTCGTCCACCGTGGCCTCATTCCCGTTGGTTTTCCGGATATGATGTTCCAGATTGACGCTGCAGTGCGTTGCGTCGGCGATATCGGCAAACTTCTTGGCAACAGCGTCGATCGCCGGATTGTCGTTTTCGGCAACACGGTGACACGACACGAATGGATCAATGGTCAGCACGTCGATGCCGGCTGATTTGATGCCATCCTTCAGGCCATCAACCACAGGGATGACGATCGTAGTGCCGGTCCTGGATTGCTCCGCAATGACAATCGGGGTGTTACGCCCGCTGTCGGTGAACAGGTGCCCCTCAATTTCCTCCGGCTTGATGCCGTAGTGCAGGCAGATCGCAGCAATCCGGCGATCCGTTTCTTCCTGAGGGTCTTCGCCGTTCCAGTACCAAACTTTGAGCTTCTTGACCGGCCTGACGCTGAGCAATGCGCGACCGCTCGCCATCGCTACGGCCTCAACCATTCGCTTTGATGACTTGCCGCCGCCAGGCGCGCCGAAACCTGCCGAAACGAACTTCCGGATGTAATGCTTTCCGTACAGAAATTCGCGCGGCGCGATCGTCTTGGGGTCGATCCATCTCCATGGCGTGGCCGTGAAAACGATCGGCTCGGGCGCCGGGGCGTCTTGCTCGAATGATTGCCAATGCACGCTCATGCCCGAGCCCTCGCACTCTGGAGGGTACGAATAATCTCCCGGTCCGGCAGGCCCGCGTGTAGCGCCGCGTCAGCAAGCGCTGCGAATGCGCGGTCGCCCTCCGCTGGCGGCACCTCGCGCTCCGTTACCATGTCCACGACGCGCATGGCTCCCCAGAACAGGATCTTGTTCCGATCGCCCTCGCCGGCAGCCGCAACGGTGTTGAGGATGCCCTGAATGCGCGCGATCGGGCTGGCGTCCTGGTTGGTGTTTAACCGTTGAACACTCGCGGGCCGCGGCGGAGGAGCCAACAGCTCGTAAAGCCAGTCAGGTGCGTCAGCGAAGCGGAAGAAATCGAGGGGCTCGGCGATCTCGTACGCCTTGCCATCGGCACGGCGGGAGGGTGGCGCGATGATGTACCCACCCTCCCCGCGCACGTTGATGCCGGTCCGCTTGATACGGCCCTCGCTGTTCGTGATCGGCCTGTCCGGGCGCCATTTGAATAGAAGGTGCTCGCCGCCGCCTGGGGTGAGGTGCGTGTGCGTGTGCTCGCAGCCGTGCTTTTGACGGAGCTCGGCCCAATTCGCCTTGCCGTTAGGATCGCCGGGCTTTTTCGGCGCGTCGGGATCGATTGCCCATACACCGGAAGCCACACCACAAGCCACGCCGATCATAGCAGCGGGCCACCACTCCCACCACTGTTCGATTTGCTGCGCGTCTGTCGTCGCCTTCTTGACGCCGCCAGTGCCGGCAAGCTTGTTGCCTGCTGCGTCTGTGTTACAGCCAACAAGAGGGAATTTGTTGTGAGGGTTGCAAGGGAAAACAGCCCACCCTCGTCGCGCATAATCCAGCGCGTATTCGCAAAGAGATTTGTTTCCGATCATTCACGCCTCAATGCTTAGTTGGCGCGAGGATCGACTCGCTGGTCATGTGTTCATCGGTATCGATGACAAGCACGTTGCTACCCATCGTCGCCGCGACCTCCTTGAGAAATTCGCGTCGAACGGCGCGGTAAGCCTCTAGGAACTTGTGCCGTTGGCGTGCCTTGCGGATCTGCGGCACGTCCGGTGACCATCGAGCCTCAAAAGATTTGCCTGGGTTGCTGCAGAATGTGACGCTGTAGCCATGCGGCAGCGAATAGGCCCGCTCCAGGAATGCAGCTTTCATCGCGCTACCCTCCAGTACCGGATGCCGTCTGATGACGTGCCGCAAACGTCACGGCGAGGTAACGGAAGCTCGCTGCCGAACACGATACAGGCGAGGCGCCATGCTTCAGCTTGCGTCAATGGGCGGGAGTTGGTATCTTCCGAAGTGATCGAAGCGCCAGCCAGATCAGTTTTCGGAGCCCCGCACGCCGCCAGCGTTGCGGGGTTTCCACTGTGAGGCTGCATCAGACCGCAACCTCCGCCGGTTTCCACTCACCGCGCTTCCACGCAGCAACCTCGTCCGCATCCCAAGTGTGAATGCGAATATCGGTCCGCTTCGTGCCCGGCGGGAATTTGCCGGTCTTGATGTGCTTATAGATTGTCGGCTTCGCCAAGCCGGTCTCTTCCATGACAGCCGGAAGCCGTAGCGCCTTTGCCATTTCTGGTCCTCGTCTATGTGGCCGCGTGCGCGGCTACGTGGGTTGACGGGGACTGTCTACGGCTCTTGGTGCAGGGCCGCTCACGCGAGCGATACAGAAATCAAACTTTCTGAGTTTTTCGCATCTTCTCGAATGCGATGTACTCGCCCCAATAGTCATTCACTTTGCGAGGGCTGATCCTGCCCCATCCGAGAGCTGCACACTCCTTTGCAACGTCGTGGCAAACTTGCGAGCGTGTTATGTTACGGGGTCGATATTTCGCCAGAGAGATTAGCCGCCGGCCTTTCGTGTCTAACTCAGGTTTCACCTTCTCATCGAACTTCCGAAACTGCGCAGTCTCCCATTTCTTAAACTCCTGCACCGCGCGGGTGAGTTCGATCCGCCCCGCTCCCTGTTTCTTTAAGGCCTGGATCTTGTCGTACCTTGCTTTTCTTTCGGTCCAGAATTTTTCCTGCAGGTCGCGAATAATCTCCCTGTACGGCTCCGCCTCTGCCCTCTCTAGCGCGGTCTGCTCTGCCCGATCTCGGCGTAGATTCTCGCACATCGAACCGATGGCTATCCGCTGCAAGAAATTTGGCGTTGCTGGCTTGCGACCTTGCCCTCTGCCGGCCCCGCCGCGCCCGCTCATGTGCGCCCCCCGATCGCCACAACGTTGTCGCCGCCGACTGCCTTGCCGGCACAGAACTTGGCCCATGCCTCCATCATCTGGCGGCGCCGCTCAACCATGCTGCCGCGGCGGTATGCGGCCTCCACCTTGTCCGAAACCGTATGTGAAAGAGCCACTTCCGACATTTCGTTGGGGAACGAAGTCATGTCGCTGCACCAGTCTTTGAAGGTCGATCGGAAGCCATGCACCGTCGCGTAGTCGGGCGAGTAGCCCATGCCCTTCAGCAATTCAGACATGGCAGCGTTCGACAGGCCGGCGCCTTCCTTGCCGCCAGGGAATAGATAGTCGCCCTCCTCCTCAGTATCGAGCGCAGCCAGCGCTGCTTTCGATAGCGGAATGACGTGATCCTTCTTGCGAGCGCCCTTCTTGCCCTTCACCCGCTCCTTCGGGATCGTCCACAGACTATCCTTCCGGTTCAGCTCCTTCCGGGTCGCGCCGATCGTGTCGCCGGTACGGCAAGCCGTCAGGATGGTGAACTCCAGCGCCCGAGCACTGGAACCTTCCTTGGCCCGCAGCTTCGCCATGAACGCTGGCAGCTCGGCATAAGGCATGGCCGGATGATGTTCGACCGGCGCAACCTGAGACTTGGCCGGCAATAGCTGGTCCAGATGGCCGACCCAGCGCGCGGGGTTTTCGCCATTCCGAAGACCAAGCGCTTTGGCGCGGTCCAGAACCTTCTCGATGCGCCCGCGGATCCGATTGGCCGTCTCGGTCTTCTCGTTCCAGATCGGCTGCAGGATCTTCATGACGTGCGCCGTCTCGATGGCGCCGACATCCAGCCCGCGGATGGTCTTGCAATAGTCGTGCTCGGCCGGTTTGCCCTTCGGATTGATGCCGAGCAGCGTCATGCGCCATTGATCGGCGTGCTTGGCGTTTTTCCAGCCCGCCTTGTGCGCTTCGATGTAGCCCTCGGCGCACTCCCCGAACGTCAACGCCTTGGCGGCCTCAGCGGCCTGCGCAGCCAGCCTGGCGGCCCGTTCGTCAATCGGGTCCACTCCATCCTTGACGAGAGCATAGGCCGCGCTGCGCTTCTCTCTGGCCTTCTTGAGGCTGACCAGTTCGAAATCCCCCAGGCCCATCTTCCGAGCCCGGCCGGCGATCATGTACCGGAAAACCCAAGCTTTGGTGTTGAAGGAGCTAACTTGCAGGCAAAGCCCGCCACCGTCGCTGTAAAGTCCGGGCTTCAAGCCCTTCTTTTGGGTGAACTTCTCGGAAAGCAGGTTCAGGCCGCGCGCCATATGATGTCTCCGATCAAACAAATCTACGTACAAATATGACGTAGACGCACACAGAATGCAATAGGCAACTAGATACTGTGAATTTCGCGATTTCCCTGCTATTGTAGGGTTTCGTAGACGTTGGCAGACCGGAGGAGATGACGATGCAGCGGACACCCCTTCCGCCAGTTTCTTTTTGTCCGGCCCGGACACATAGGTAACGGATCGTACCAAAGACTTAGGTGACAACCTCGAGCCGAACGGGTTGTCGAGGGGTTACAGGGTTTTCTGCTCCCGGTCGAAGTATCCCAAATCATACGCGGTCGAGTCAGTCGCGCGCGTGTTAGAGCCGAGTGGCGAATTTGGGAGAGCGCTGGCCAGGCTGGAAAGCAAATCGCGATGCACCCCGCTTTGAAGCGGGGCTTTTCAGCGATCTACGGCTACACCAGCGACGAAGGCGGAATTCGCCATGCCCTTCTGGATTCGGGCGAAGCCGCCGTTGATGAAGTCGATGCAATTTTTTTCATTGGCGCGTGCTCTTCGTTTGTCAGTTACCTGATTGGCAAGGCACGCGTGGCGGGGTTGGCGTGACGCGGGTTGGTCTCGCATCGACTGCATTCCTCGAGCCAAGCCAGCCCGCCGTTGAGGCATTGACCGATCGTTGGCAACGGCTGGGCAGGCCCACCGTAGCCCTTCTTGCGAAGCCGACCAGGCCTGCCCCCTCGGCACGGTCTGCCTCCTGTCGTCGTTACGGTCCGCGTGACGATGCTCGCATGGAGCTATGCGGCGCGGGTTTTGCTTTTTCCGGATCGGGCGCCTTTTGCCTTTTTAGCGGATTTCATCGCAACTAATCCCGTGTCGGTGGGCGCGGCAGCGGGAGCGTTGCTGCCTGAGCTTTCAACCGATGTCGTGAGAATTTCGCGTTGAGCATTGAGCCAATAATTGTCTGCCTGGCCCTCGGGTTGACCGTCGGCGATCCAGAGGTAGTAGGCGCGTTCGCGAATGGCTTCGTCCAGATTTGGCATGGGAGTCTCCTTTTATGATGCGCCCAGCCCCGGCAGGCAAAGTCTTGCCCTCGTAAGGTTAACGAAATCTTACCCGCCGGTTAGATTGCCTAGTCGGATTGCGATCAGCAGGTGTCCTTGAAGCGCGTCAAGATATTTGAGCGGGCGAAGTCGTCTTTCCGAACAGCGGGTATCGAATAGCGCCTAGCGGCGTCCGGTCCTGGTCGAAGGTACCGGCTCTTCCGCAAAAGCTCGTCATCAGCAATCGCGCGCCAGCCTACCCCTTCGAGGTCGTCGTACTGACCGTTCTTGAGCGACCAGAGAAAACCCATCAGGCCGATGGCGCCGAGCGTGAGTGCCAGCGGTACGAGGAATACCAAGACTTCCATCAGCCAAACTCGCTGGCGCCGCGATGCGCGCAGCGCGTTCAAGATCACCAGCAGCGACGAACCCGACATGGCGGCGGCAGCGACCAGCGGCGTGGCGAGGCCTGGGATTGCGAGCGGCACGGCAAATAAGTTGTAGCCTGCTGCCAGCCAAAGATTCTGCCGCATCAACCGCAGCGCTTTCCGCGCGAAGCCGATGGCCGCGCCGGCAGATACAGAGCCTGAGTCGCGGCTATCTGGTGTCCGCTTTGAGTGCAAGCTGATATGCCGGCACGCCAGCGCCCCAGCGACAAGGGACGTTCACAGCCGCACTGCATTGACCAATGATTAACAAACTGTAATAATCTATTTAATTCACGAATCTTTGGGCCGGACAGTAATTTTAGTCTAATGAATTAAATGGGGGTAATTATGATCAAGTCGAGATTCAAGCGAGCTTTGTTGGCGTGCGCGATGTTTGCGGGGCTTGCCGGTGCTTCCACCTCTGCCCAAGCCGTTGTGGTGGAGGCGTTTGCAAACAGCAGCTCGGGCGGTGTCGGCAGCTCAACGGGCTTCTTCCTGACTATCGGTCAGGCATTTACCGTGAATGTGGATATCAATGACCTTTGGAACGCCGGTCCCCTGCCACGCTGGTCGAACGCGGACGGACTAACCGGGAATCGCTTCGCAACTGGAACCGATGAAAGTGGTGAAGTGGCGGGGACGCAAATCGGAGCTGACTTTGGGATTTGGACTCAGGGTGGTCTCAGCGCGGCCTATGGCACATTGGTAGGCAAAATAGGATCCGGTAACTTCTTCGAAATTGGAACATCGTTCGCAGGCACGGCTAATGCGAACGGCGAACTCAAACTCTATTATTGGGATTCAAACAATTTCGATAATGCGCAGTTCGTGACGGCCAACATCTCTGCGGTACCAGAGCCGTCCACCTGGGCCATGATGATCCTTGGGTTCGCCGGTGTTGGCTACCTCGCCTACCGCAGGCGTATTCAGGTCGCTCTTACCGCAGCGTGATCAACCAGCCGGCCCCGATCAGAATGCCGAGAGACCGCCTTCGGGCGGTCTTTTTGTTTTGGGTGCCTGATCGCGGCCGCCAGATGCAGAGTCTGAAATAGCTTGCGTTTGTGTCGCGTCGCCGCGCGCTTCGGAGGTACGATGATCTCCTCGGAAAGTCGATCAGGTTGAAGTTCTCGCTATAAACCAACATCGCGAGGTTGACTTGAAACCTGCTCCCCCGAAAGCGCCTAGCCCGGCAAATCAAGCTGAGCTAGCCTTTAGGTTTTTAAGGGGGGATAATGAAAAGCCTTCTTAAGACCTTTATTGAAAAGGCCGGCTACGAGATCCGGCGAAAACAGCCGTCGCTGCCGCTGCAGGTGCTGGAAATGCTAGCCGAACAGCGCAACGATCCGACGCGGGACAAGTCGGAGACGCGTTTCTGTCGCTACGCGCTGGAAAATCTGTCTATCTCAAAGTCACAGATCTTCCAAGACCTGTTCGTCCTGCAGGCCCTCGAAGAGAAACGAAACGGCTACTTCGTCGAATTCGGCGCGGCTGACGGCGACTTCTTGTCGAATACGGTCCTGCTCGAGCGAAATTACGGTTGGCGCGGCATTGTCGCCGAGCCGGGCCGAAACTCGCATGAGCGGCTCAAAAATAATCGGCGGTGCATTATCGACCTGCGCTGCGTATGGACTGAAACCGGCAAAACCCTCACCTTTTCGGAAAATCCCGAGCCGGAGCTCTCAACGATCGCCTCGTTCCGCCCGCACGCCGACCAGGCGCAATCGAGGGAATACGCGGTCGAAACGGTATCGCTGGATGATCTCTTAGAGCAACACAAAGCGCCTGAGCTGATCGACTATCTCTCGATCGACACCGAAGGATCCGAGCTGCAGATATTGCGCGCCTTCAACTTCTCCCGACGCAAATTCAAGATCATCACCGTCGAGCACAACTACCGAGCGTTCCGCGATGATATCTTTCGGCTTCTGACCTCCAAAGGCTATCAGCGCGTCCTGGAGCGCCTGACAATGTTCGACGATTGGTACGTGCTCAACGATCATAGCTGAGCACTTCTTGACGCGCCAAGTCCACGTTGTTCACGCGGCGGAGTTCAACTCCCGAGGGGCTCGTGATCGATGCGACTGCCCGGAAGATCACGGACGACTCGAGACCGAAAATGCGGGGGAATTTATTGTCTATTTAATTTTCCCGCTTGCCTAGTTTCGACAAATGCGTAATAAATGATAGATTAATAAAGGGGTGCTTTCATGAAAATTTGGACGCCTTTAATTGCAGCCGCCGCGCTTGTGGCAACAATTCAGACTTCCTCGGCAAACATCGTCCTTCAGGACAATTTTGACAGTTCCGTTGCCCAAGGGAATTGGGCCGGTGATGGCATCTTCCAGTCTATTCCCCAACCCGGTAACGTGCCGGGGCTCCCCTCCGTCGACTTGGTCGGACCGGGGTTCTTCGGCCATTTGGCGTATTCAGGCAACTCGGTGGACCTGGATGGATCCACCGGCAGCGGCAACAACCCCGCCGGACAACTGCAGTCTGTCGCCAGTTTCGGTTTGGGCAACTACGTATTGACCTTCTTCCTATCGGGCAATCAGCGCGGTCAACCGCAGCAGACGACGACTGTCAGCTTGGGCGGCCAGTCGTATTCAATTACGCCAACTGAGAACGTGTATAACCAATACACCCTCACCTTCACCGGTGTTTCGGGCCAACTCCTGTTCTCGGAGTCGGGGCCTTCCAATCAGCAAGGCAATCTTCTTGATGAGGTCGTGCTGACCGCCGTCCCGGAGCCGTCCACGTGGGCCATGATGATCCTTGGCTTTGCGGGTGTTGGCTACATGACCTATCGGCGGAAGCGCCAGGCGACCGCTCTGGCCTAAGGCCGCGGATCAGTTTCTTGGTGAAGCGCCGCCGCCTCAGGCGGCGTTTCCTTGTAAGACATTCGGTTAGTCCAAATCAGCTTTCACGCTCCTTGCTGGGGGAGACATGAGAGACAGCAAACTAAAGCAGATGTCGCTCGACGACCTCTGGGAGCTGCACGAAAGGATCGGCGAAATCCTGAGTGACAAGATCGAGTATGAGAAGACGAAACTCGAACAGAGGCTCGATCAGCTCGCTCGCAGGGTTAGGGAATTTTCGCCGGCAAATCCGCAGCGCCGTACATACCCGAAGGTAGAGGCAAAGTTTCGAAACCCCGATAATCCGTCAGAGACGTGGTCCGGACGGGGCAAAGCGCCGCGCTGGCTCACCAAACTAATTGCCGCTGGAAGAACGCTCGATGAATTTAGGATTCAATAGTTTGCTGCCACAGATCCTCTTGGGACGCGGTCTCTTTCATTTCCGTGGCTCGTGATCGACCGGCAGGATGACTCGCTAGCGACCTAATCTCGAGTCGCGGCGATCTTCTAGTGGCAGCGGCTTGCACTCAAGCCAATTGGCTTGCCCCTCCCTCGTACGTTCCAGATTGACTCAACCGGCGCGGGAAGGTGGAATAGAGCTTTCGTTGGGAGTTTTGAGTGATGCGTTTTGTAAATTTGATTATCTCTGCGGCTGTTGCCCTATTTTGGACTTCGCAAACCCACGCAGCAATCCAGAATTTTGACATTAGTACACTCGCGGGCTTCACGACCAACGGGGTCGCCGGGACCGGAGGGAATGGCATCGTTTTCATGAGTCCGGTCTATTCCGTAGCGCCCAACAGCACGGTCGATTTCGGGACAGCATTTTTGTACCCAGATGAAATTGACGGCCGGGGCGGCTGTTATTTTTCCAATATTTGTTATTCGCAATATGCGTTTCGGTTCGACTTTCTCAACAGGCCTGAAGATGGCCTGACAAATGCACCATTTGAAAGCGACGGTATATTCTCTTTTGTATTTTGCGATAATGGTATCTGTCCGCCTGCCGAGATAAGGCTGTCCTTCAACATCCCGGCAGATATCCATGCAATCCAGTTTCTTTTTCAGGGCTCGGAACTGGCGATTGCTGCTCCTGTCCCCGAACCCTCCACGTGGGCAATGCTGCTGATTGGGTTCGCAAGCCTGGGATTTGCCGCCTATCGACGATCAGAACTGGTTTGACGGGCCTCGCCACGCGGGCACCGCGAACTCGTCATCGGACCGCCATAGCGCCCTAGCGAGGCCCGCTCCCCGTCGAAGGCGCCCTCTCCTCGAAAACCGGTTCATCATCAGCAATCGCGCGCCAACCGGCCCCTTCGAGATCGTCGTATTGGCCGTTCTTGAGCGACCAGAGGAAACCCATCAGGCCGATGGCGCCGAGCGTGAGTGCCAGCGGCACGAGGAATACCAAAACTTCCATCAGCAAAACTCCCTGGCGCCGCGATGCGCGCGCAGCGCATTCAAGATCACCAGCAATGACGAACCCGACATGGCGGCGGCAGCGACCAGCGGCGTGGCGAGGCCTGCGATTGCGAGCGGCACGGCAAATAGGTTGTAACCTGCTGCCAGCCAAAGATTCTGCCGCATCAACCGCAGCGCTTTCCGCGCGAAGCCGATGGCCGCGACGACGGGTGCAAGGCGATCGCCGAGGAACACCAGATCGGCGGTCGCCTGGCTCAAATGGGTCGCGCTGACCGGTGACATCGAGACGTGCGCGGCTGCGAGCGCCGGCGCGTCGTTCATGCCATCGCCGACCATCAGGACCTTGACGCCCTGCCGCTTCAATTCCTCGATGCGGGCAATCTTGTCCGCCGGCGTGACGCCCGCGCGCCATTCATGAATACCGAGCTGTTCGGCCGCATGGCGTACGGCTGGCTCGCGATCGCCGGACAGAATCTCGACTTCGATCCCGGTCTTGAGAAGCGTGGCAATGGCGGCCGCCGCATCGGGGCGCAGGCGCTGGCGCACGGCGA
The DNA here is from genome assembly GCF_036924525.1 of Bradyrhizobium sp. AZCC 1719. Lineage (NCBI taxonomy): Bacteria > Pseudomonadati > Pseudomonadota > Alphaproteobacteria > Hyphomicrobiales > Nitrobacteraceae > Bradyrhizobium > Bradyrhizobium sp. AZCC 1719. The sequence goes on along the minus strand of NZ_JAZHRU010000001.1, from coordinate 5,428,442 downwards.
AGACGTGCCGCGTCTCGCCGTGACGGAAGGCGACGACGGATGCCTCGGGATCCCGGCACAGGATCTCGTTGGCGATCTGGTCCGCGCCGCAGAACGACGGCCTGCCCAGCCGGATTTCGAGCCCGTTGACGAAGCCGCGGACGCCTTGGCCTGCCACCTCCTCAATCCCGGCCAATGGCGTCCTCGCTCCGGAGGCGCGAGCCACCGCGGCGGCGACCGGATGATGGCTGGCAAGCGCGAGCCGCCCGGCCAGTTCGAACACGTCTTTCGGAATATCGATGGCATTGGTGACGTCGAGCTCCGGCAACGTCAGCGTACCCGTCTTGTCGAACACGACACGATCGACTTCGGCCAGCCGCTCGATGGCATCGCCTGAATTGAGCAGCACGCCGGTGCGGAACATGGCGCCCGACACGACGGTCTGCACCGCCGGGATCGCAAGCCCGAGCGCACAGGGGCAGGTAATGATGAGAACCGAGATCGCCGTGACGATCGCATCGTGCCAGGTGGCGCCGATCGCGGCCCAGCCCAGCATGGTCAGGAGCGCGGCCGCATGCACGACCGGGGCATAGAGCCGCGACGCACGGTCGGCGAGTTGCACGTAGCGGGAGCGCGCCTGCACGGCGTTGTCGAGCAGCCGGCTGATCTCCGCCAGCAACGTGCCTTCGGACGCCGCCGATACCCGAACCCGCAAGGCGCCCGACAGATTGAGCGTGCCCGCATAGACAGGAGTGCCCGGCCCCGCCTTCGCGGGCAAGGTTTCGCCCGTGATCAGGCTCTGGTCGATCTTGGACTGCCCCTCGATCACGGCGCCGTCGACAGCAGAGCGCTCGCCCGGACGCAGCAGGACGATGTCGCCAGTCCGCACCGCCGCGATCGGCACGACGCTGATTTCGTCGGCGCTGATGAACTTGGTTGCCGTTTCGGCCTTCAGTGCGGCGAGGTTTCCGGCGACCGCCCGCGTCTTGCGGCGCATGCTTTGATCGAGATAGCGGCCCGCCAGCAGGAAGGCGAGCAGCATCAGCGCGGCGTCGAAATAGGCATGTTCCGCGTGGTGGATCGTCTCCATAACCGACATCGCGAGCGCCAGCACGATGCCGATGCTGATCGGCACATCCATGTTGGTGCGTCGCGCGCGCAAAGCCTGCCAGGCGGATCTGAAGAAGGGCTGCCCCGAATAGGCCGCCGCGGGCAAGGCAATCAGCGCCGACAGCCAGTGGAAGAAATCGCGCTGTTCCGGGATCATGTCGCTGACATTGCCGGACCACACGGGAATCGACAGCATCATGATGTTCATCGCAGCAAAGGCGGCGACGCCGAGGCAGCGGAGCAGAAAGCTCGCCTGCTCCGTCTCGACGGCTTCGGCGCGCACCGGCTCGAACGGATAGGCCTTGTAGCCAAGCTCGGCCAACCTATCGATGAAGCGGGCCGGGTCGAGCGTACCCTCCTTCCATTCCAACGCCACGCGACGGTCGGTCAGGTTGACACGCGCCAGCGTCACGTCCGGAAGCGCGGAAAGGCCGCGCTCGATTTTCGACATGCAGCCGGCGCAATTGACGCCTTCCACGGCCAGATCGATATGCGACAGCCCCGACCCGAGATGCCGGACATAATGTGAAAAGTCTCGCGTCGCCTGCATGATGCGGTCTCTTTATTTTTGCATGATCTTTTCGGAAAACCGGTTTCCACTTTGCGCTAACGCGGCCCTGCGGGTCCGGATCATGCTCTAATTCAACGACACGCGGTTCCTGGACAGAAACAGCCGCTGTCCCGATGCGACGCCCTCGAGCACCAGATCCCATTGGCCCGGCGCAATGGCTTCCGCGCTCCCGCGATAGATGCCGATTCCCACTTCCGCGAGCGCAACGAGCTGATCGGCCCGCCGGTCGGTGGGCCGCTCGAACCGGCCCTGGAATTTCACGCCGGACATCGGCCGGCCGAAATTGTCGCGCGCCTCGATCTGCAGCGTCGCGCCACCCTGCCCGCTGCGTTCAACATGGGCATCGACCTTCCAGTTGCGCGCGCTCTGGGCTTGGGCGGTGGCGATCTCCTTTTGATAAGCGAGGCTGGCGCTGTAGGCGCTGTCGACCTCGGTGCCGGGCAAGGTCTGGATGGCAAGCCGCATCATGACGAGGTTGACGCCGATCACGACGCCGAAGAACGCCACCATCATGAAGAACACCATCCGCCCGGTGATTGGCCTTGGCTGCTGTGCACGGCTCATGTCAATGCTCCTCAGGGACATCACGGCGACACAAAATGATCGGTGGCGGAAGCGACCTCGCCGAGCCCAATATCGGTGACGCGGAAATGCACCGGCACGGATTTTTCGGGATTGTTCTCCGCGGGCGCCGTTACCAAGAGCCGCAGTTCGGTCGTCGTATCGCGTGCCAGGATGATCATGGGCCGATCCTGCGTCACGGAATCGGCGCCGACGACGTGAAGCGTGGCGTTGATGGGACCATCCGCGTCGATCGCGATAACGCGGTCGAAGCCCCGCTTGTTCAGCAGCCGAACAGTGTAGGCATTGCGGATCGATCCATCGGAGAGTTTTACCGCGACCGGATTGCGGTCATGCAGCACGTTGATGTCAAGCAGCGACCGCGTCAGCAGCGCATACAGCATCACCGCGCCGACGGCAGCAATCAAGGCTGCATACGTAATGGTGCGCGGACGTACGATCCGATAGATCGGCGGCTTGCCTTCCTGTCGTCGGTGAATGTTGATGTCATTGTCGTAGCCGATGAGACGGGTCTCCCGGCCGATCTTGGTCATCACCGTGTCGCAGGCATCGATGCACAGACCGCACTGGATGCAGTCGAGCTGCGGCCCGTTGCGGATATCGATGCCGGTTGGGCAGACGGCTACGCATTGATAGCAGTCGATGCAATCGCCGACCGGCTGGCCGAGCGCGCGCAAATCGGTCGCCTTCTTCAGCGATGTGCGCGCTTCGCCGCGGTCGTATTTGTAGGTGACGTTGAGCGCCCATTCGTCGGTGAGCGCGGCCTGAATGCGCGGCCACGGACACATATAGACGCAGACCTGCTCGCGCATCCAGCCGGCGAAGATGTAGGTCGTGGCCGTGAGGATGCCGATCCAGATGTAGGCGATCATCGGCGCCTGGAACGTGAGAAGCTGCCATACCAGCGTCGGGGCATCGGTGAAATACAGCACCCAGGCGCCGCCGGTCCACCAGGCGATCATCAGCCAGATCGAATGCTTCAGTGCGATTTCGCCGGCGCGCCGGAATGTGATGGTGCCCTTGGCGGCATCCTTGCGCATCCGCTCGCGCCGGTCGCCCTCGACCCACCGCTCGACGGCATAGAACAGGTCGGTCCAGACTGTCTGCGGGCAGAGATAGCCGCACCAGATGCGGCCGCCGACCGCGTTCATCAGAAACAGCGTTAGCGCCGCAACGATCAACAGGCCGGTGAAATAATAGACTTCCTGCGGCCAAAGCTCGATGAAGAAGAAATAGAATCGGCTGTTCGGCAGATCGACCAGCACCGCCTGGTCCGGCGCACCCAAACCGCGATTCCAGCGCGCGAACGGCAGCAGGTAATAGACCCCGAGGCAGAACGCCATCAGGCCCCATTTGGTCCGGCGGAAACTTCCGGAGACGCTCTGCGGATAGACTTTCTTGCGGGCCGCATAAAGCGGCCCGTCGTCGTCAAGCTGCAGGTCGGTCGGGTTCACGGTCTTGTTCATGGCTGGGTTGATCTCGCCTCAGGAGTTCACTCTAGACCCAGCCCCGAAGCCGCGTTTGATCCACCTCAAATGGAACGGCGACGCAGCATCGCCTGGCCGCTATTTGCCTCCGCCGAGCGAGTGGACGTAGACCGTCAGCGCCTTGATCGTGGAAGGATCGAGACGACCGACCCAGGCAGGCATGACGCCGGCACGTCCGTTGCTGATGGTTTCGACCAGCGTCGCCTCGTCCGATCCATAGAGCCAAATCTTGTCGGTCAAGTTGGGCGCGCCGAGTTCCTGGTTCCCCTTGCCGTTTTCGCCATGGCATGAGGCGCAATTGTCAGCGAAGATCTTCGCGCCGGCCGCTGCGTTGTAACCCGCAGCCGTCGGCAGCCCCGACAGCGACCTGACGTAGTTTGCGACGGTGACGATCTCGTCCTTCTTGAGGACCCCATCCTTGCCGAACGCCAGCATGGCACCCTCATGCGCCTTCTGATGCCCGGAGCGGGCGCCGAACTGGATCGTCTGCATGATCTGGTCGAGGCTTCCGCCCCACAGCCATTCGTCGTCGTTGAGGTTGGGATACCCCTTCGCGCCTGCGCCGCCGCTGCCGTGGCAAGGCGCGCAATTGTCGCCGAATACCGTCTTGCCCCGGGCGCGTGCGAGCGCCAGCAAGGCAGGATTCTTCTCGATTTCCTCGAGCGAGGCGGCACCGAGTGCGACCATCTTGTCGCCGCGGATTTTTTCCAGATTGGCGAGATCGGTAGCGACCTCGGCGCGGGTGGAGTAATTCCAGATGCCGGTCGTGTGACTCCAGAGCAGCGGCCACGCGGGATAGACGATCCAATAGCCGATCGCCCAGAGAATGGTCAGATAGAAGGTGATCACCCACCATCGCGGCAGCGGAGTGTTGAGCTCCTTGATGCCGTCCCACTCGTGGCCGGTGGTCGCCCTTCCGGAAACGTGATCGATATCGCTGTGTTCGGTCATGATCGGCTCACTCCTCGCGCAAGGGCATTTTCGCCGCTTCGTCGAAGACGGCCTGGTTGCGCGGCCAAAGGGCGTAGGTCACGATGGCGATGAAGATTCCGACGAAGATCGGCGTCCAGACCGATGTAACGAGATCCGACGCGATATTGTGGACGGCGAGAATTGCTTTCATCGTTCTACTTTCTCAGCGAGTTTTGCTCAGCGAAGATTTGCTTTTTCGTTGTAAAGCTTGAAGTCGACCAGCGTGCCGAGCATCTGCAGGTACGCGACCAGCGCATCCATTTCGGTCGGCGCGCCGCCCTTGCTGTCAAAATTGCGGGCAACCGCCTTCGGGTAGCGCTTGGTGAACGCATCGACGCCGGCGTTGTCAGGATCGGCCTGCGCCTTGAGATCGGCGACGGCGTTGGCGACCTGGTCCTCCGAATAGGGGACGCCGACCGCACGGTTAGCGCGGAGATGAGCCGCGACGCTGGCCTCGTCGACTTCCGTCTGCGACAGGAAGGCGTAACCGGGCATCACCGATTGCGGCACGATCGCGCGCGGATTGTTCAGATGCGTAACGTGCCATTCGTCGGAGTATTTGCCGCCGACGCGAGCGAGATCGGGACCCGTACGCTTGGATCCCCACTGGAACGGGTGGTCGTACATGCTCTCGGCGGCGAGCGAATAGTGGCCGTAACGCTCGATTTCATCACGCAACGGCCGGACCATCTGCGAGTGGCAGAGATAGCAGCCCTCGCGAACATAAACGTTGCGGCCCGCAAGCTCGAGCGGCGTGTATGGCCTGACGCCGTCGACTTTTTCGATCGTGCTCTTGAGGTAGAACAGCGGGGTGATCTCGACCAGGCCGCCGATCGCGATCACCACGAGGATTCCCGCGACCAGCACGATCGAGTTCTTTTCGAAAATTTGATGTCGTGACCAGAAAGACATTTCTGTGCTCCTCATTCCGCCGGCTGAAGAGCGACGGGCGCTTGCACTTCCGCTTTGCCAACGCGCACCGTCATCCAGAGATTATAGGCCATGATCAACGACCCGATCAGGAACAGCGCTCCGCCTGCGGCACGGATGATGTAGAAGGGATGCATCGCCTCCACGGTTTCGATGAAGGAATATTCGAGGAAACCGAGCGAGGTGTAGGCGCGCCACATCAGGCCCTGCAAAATTCCCGACACCCACATCGCCGAGATGTAGAGCACGATGCCGATGGTGGCGGTCCAGAAGTGCCAGTTGACCAGTTTCAGGCTGTAGAGCCCCTTGCGATCCCACAGCCAGGGAACGAGGCAATACAGCGCGCCGAACGAAACGAACCCGACCCAGCCGAGCGCGCCGGCGTGCACGTGACCGATGGTCCAGTCGGTGTAGTGGCTGAGCGAATTCACGACCTTGACCGACATCAGCGGACCTTCGAAGGTCGCCATGCCGTAGAACGCGACCGACACGACCAGCATGCGGAGCACCGGGTCCGTCCGCAGCTTGTCCCAGGCACCCGACAGCGTCATCAGTCCGTTGATCATGCCGCCCCACGACGGCATCCACAGCATGATCGAGAACGTCATGCCAAGCGTCTGCGCCCAGTCCGGCAGTGCCGTGTAGTGCAGATGGTGCGGGCCGGCCCAGATGTACAGAAAGATGATCGCCCAGAAATGAATGATCGAGAGTCGATAGGAATAGACCGGCCGCTCCGCGCGTTTCGGAATGAAGTAATACATGATGGCGAGGAAGCCGGCGGTCAGGAAGAAGCCGACCGCGTTATGCCCGTACCACCACTGGAACATGGCGTCCTGCACGCCGCCCCATGCAATATAGGACTTCGAGCCGAACACCGAGACTGGCAGCGCCGGGTTGTTGCCGAGATGCAGGACAGCGATGGTGACGATGAAGGCGAGATAGAACCAGTTGGCGACAAAGATGTGCGGTTCTTTCCGCTTGATGATCGTCACCAGGAAGACCAGCAGATACACCACCCAGACGATCGTCAGCCACAGGTCGGCATACCACTCCGGCTCGGCATATTCCTTGGATTGGGTGACGCCCAGCAGATAGCCGGTGCCGGCAATCAGGATGAAGAAGTTGTAGCCGATGACGACGAACCAGGGCGCCAGATCGCCCGCCAGGCGCACGCGGCAGGTTCTCTGCACGACGTAGAGCGATGTTGCGATCAGCACGTTGCCGCCGAAGGCAAAGATCACCGCCGACGTATGCAGCGGCCGCAGGCGGCCAAAGCTCGTCCAGGGCAGATCGAGATTCAGCGAAGGCCATGCGAGCTGGGACGCGATCAATACCCCGACTGCGAATCCTGCGATACCCCAGATCACCGACATGACGGCCGCGAACTTGATCGGGCCCATGTTGTAGTTGGGACGGCCACGGATTTCCTGCGGCGGCAACGATGCCGGACGGGCGAAGTATCGGTTGACGATCGCAATGACCGCCCAAAGGCTGGCGGCGGACGACAGCGCGGCATGGAAGGCAAACGCCGTATCCTGCGCCTTGGCCACAGCAAGCAGGCAAAAGAATGCGGTGAGCGAAAAGACCAGCACCAGACCGGCCTCGCCGTGCGTCATCGATTTTGCGGTTGGAGATTGGGTCATGGGCTAGATTCTCTTCTGCGGATGGGTCTCACTGATCACAGCGACGCGACCGCGAGATTGATCGAAGTCAATTTCTTGCTGTTTTGCATATTTCGTAGCGATGCGGCTCGGTGCGAACTCAACAGCAGGACGGGCCAATCGGCAGATAAGCCTGCGTAACCTTCGCTCGCTCCGGAGAGACTTCTGACGCGTTCAACTCCGCGCGCGTGATCCTTTTCGGTTCGGCCAAGCACCCGAACCCGGCCGCGACTGCCCGTAACAGGCGGCCGATGGCGGCAGTCAATCTTCCCGTAACGGCGGATATCATCGTCACAACGAGACCTCGCAGGATCGCGCGCCACCAAAGTGCAAAGCGCGCCCGGCGCCTTGACGTGAATCAAGGGAGATCAGACGGCCCTGCTGAATCGTGTCGTGTCGGCGCGGGTAGCGGTCAGAACGCGCGGCGCTTGGTGGCAGAGGACTTGGCCAATTGTTTCGGCCGGGTCTGGAAGTCACCCCAGAACAGCACCGCAGCAAAAACCACGAACATCGCAACGACGCAGACGGTAACGAGCAACGAATCGGTTGGCATGCGGCTGATCTCCTGTGATGGAGCCCAGCATGCCGGCCGGCCTTAGGCGGGGCTTTGACCTGGATCAAACGCACCGCCATTTACGCGGGATTTCTCATGCCGCAGCCATGGCGGCAGCCCGGCTCGGGTCCAGCAGCCGGACGCCCCCGGCCACGATAATGAGCATCTTTTCGCGCTCGAACCGGGTGAGCGTCCGACTCACAGTTTCAATCGTCAGCCCCAGATAATCCGCGATATCCTGCCGGCTCATCGGCAGCGCAATGGTTTGTCGCTCATCGCCGATCTGAGCCAGACGCTGCCGCCAGCCCACGAGGAAGGACGCGACCTTCTCCTCCGCGGTCCGCCGGCCCAGCAGCAACATCTGCTCCTGCGCCAGCTTCAGTTCCCGTGCCGCGAACTCGTTGATCCGCATCAGAAAATGTGACCGCTGCTCAATGAAGTGCGTGAACGCTTCCCTGGAGAGACGGCACACCGTCACGGAATCGATTGCATCTGCCGAAAAGCTGTAGCGATCGGACGGCGCCACGCCGAGAAAATCGCCCGGCAGCGCAAAGCCGATCACCTGGCGCCGCCCATCCGGCAACAGCTTGTACAGACGTGCGACACCCGCAGTCAGACTGTGGACCGAACGCGCGATCTGGCCCGCCGTGAACAGCGCCTCATTGGGAGCGAAATGAATGTGACGGGAGATCCGTTCGAACTCTGCAAGGTCGGCCTGGTCAAGCGCGTTGCAGATGCTGAGTGACCGGACGGTACAGGCTGAGCAGCGCCCGAAACTTGCCCGATTCGGAGAGATGGTTCGTATCATTTACCGCTGCCCGTCCAAGCGCCGCGTTGACGCTCCATCTCCTGGCCGTGACCCGCGCTCCGGCATCAGGAGATATAGTTCATTCTAGCGGATCCATGGCCCGCTGATTGATCCAGATCAAACTAGCCGGCGATTAAACCTTCACAGTGCGGCTCTGGGCTGGAAAACCGCGCTTTTCCACGGAGTCGAAGGTGCAATGATCCGACGAATTCTGATGCCGCTGGCATTTGCGCTCGCCACCCTGACTCCGGCCGCGGCGGCTTCGCCTCAGGAGCAGCGTGGCAAGACCTTCGCGCTGAACAACTGCGCGAAGTGCCACTCGATCGACAAGGTTTCACCGAGCCCGCTCAAGATCGCGCCGCCGTTCCGGGCACTGCACAAGCGTTACCCGATCGAGACTCTCGGAGAGGCGCTGGCCGAAGGCATCTACACCGGCCATCCGACGATGCCGGCCTTCCAACTCGAGCCGGACCAGATCGGCGACCTGCTGGCGTATCTGAAGACGCTTGAGTAGCGCATTCCGCCGGTGGCGCTGCGGGCCCGGCTCCTCGCCGAGCCGGGCCCGTGCCTAATACGCCTGCACCGTCCAGGCGATCACGTTCTTTGCAATTCTGCCGAACGCTTCGCTGAACGCGGCGACGGCCTCTGCCGGTGCGACTGTCGCAAACTTCTCGCGTTCCTCGAACAGGTGCGAGGCGACGATCTTGCCGTTCTTGTCAACGATCCTGGCCGACAATCCGATTTCGGCGACAGGGCCCGATTCGATGACGATGCGAAACCGCCTGACATCGATCAGCAACTGGAATTCGGTCTGCCCGACATTGGCCATGCGGAGTGGCGCATGCGCGATGTCGTAGTTCTCAAAGCTCTCGATCAGCCGCACCTGGATCAATTTCGGCAGCGCATCGGCCCACATCGCCTCTGCGAATCCGGGGAATTCCTGCGCCGGCGAGAACAGGAAGCGCTGCGTCTCCAACATCGCAACCGCCGTCGGCTCCGGAATCGCCCACTGCACATTGATGACCTTGCTTGCCGGGCCCGAGCTCGGCAGCGCGCGGAGATCATAGGTGATCTTCGGCGGCGGATTGGTTGCCCCGGTCATGCGTTCGAGACCGGCGACGATCCCATCAAGCTTGCCGGTGTTACGGGCCAGGCCCTCCGAGAACACCTTCAAGTTGGTGATCGTGTCCTTCAGCGCTCCCGAATTCTCCGACAGCACCGTATCCACCTTGCGTAGCGCGTCGCGCGCGGCCTGCGTCATGCCCTGCCCTGCGCCCGGCTCGGCGACCAGCGTCGGTATCGCGCCGCTCTGCGCGACCTGCGTGCCGCCTTCGAGTGCAATCACGGGCACGCCGGTAAGGCCCTGGAACTCCAAGCCGACCTTGGTATCAGCGCGCACCGGCGTGGTCGAAGCAACCGAGATGGTCGCATTGACGCCGCGCGGGTTGCCTGGCGCAAGCCCGAGCTCCGTCACCTCGCCGACCCGAATGCCATTGAACAGCACTGCTGCGCCGACAAGCAGTCCGGGCACCGAACCGTCGAACTGCGCGCGATAGCTGGAGCGTGGGCCGAGCCCGCCGGTGTTTTGCAGCCAATAGACGAAGCCGAATACGGCCAAGATGGCCGCCAGCACGAAGGCGCCGACAATGACGAAGGGAGCGCGGGTTTCCATCTCGTTAGCTCGCTCTGGGTTGCAGCATCCGGGAACGCTTGCCGTGGAAATAGGCCCGCACCCAGGGATGCTCGGATTGAAGCAGTTCGTGCATCGGACCAATGGCGACAATCTTGCCGTCGGCCAGCGCCGCGACGCGGTCACAGACAGTATTGAGGCTGGCGAGGTCATGGGTGACCATGAACACTGTCAAACCAAGCGTTTGCTGCAATGTCTTGATCAGCGCATCGAAATCGCCGGCCGCGATCGGATCGAGTCCCGAGGTCGGCTCGTCGAGAAACACGATCGCGGGATCGAGCGCGAGCGCACGCGCCAGCGCCACGCGCTTGGTCATGCCGCCGGACAATTCGGAAGGAAACTTGTCGCCGTCCTCCGGCTTGAGCCCGACCATTTCGAGCTTGGCGGTCGCGATCTCGTCCATCAACGCTTCGGATAGCACGAGATTTTCGCGCAGCGGAAACTGGATGTTCTGCCGTACGGTGAGCGACGAGAACAGCGCCCCCTGCTGAAACAGGATGCCCCATCGCCCGGCCGCACCTCGTGTGGCGCGGTCGTGATCGATCGGCGAGCCCATCACCTCGATCTCGCCACCCTGCCGAGGGATCAGGCCGATGATGGTTCGCATCAGCACCGACTTGCCGCCGCCGGAAGCGCCGACCAGGCCGAGAATCTCGCCCCGGCGGACGTCAAGCGCGAGGTGGTCGATCACGACGTGCCGGCGGAATCCGACCACGAGATCGCGTACGCGAATGGCAAACGGTTCGGAGGCTTCCTGCATCGCTACATTCCGATCGATGCAAAGAACACGGCGAAGACGCCGTCGAGCACGATGACCAGGAAGATCGATTTGACCACCGATGTGGTGGTCTGCTTGCCGAGCGACTCGGCACTGCCCTTCACGCGCAGGCCTTCGCTGCAGGCGACGATGCCGATCACCAGCGCCATGAACGGCGCCTTGATGATCCCGACCTCGAAATGGGTGACGGAGACGGCGTCATGCAGCCGCGCGAGGAAGATCGCCGGCCCCATGCCGCCGTAGAACCAGGCGACGAGGCCGCCGCCGTAGAGCGCCGCCATCGAGCCGATGAAGCTCAGGATCGGCAGCGCGCAAGCCAGCGCCAGGATCCGCGGCAGCATCAGAACTTCGATCGGATCCAGCCCCATCGTCGACAGCGCGTCGATCTCCTCGCGCATCTTCATCGAGCCGAGTTCGGCGGTATAGGCGCTACCCGAACGTCCCGCGACCATGATGGCGACGATCAGAACGCCGAGTTCGCGCAGCACGAGAATGCCGACCATGTCGACGACATAGGAATCCGCGCCGAACTTGCGGAAATGGAAAATGCCCTGCTGCGCAATGATGGCGCCGATCAGGAAGGTGATCAGCACGACGATAGGTATCGCCTGCCAGCCGACGCGATAGAGCTGGTAGGTCAGCGACGTCAGCCGCAGCGATCGCGGCCGCCGCAGGACGCCCAGGATGGCGATGCACAGCGAGCCCAGCATCTGCAGGAATGCGGCGATATCTTCGCTCGAACCGATCGTCGCGCGGCCGATATCGCCGAGCTTTGCCACGACGGGATTGCGCGCCGGTGCCGCCGCGGGCGTTCGCCGGTTGACCTGGCGAACCTCGTCGATCAGGCCGGCATAATTGTCGGCAATACCGATGATGTCGGCGCGGTGACCGACGGAAGTGACCCGCCGCGACATCTTCTCCAATAACCAGGCGCCGAGCGTGTCGAGTTCGCGCACCCCGGCCATATCGACCTTGACGGCAGCGGCTCGATCGAGCTGCGGCGCGATGTCATTGGAAAGCTGTTCGAGCGTCGCTGCATTCGAAGCCGTCCAGGAGCCGCCTGGACGCACCTCAAGCGCATCGCCCGATGGCGTCACCGTTAGCAGAGGTGCGGTCGCCAAGATGATATTTCCTCAATCAGATAGCTCTCATTCTCTAGGCCGCAGGCGCGGCATCCATGTTGACCTGCCTCAAAGCACCGGATGCGCCTATCACGGTTGACCCAAGTCAAAGGGCATTCGTGCTGCCTCGCCTAGAATTCGAAAGGCAAGGGAAAATGGGCGAGCGCGATGTTCAAATCAGGCGAGCTGGGTGAAGAGTTGCAGGCGCTCAAGAGCGAGGCGTCACGACTCCTGAACATGCATGCCGACGATAGGCTCGGGGCCGCAAGCAACCGATCTGAGGCACTCGTCGAGCCGATCAAAGCGGCCCTGCGCGAACTCGGCGAAACCTTGGGCGAGGAAGAGGAGCATGTCGAGAGGTTGATCGCAGAGCGGCCGATTGCAGCGCTAGCATCCGCCTTCGCGCTCGGCGTCGCGATCGGTTTCATGCTGAGGAGGCACTAACGTGAACAGCGAGAACGTCGTCAAGCATTTGCGCGCACTCTGGCGCACCGATCGCATCATCGCGGAGATCCGGATGCGGCACATGCTGGTTGGGCTCGGCTTGCGGGCGTTCGCGGCGCTGATTGCGGCCTTCGGCCTGTTGATGCTGGAGCTCTCGGCCTATTTCGCGCTGGTGCAGATCTGGAGCGCGATTTCCGCGGCAGCAATTCTCGGCACCGCCAATTTCGTGATTGCGGCCGTCTTGTTCGTCGCTGGCGGAAGACCTGCCGCAGGCCGCGAGCTCGAACTGGCGACCGAAATTCACGGCTCCGCGGTCGAGGCCTTGCAAGGCGAGGCCCGCGCCCTGCAATCGCAATTCACCGGCATGGTGCAGCATCCCCTGAACAGCGTGCTGCCATTGGTGCTGGTGCCGCTGATTACGATCATCGTCAAGAGCCTCAAGAAATCCAGGGCGACTGCCCCCGTGCCTAAGGCCTCGGCTGAGCCGAGCTGACTACGGCGGAAGCAATCGCCTCATGCCAGAAAAACCAGGAGCCATGCGAGATGTCGAAGATCAGAGCCAAGACCCAGCCGAATCCGATTCTCAACGCTTCCCTGCCGCCGCAATTCCGGCAATTCCGTCTTGCGCTGGCCCGCGAGCCCGGCCATCCCGACGGCGACGCCGAGGTGGCCTATATCATCGTGGCGCCGCTCGATTCCGCGGACCGCATCGATGCAAGACTGTGGCGCGAGCGTCGCGATGCTTGCCGGGTCGTGCGCCAGCGCCCGGACGAGCAGGACAAGCACGGTCACCTGGTTCACCGTCCCGGTGGCGGCTGGGCTTTCCACTATGACGACGGCGAGATCAGCGTGCCCGACGACGTCGGCTATCACTTCGCGGACGAACGCTTCCTGGTCGGCGAATATGTTTCGCTCAACGAAGGCGGCAAGATGCACACCTATCGGGTGACGGCAGTATCGTATCTCTAAGAAATGAAACCGTTTTCCGGCCTCAGTGAAGCCGAGGCAGCGGCGCGGCTGCAGGCCGAGGGGCACAACGAGCTCCCCCAACCGGATCGGCGTACGCCGTTTCGAATAGCGATCGAGGTGCTGCGCGAGCCGATGCTGGCGCTGCTCCTGGTCGGCGGCGTCGTTTACCTGGCGCTTGGCGACCTGAAAGAGGCGATCATCCTGGTTGCCTTCGCGACCATGTCGATCGTGATCACCGTGGTGCAGGAGACGCGGACCGAGCGCGTGCTGGAAGCGTTACGCGACCTCACCAGTCCCCGCGCGCTCGTCATTCGCGACGGTGAGCGCAAGCGGATTGCAGGTCGAGACGTGGTGCGCGGCGACCTCGTCGTTCTATCCGAAGGCGACCGCGTGCCCGCGGACGCCATCCTTTTGCGCTGCGGCGATCTGCAGGCCGACGAGTCGATGTTGACCGGCGAATCCGTGCCCGTGCGCAAGGTCGCCTGGGATGATCGCACCACATCCGTACCGCAACCTCCGGGAGGCGACGGCCTGCCGCAGGTGTTCTCCGGCTCGCTGGTGGTGCAGGGCTCGGGGCTGGCGGAAGTAACCGCTATCGGCGTGCAAAGCGAGATCGGCAAGATTGGCCAATCGCTGGCCAATCTCGAAACCGAACCGCCGCGCCTGCAGGCGCAGACACGGCGCGTCGTCCGGCTGTTCGCCGTTCTCGGCGGCGGGGTGAGCGTGCTCGCGGTATTGCTCTACGGCATCATGCGCGGCGGATGGCTGGATGCCGTGCTGGCCGGCATTGCGCTGGGCATGTCGATGCTGCCCGAAGAGTTTCCGGTTGTCCTGACTGTCTTCATGGCAATGGGAGCGTGGCGAATTTCACTGGCGCGCGTGCTGACGCGCCGCGCGGCGGCGATCGAGACGCTAGGCTCTGCCACCGTCCTGTGCACCGACAAGACCGGGACTCTCACGGAAAACCGGATGACGATCGTCGAGTTGCGGCTGAAGGATGGAAACGTCTTCCGCCCGCAAGCCGGAGCAGACATGCCACCACAGTTCCATGAACTGAGCGAGTTTGGCCTGCTCGCGAGCGCGCCCGATCCGTTCGACCCGATGGAGCGGGCGTTCCATACTCTGGCGCGGGAGCGGTTGACCGAGGCTTCGTATCCGCATCCACGCTGGAAACTGGTGCATACCTATGGTCTTCGACCCGATCTCCTCGCCGTAACCCATATCTGGCAAACGGATGGCGACAGGCGGGAATACCTCGTCGCCACGAAGGGCGCTCCCGAAGCGATCGCAGGTCTGTGCCGGCTCAGCGCAGCCGACCGCACCATGCTGACGCAATCCATTGATGTGATGGCCTCCGCTGGCCTGCGTGTGCTGGGCGTTGCGCGCGCCACTCACGCCGGACCGCACTGGCCCGCGTCGCCGCGCGAACTGGGCTTTGAGTTCCTGGGACTTGTCGGCCTTGCCGATCCGCTGCGCGCCAGCGTCGTCGAGGCGGTCCGCGAATGCCGGTCCGCCGGGATCAAAGCCGTCATGATCACCGGTGACTATCCGGCGACCGCAAACGCGATCGCCCATCAGGCCGGGCTCGCGCGTGGCGAACTCGTGACTGGCGAACAGCTCGAGAAGTTGAGCGAGGCCGAACTGGCCGGCCGGGTGCGGACAGCAAGTGTCTTTGCACGGATCTCGCCGAACCAGAAACTGCGTATCGTCAACGCCTACAAGGGCAACGGCGAGGTTGTCGCAATGACCGGCGATGGCGTCAATGATGCGCCTTCGCTGAAGGCTGCCCATATCGGCATCGCCATGGGTGGACGCGGAACGGATGTGGCGCGCGAAGCTTCCGCCATCGTGCTGCTCGACGATGATTTTGGCTCCATCGTCAAGGCGATCCGTCTTGGGCGCCGCATCTATGACAATTTGCGCAAGGCGATGGGCTTCATCTTTGCCGTCCACATCCCCATTGCGGGCCTGGCACTGCTGCCGCTGGTGTTCGGCCTGCCTCTCCTGTTCGGACCGATCCACATTGCCTTCCTCGAAATGGTGATCGATCCCGTCTGCTCGCTGGTGTTCGAGGCCGAAACCGAAGAGGACGATGTCATGCGGCGACCGCCGCGCTCCCCCGACGAGCCGCTGTTCTCGCAGGCGTTGGTTGCCTGGAGCCTGCTGCAGGGACTGCTGGCGTTTGTGGTCGTGGGGGCCATTTTCGTCGCGGCGCTGCGATGGGGAATGCCGGTACCCGAAGTGCGGGCGCTGACGTTCTTTTCGCTGATCATCGTGATCGTCAGCCTCATCCTGGTCAACCGCTCCTTCAGCGCATCGCTGCTTGCCGCGCTCCGGCGGCCGAATCGGAGCTTGGCTGCGGTGCTCGCCGCCGTCGCCGTCATCTTGGCCCTCACCTTGCTCTGGCCGTTTGCGAACCAGCTCTTCGCGTTCGGCCCTCTCCACGCCGACGACCTGGCCCTGACGCTGGGCGCCGGCGTCATCGCGCTGCTCGTGCTGGAAATGCTCAAGCCGTTACTGCGCCCGCGGCTGCAGTCGCGGACCCGGCCGACGCAGCCACTTGCGATGGATCAAACGGCAAAAACGACGGCACGGTAACGTAGTTCCAGAAAAAGGAGAGCCCCATGGCGTTCAAGGACATTCTGCTGACACTGACGAGCTATCCCGATCCTACCCCGGTTTCGGTCGCCGAGGATGCGGTTGCGATCGCCACAGCGCTTGGCGCTCACCTTTCGGCGGTAGCTTGCGAGGTGCATGTGGAAGTGCCCGGGCATTTCCTTTCCGGATCGACGGCCAATATTCCCGGGATCATTGCGGGCGAAATGGAAAAGAGCCGGAAGAGCGCCAGGGACATGCTGGCTGCATTCGATGTCGCCGCAAACAAGGCCGGCATTCTGCATGAGAGCATTCTCGAGAAATGCCCGACCTTTGCCGTGCCGGATCTCCTGGCGGATTACGCGCGGCTTCGCGACCTCACCATTGTGCCGGTGCCGGAAAGCTACGACCAGTGGTACGCAGAAGCCGTGATATTCGGATCGGGTCGACCTACCCTCGTCCTGCCGGAGAGCCCGCGGGCCCGTCCGTTCGAGCTGGGGACGGTCGCCATCGCCTGGGATTTCAGTCGTGCTGCGGCCCGGGCGATTTCTGATGCGATGCCGATGCTCGAAAAGGCGCGTAAGGCGCGGATCGTTACCGTCACCAACGAAAAGAAGTTGGATAGCAAGCATTCCGCCGAAGCGCTGGCAAAAAACCTGGCGCGACACGGCATCGACGTCGTGCTCGACAAGGTCGACGCCAACGGCCGGCCGATCGGCGAGGTGCTCGAAGCCTATACGGCATCACATCGGGTCGACGTTCTCGTGATGGGCGCCTATGGACATTCGCGATTGCGCGAATTCATCCTTGGTGGTGCCACGAAGAGCCTGCTGTCGAAGCCGCCGCTCCCGATTCTGATGTCGCATTGACAGCCAACCGCAGTGGTCTATCCCGCGCACGGCAGCGTAAAGGCGCATGCCGTGCGCTGACGACAACTAAAGCTTCAGCCTGACGTTGCAGATATCGTGCTCCTGCGGGTCCGACTTCACCTCGAAGCCGAGGCTGCGGCACATCGCCAGCATCACCGTGTTTTCGGTCAGCACGTCGCCGGAAATCGCCTTCAATCCTTCGGACTTTGCATACTCGATGATCATCTGCATCAGGGCCCAGCCGAGCCCCCTGCCCTTGAGATCGGATCGGAGCAGGATCGCGTATTCGCCGCTCTCATAGATCGAATCCGAATGGATCCTGACCACCCCGACCAGTTCGTTGGTCGCCTCGTCGAAGGCGACGAAGGCCATCGCCCGGGCGTAGTCGAGTTGGGTCAGGCGGGCGATGAATTCATGGGAAAATTCCTTCATCGGTGCAAAGAACCGGAGCCGCAGATCCTGCATCGTAACGTGTTTCAGCATCTCGTGGATCGCTGGTTCATCCTCGGGACGGATCGGACGGACGAACACGCGCCAGCCGTCCTTTACCTCGATGTGACGCTGCCATTGCGAGGGATAAGGGCGCACGGCGAAGTTCGCCGGGCCCGAGCCACGAAACTTTCGTTCCACGCGCCCGATTACGACCCGCGCGTCGACCGCCAGCACGCCCGCCTCATCCGCCAGCAGCGGATTGATGTCGAGCCCACGGATATCGGGTATGTCGGCGGCCATCTGCGCCAGCTTGACCAGAACCGTTGCGACTGCGTCCTGCTTCACCGCCGGCACGTCGCGATAGGCGCGCAATAGCCGCGAGACACGGGTACGTTCGATCAGGCTGCGCGCCAGTTGCAGGTCGAGCGGCGGCAGCGCCAGCGCCTTGTCATTGATGATCTCGACTGCCGTTCCGCCACGGCCGAACACGACGACGGTACCAAACGTCGGATCGTCGGCGAGGCCGAGAATGAGCTCGCGCGCCTTCGCCCGCACCACCATCGCCTGCACCATCACGCCCGATATTCGCGCCTCCGGCCGCAGCGATCTTGCCCGCGCGAGAATCTCGCGGGTCGCCTTGCGCACCGCATCGGCGCTGGTGAGATTGAGCACCACGCCGCCGACATCGGATTTGTGGACGATGTCCCGCGACATGATCTTGAGCACGACGGTCGCCCCCTGCGCAAAGATCGCATTCGCTTGCGCGACCGCCTCTTCGGCATCGGCGGCGGCAAAGGTAGGCACGGCAGCGATATCGTAAGCGTCAAGGAGCCGCTTGACCTCGATCGGATCGAGCCATGAACGGCCGTCGGCCAGCGCCGCGGCAACGATCTGCCGCGCTGCATTGATATCGGGAGCGAATTCGCTCGGCATAGCGGGCGGAACCTGCGCCAGCGCTTCCACCACCTCGCGATGGCGGACCAGATGCATGAAGCCGCGCACGGCGTCGTCTTCGGTCGGATGGTTCGGAATGCCGGCCCCGCTCAAGAGATCGCCGATCGACGGCTCCGCGCCGACCCAGACCGCGAGAACGGGCTTCGGCGCCATGCGCTGCCCGGCGCGATATTTCTGCACCACGCCGGTCACGGCCACGGCGATTTCGTCGGCGCGCGCAATCGCCGTTTGCACGTTCATCACCAGCACGGCGTCGTTTTCGGGATCGGCCAGCAATGCTTCGAGCGCTGCGGCATAGCGCGCGGGATCGGCATCGCCGACGATATCGACCGGGTTCGATTTCGACCATGTCGGCGGCAAAACAGCGTCCAGCTTCTCGCGGATCGCCGACGAGAGAGCCGCAGAAATACCGCCGAGCTCGACCAGCCGATCAACCGCCAGCACGCCGATGCCGCCGCCATTGGTCAGAATCGCAAGCCGCTTTCCAGGCGGCGATTTGACCCGCCCGAGCGTCTCGGCGCAGTCGAACAATTC
The DNA here is from genome assembly GCF_036924525.1 of Bradyrhizobium sp. AZCC 1719. Taxonomy (NCBI): domain Bacteria; kingdom Pseudomonadati; phylum Pseudomonadota; class Alphaproteobacteria; order Hyphomicrobiales; family Nitrobacteraceae; genus Bradyrhizobium; species Bradyrhizobium sp. AZCC 1719. The sequence continues at coordinate 5,409,403 of NZ_JAZHRU010000001.1, read as the reverse complement.
GCGCAGATCCGATACGCGCAGGATGCCGGCGCGCTGAAATGCAGCGTCGTAGACGGCATCAGCCCCGGCCAGCGCTCCGGTATGGGTTGCAGCGGCCCGCGCGCCTTGCGCCATGCGGCCTGACTTGACGACCACGACCGGCTTTATTCTGGCGGCGGCGCGTGCGGCCGACATGAACTTGCGGGCATCCTTGATCGCCTCGATGTAGAGCAGGATGGCGTTGGTCTTTTCATCCAGCGCGAAGTAATCGAGCAGATCGGCGATATCGACATCGAGCTGGTCACCGATCGAAACAATGCCGGAAAATCCGACGGCCCGCTGTGCCGCCCAATCCACCATGCCGGCGGCAATGGCACCGGACTGCGAGATGAGCGCTAGATGGCCCGCGGCCGGCATATGTGCGGAAAAGCTCGCATTGAGACTGACGCCGGGCATCATGATGCCAAGGCAATTCGGGCCGATCAGGCGCATGCCGTATTTTTGCGCGGCCCGCTCCGCTGCTTCCGCCAGCGAGCCCGCACCGTGCCCGAGCCCGGCGCTGACAATGACTGCGCCGGCCGCGCCGCGCCGACCCGCCTCATCTATCAGGCCGGCGATGGTATGGGCAGGCGCAGTAAGGACAACGAGTTCCGGCGCAAAAGACAGTTTTGCGATGCTGTCTGCGGTCGCGACGCCATCGATCTCGTGATAGCGCAGATTGACGAGGCCGAATTCGCCCTTGAACTGGGCCTTGCGAATATTGTTGAGAATGGCACGGCCTACCGAGCCGTGGCGCGGGCTGGCGCCTACCAATGCGACGGAATGCGGCGAAAGCAGATTTCTCAGACGATAAGTGGACATCGTTTTCCAGTACCGGCAGGTCGCGCCTACTGTAAGCCCCAGACAGATAGCGCAATGTGACGTTTGCGCGACAAGTTGGCCAAGGACTATCTAGCTGCGATGACAAATCGCATTCGGCTAGGTGGTTGATCCGGGATCAGTGACGAACGTAATCTCCGGGCGCCTCAGGCAGTTCCTTTGCTTGCGCAGTTCCGGTGCCCATGTGCGGCGGCTCCGACAGCTCGCCGGATCTTGCGGAGAGCCACTTCGTCCATTCAGGCCACCACGATCCTGCGGTTGACGGCACCGTGTTCAGCCATTCATCGGGACCGACATAGGTTGCGTCCGCCGCCTGGGTCTTGACCTGATACGTATGCCCCGGCTCGCCGGGTGGCGCGACGATCCCCGCATTGTGGCCGCCGCTGGTGAGAAGAAAGGTTACGTCGGCATCGACTTGATAGTGGATCTTGTACACGGACTTCCACGGCGCGACGTGATCGCGAAGGGTGCCCACCACGAACATCGGCGTATGAATATCCGACAGTGAGATCGGCTTGCCCTCGACAAGATGTCGCCCGCCGGCAAGGTCATTGTTGAGGAACAGCTTGCGCAGATACTCCGAATGCATCCGGTATGGCAGCCGGGTGGCATCGGCGTTCCAGGCCATCAGATCGCTCGGCGCCGCCCGCTCCCCCATCAAATAGTCGCGGGTAAGCCGCGACCAGATCAGATCGTTGGAGCGCAATAGCTGAAATGCGCCTGCCATCTGCGTAGTGTCGAGCACCCCGCGCTCCCACATCATATCTTCGAGGAATGCAACCTGGCTTTCGTTGATGAACAGCGTCAGCTCGCCGGCCTCGGTGAAGTCGGTTTGCGCGGCGAGCAGGCTGATCGACTTCAGCCGGTCGTCGCCGTCGCGCGCCATGGTAGCGGCGGCGATCGACAGTAGCGTTCCGCCAAGGCAATAGCCCAACGCATGCACCTGACGGCCTGGCGCAATATCGCCGATCGTATCGAGCGCCGCTTGAACGCCGAGCTTTCGATAGTCGTCAAAGGCGATCTCGCGGTCGGCGGCGTCAGGGTTGCGCCACGAGATCATGAACACGGTGAAGCCTTCGCCCGTGAGATATTTCACCAGCGAGTTCTGCGGTGACAGATCGAGAATGTAGTATTTCATGATCCAGGCCGGCACGATCAAAATCGGCTCCGGATGCACTTTTTCGGTGATCGGATAGTACTGGATCAACTCGATCAGCTCGTTGCGGAACACTACCTTGCCGCGCGCCGTGGCCACGGTTTCGCCCACGGCGAAATCTTCGGTCGTGACAGGGCCAAGTCCCGCCGACACCAGGCGGATCCAGTCGCTGCAGAAATTTCGCCAGCCGCGCACGAAATTGTTGCCGCCACTCTCGAACGATCGGCGCAGCACCTCCGGATTGGTTGCAGCAAAATTGGACGGCGACATCACATCCAGCATCTGGCGGATCGAAAACTCGACGATCGCCTCGTTCTGCTTCGCCACACCGCGCACGCCCATCGTCGAATTGCGCCACCATTGTTCGGCGAGCAGAAAGGTCTGCGCCATCAGATTGAACGGCGGGTGTTCCCAATCCGGCCGGCTGAAGCGCTTGTCCTGCGGCTGCGGCTTGATCAGCGACCACGGTGCCTGCCCGGGCGCGAAAAAGCGCTGCGCGGTTTCGAGTACGCGATTGGTGTCGACCAGAGCTTCCTGCACAATCTCGATCCGCCGTTGTGGCGACGCGGCCAGATGCAACAGCCAGTCCGCATAGGCCAGCAACAACGCGGCCGGTGAAAGGCCGCCGCTCAGGCGCGCCAGTATGGCATGCAGGGCGCGGTCGGCCTGGTATGTTTCGGTACCACGCGCGCCTTCCGTCGGCGGCAAGACCTGCAGTTCGACCGGCAGGGCCGGCTGCCGGTCATCGCCCTGGCCCGCTTCATTGGGACGAAGCGGCAATACGGCAACTTCCGCCGTCGGCAGGGGCGATTTCAGGTGCATGCTACTGGCCAATCAGTTCAACGAGCGGCCGCTGATCAAGTTCGACGTGGCCGCGATCATCCGCTCGCCATGCCTGAACAGCCGTTCGGAGTCGCGGCGGAAGAAGTCGAGCTGATGCTGGCCGCATTCCTGGCACAGCGTCCTGAAGTCCCGCACCGAATGCGCGCTCGCCATCTTCGCGACGAACTCCGTGTACAAGTGCATCTCGGTCCGTGTTCGCTCCAGCATCTCGTCGCCGAGAAACACCCATTCCTCGAACATCATCTTCTGGGCACCGAGCATGAACTCCAGCGCGCCCTGGTTCAGTTTGGTGGCTTCTGCTTCTGCATTTGCTGCCGCTGGAAAGGAACCGGAAGCGGCCCGCTCAGACAACGCTGACATGACAAATCTCCGATTTCTGAATTTCCGCCGAAGACGATACTGCCCGGCTTCGGATCGAACATTGAGGTCCATCAAACTGGCGTTATTGCGACCGCAGCACCGCCGCAAGGACATGAGACAAGGAACTTGCGGAGACGAAAGGTCACATCCCTGCCCGCCTGAGATCAGTGCGACATCAGCACCGGAACGGTCATGCACTTGAACATGCTGCGCGTAACACCGCCCAGAATTCGCTCCTGCAGCCGCGAATGGCCGTAGCCGCCCATTACCAGGACGCCGATATTGCTTTCGGCGGCGACCGACAGAATGGCGCCCTGAACGTCCCTGTGATCCGTGATCAACCGCTGCACCCGGGCCGCAATGCCGCGCCGCGCCAGATTCGCAACAAGCTGGTCCGACGAAGCTTCACCCGGCTCCTCATTGACCGCAATCACGGTGACGGCCTTCGCGCCCATTAGAAATGGCATAGAATCGCGCAATGCCCGGGCTGCAGGACGGCTGGCGTCCCAAGCGATCCCGACATGGTGGGCATCGAGCGGCCCCTTGTGGATGTAGGGAACCATTAGCATCGGCCCGCCGGAATTGAACAGGATCTGCTGCGGAATCTCGTTGTCGTAGCTGGCCTTCGCAGGGTCCGGCTGCAGCACGATCGTCATGTCGTAAAGGCGGGCAAGCGCCCCGATGGTCTGGCCGGCTTCGGCGGGAATTGCCGTGAAGGTCCTGGTGCCGTAGGCGATGTTGGCGAGCTTCGCCTCGATCTCGAATACGCCGATTGCGGCCTTCGCCCGCTCCTCGGCACGCTCCTGTTCAGCTCCCATCATCGCGGCAATGGCGGCGCCGCCGCCTTCCGCGATCATCCCGGCAGCGCTCAACGATTCATAGCCGATGGCTACGGCATCGAGATGCGACCGCCGCGCAATGGTCAGGGAGACAGCGACGTCAATCACGGGCCTGACCGGGCGCTCGGAGGGAATATGAACCAGAATATTCCTGAACATCGCCATTCTCCCATGCATTGGCGAGGGCTTACGGCCCACGTCCCGGGTTACGGCCGGGAGAGTAGCTGGCTGACGGACAATGGAACTTGACGCACGTCAAACTCGGACAATGTCCGGCGGGAGCTCTGCGAACGATGACGTCAGCAGGCTCGGGCCTGTTTCAGTTCACGATAAGATGCGATGGCGGCGCCGAGCAGCACTTTCCTTCGATGGCGATAGCCCGGCGGCACCTTACTCCGTTTACCGCTTTCGGCCCGCGGCGAGTGGCTGACAAGACCGGCGAAACGCCTGAGATCGCGGAGGTCACCCAATGCGCGTTGCATTCGCTTTGCTGGCCGGTGCAGGTGATGCAATTCGCCGCGGCTCTGCAGCGCGACGGTTTCCGTGAGCGCTTCCAGCATGTAGCGGAAGCGTTTCACCCTGATCCGCAGCCGGTGACGGCGCGATTCACCCAGCGCCTTCAGGTGGCGTCCCTTGCGGACCAACCGTTCGTGCCAACGGTTGAGTTCGCGAGCACAATAGGATTGCAGAGCCTCCGTCTCATTCCGCTTGCATCGCGCCAGCCACTCTCCCCGTCTGCTCCAGTCAGCGATTGCCGAGATCAGCCGGCGCGTCCGAACGGTGCGCAGACAACGAACCAGGCGGCGGTGATCCCGCGTCTGGCGCTGATCGACCTGCTTGATGATGTGCTTCGCCCAACCGCGGTAACGCTTGCGGCGTGCATACTCGACAACGACGTCGCTGTCGCGTGCGGCGCCGAGCGAACCATTCAGCCAGGCGATTTCCTTTTTCAGGCGCAGCCATTCCGCATCGACCACGATCGGCGCGAAGAACGCCACAGCGGCGCGCAACCGTGTAATCGCGACGCGGATCTGATGCACCGCCTCTGCATCGCCGGCGCATGCGCCGCTGTGCTGGGCCTTGATAGAAGCGATGCAGTCGAGCGCGATCGTCTGGAATGCGGTTGCACAGTCGAGGCTCACCGCAGAGGTGTTGTTCAGGCCGGATGTACTGGTTGGGCGGCCGCGCATCGTCAAGGCTCGTCCGGCACCAAAGGCAGGATCGCCCGGGTGTTGCGCAGCGACTGTTCCGGCGTCCCAGAGGCATCGATCATATGCCATTGTACCGCGCCGAGCGCGAAAGTCTCCTGCTTCAGGGCGACGCTTCGTCTCGCATCGGATGCATCGCCCTTGCGCTGCTCGATCCGCGCCAGCCGCGTCGCGAGATCGGTCGTCAGAAAAAGGCCGACGAACCGCGCATTGTGCGTGGCGGCGAGACCCTCGATTTCCTTCCGTTCCGCTTCCTGCAGATAGGCGGCATCGAGCACCACCGAACAGCCCTGGGTGAGCACGCGCAGCGCAGTGCTCGAAAGCGCGGCATATACTCGCTCCGTCGTTGCGGACTGATAGGCAGATTCCGGCAGGCCGGTGGTTTCGCTGGTACCGAACAGGCGCTTGCGGACGACATCCGAGCGCACGATGACCGCGCCGGGTGGCGGCTCAATCAGACCCGCGAGTCCGCGTGCAAGCACCGACTTCCCCGTGCCCGACAGCCCGCCGATCGCCACCAGCATCGGCGGCTTGGGCGCAATGAGGCGTCTCGCCAGATCGAAGTAGCGTTTGGCCTCCTGCCGCACTGCATCGCTCTCGCCGGCATGCTCGCTCTTCACGAACAGCACGTGCGCGCGGATCGCTGCCCGCATCGACAAGAACAGCGGCAGCAGGCGTAGCCCATCGAAGTCTTCATCCGCGGCTGCGGTAACATAGCGATTGAACACTGCGTTTGCCGCTGCCCACTGATTGAAGTGGATCATATCCATCAGCGTGAACGCGAGATCGTAGAGAATGTCCGTCGTGGCGATGACGGGATCGAACTCGATGGCATCGAACAGCAGCGGCCGGCCATCGACCAATGTAATATTCGCAAGATGCAGGTCGCCGTGGCAACGGCGCACGAATCCTTGCCCGGCGCGCTGTCTGAGCAGCGGCTGCAACGTCGTTGCAGAGGCGCGGCTGGCGGCGTCGAGTTGTTCGATCGCAACGGAATCTAGTCCGTGCACGGTTTCAAACTTTGCGGTATTGCGGGCGATGATGGGTAGAACCGAGGCAAGCCAGCTTTCGCCGTCGTGGCGCGCGGCCCTGTCGTGGGATCGCAGAACCGCATCGGCCACGGCGGTCGCAAGCGGCGGATCGATGGTCTTCGCTGCAGCGATGCGGTCGAGCGACTGCTTCTCGTCAAACCGCGTCATTTCGACCGCCCATTCGACCGGAGTGCCCGAACCGCCGATTTCGAAGGCGCCATCGGAATTGCGCGTAATGGGAATAACGCCTCGGTAGAGCTCGGGAGCGTTGCCGGCGTTGACCTTCAGTTCCTCCTCGCAGGCGTTCTTGCGCTTCTCCAATGTCGAATAATCGAGGAAGGGTAACCGCACGGCACGCTTGATCTTCAATGCCCGATCAGCTCCGAGAAAAACCATGGAGGCATGGGTATCGATCCGCTTGCCGCCCCCGGCCGCACCGAAACTGGAGCCATCGAGGAAATCGAGCACAGGCTGCTGATTGTCAGCCTCGGCTGCGGCAGCATTTGGGGGCGGTCGCATAGTCATGGCTGCAGCACGGCGGCGCCCGTGATCTGTCCGGCGCGCAGCTTCGAGAGGACTTCATTCGCTTCCTGCAACGGAAACACGCTGGTGTGCGTCCTGATGCCAGCTTGTGTCGCGACCTTGAAAAACTCGATCCCGTCGCCCCGCGTCAGGTTGGCAACCGAAAGCAGCCGCCGCTCCTCCCAGAGCATGCGGTAAGGGAACGAGGGAATGTCCGACATGTGAATGCCGGCGCAGACCACGCGCCCGCCTTTGCGCACAGCTTGCAATGCCAACGGCACCAGGGAGCCGACCGGCGCGTAGATGATAGCTGCGTCAAGCGGCACCGGAGGCTGCTCCTCCGACCCGCCGGCCCATTCGGCGCCCAGCGTTTTTGCAAGACGCTGGGCCTTGACATCCCCTGCGCGCGTGAACGCGTAGACCGAACGCCCCTGCCAGCGGGCCACCTGCGCGATGATATGGCCGGCTGCACCAAAGCCGAAAATGCCGAGATGTTTTCCATCGCCGGCCATCACCAGCGAGCGCCAGCCGATCAGGCCCGCACACAGCAAAGGAGCGACAGCGACGTCGTCGTCGACCTCGCCGAGTGGAAAGCAATAGCGCGCGTCCGCGACCAGATGCGTGGCAAAGCCGCCATCGCGCGTGTAGCCGGTGAAGCGCGGGCGGTCGCAAAGGTTTTCGCGGCCGCTCCGGCAATAGGGACAGTCGCCGCAGGTATGACCTAGCCAGGGAACGCCGACCCGTTCGCCGATCCTTAGAGACGCCACACCGGGCCCAAGGGCTTCCACCCGACCGACCACCTCGTGGCCGGGAACGATCGGGTAGGCAATATCGGGCAGTTCTCCATCGACGACGTGCAGGTCGGTCCGGCATACGCCACAGGCGCCAACCTTGACACGCACTTCGCCAGGCCCGGGGACCGGATCCTCGCGCGGCTCAAGCCGCAGTGGCGCGCCGGGCGCTTGCAGGACCATGGCGTGCATTTCGTCCACTATCCTCACTGCGGTCTATCCGCGACGAGCGGGGCATGCCCGATCCTCCGTCAATCGAACCCGCCCGCCTCCTAACATGGCTACGTCGGCAGTGCAGCGCCAGCCACGGCGTTCTGCTATTTCTTGAGCGCATGGAACAGGAGAAGTTGGCTAGGCACGCCCCGGGGCACCTCCCGCGAGAGGAACGACCTACCCGCGCGCGCTCTCGGTCAACGCACGCATGATGTCCTCCCGGGCGATTATCCCGACCAAGCGCTGTTCGGCGTCAAGCACGGGCAGACTTTTCATCCGATGGTCCACCATTAGCTGCAGAACGCGAGTCAGTTTCGTTGCCGGATCGACATAGATGAATTCCGGCGTCATCACGTCCGCCACCATCCGCGACAACAGGTCGTCATAGGCCGGAACCATGCGACCGGGGTTGAACGCAAAGCATTTCAGGAAATCGAAGTTGCTCACGACGCCGACAATGTCATCGTTATCGCGCACCGGATAGCAGTTGAAATCGTCGGCCTCGAACATCCTGTGCAGCTCGCGCATGGTGGTGTCGCGCGTAACCGTCTTTACCTCGCGCGTCATGTATTGCCCGGCAGTCGCTTCGAGAAATCTATGCACGGGAGCCCTCGCCATTGTAGATCCTTAACGGGACAGGAACGCGCATCGGCGTGATTCAGTTGCAAGGTGGCGCGTGACGCCGCCGAGCACCCATTCGCGGAATCGCGAGTGACCGTAGGCGCCCGCGATCACGGCACCCGCCCCGACATTGGCCGCGATCCTGTCGAGCTGTTCGGTCACGCCGCTGGCCGTCTCAGGAACGACCGTGTTCGCCGCGACGCCGTGGCCGCGCAACCACGCCGCCACGTCGGCAACATGCAGGAGCGCATCCTCACGACGGCCATCCCGCTCGGGAATTTCCGCAATCGTGACTTCCCTTGCGGCAGCCAGGATCGGCAGTGCGTCGAATACGGCCCGGCGCGCTTCCCGCACGTCCTTCCAGGCGATAAGAACGCTTCTCAGATCGAGCCATTGCACCGTAGGCGGCACCACGATGATCGGTCGGCCGGCCTGCATCACCAGATCGCTGGGATCGGGAGCGACGCTGGGGTCCACCAGGGTCTCCGAGCGGGCGCCAATCACGATGATATCGGCGGCTCTCGCCTGCTCCAGCAAGTGGGGCACCGGCAACGTCCGCGCGGGGCGCCACTCCACCGACGTTGCCCGCCTTTCGACCGACGCACGAAACTCGACTTCGAGTTCGGACAGGCGCTGCTCAATGGCGACAGCCTCCTCGTCAAGGAGCTCTTGCGCAAAGTTCCCATCGGCGAAATACATTGGCGGTCTGATATCCGAGGCGGCAACGCCGATGATCCGCGCCCCGAATCGCTCGGCGATATCGCCGGCCACCCTGAGGCAGGCATCGTTGGGCCGGCCCTGCGCCAGACCGACCATGACGGTTTTGTAGTCCATGACCTGCTCCACGCCCTCGGGCGGAATGCCGTATCAGCCCTGCCCACACAGCGGCATCCTAGAGATCCGCCCAGGTTCGAAGCTGACCTAGATCAAGAATCGCCCTCGGCTACTCCCTGAATCTGCCTCTCGCAGCAGAGTACAGTGGCCAGCGAACAGGATTGCTGAATTCCTTTTATATCAAATAGATGCAGGCGATCTATAATTTCATCTCGCTGCTCTTTCCCACGTTCGATTTAATGCGTTATCTGATAAGCAAGAGCAGCCTAGAAGGCGAAACATGTTCGACGCCGACCAGCCCTTTCGAGATCAAGAGCTACTCGACCACCATGCGCGCAGCGGCGCCGAGGGATCGGGCGTCGGCGCCTGGGATCTCGAGTTCTCGACCCGGAAGTTGAGCTGGTCCAGCGCTACGCGGAAGCTGTTTGGCGTCGAGCCGGATGCGCCTGTCGACTACGACCTCTTCCTTTCCCTGCTCGATGTGCAGGATCGCGATCGCACGGCAAAAGCCGTGCAACAGTCGATCGATACCGGCTGCAGTTTCGACATTCAGTACCGGGTGAACCGAGATTCGGACGAGGGCCACTGGGTGCGCGCGCTTGGCACGACGATCCGTGGCGCCGACGGCGCTCCTGCACGGCTCAGCGGCATTATGTTCGACATCAACCGAGAGAAGCGCCTCGAGGACACCGTCAGACTGCGCGAGAGGCACTTTCGCTCGATTCTGGATACGATTCCCGATGCGATGATCGTGATCGACGAGCATGGAATCATGCAGTTTTTCTCCAGCGCCGCCGAGCGTCAGTTCGGTTACAGCGAACCCGAGGCGATCGGAAAAAACATCAGCGAGCTGATGCCGGAACCAGATCGCAGCCGTCACGACGCCTATATCGCGCGATACCTGAAGACGGGCGAACGGCGCATCATCGGCATCGGGCGTATCGTCACCGGGATGCGCAAGGACGGCACGACATTCCCGATGCATCTCACCATCGGCGAGATGCATTCGGGTGGGAAGCCCTTCTTTACGGGCTTCGTTCGCGATCTCACCGAACAGCAACAGACCCAGGCGCGGTTGCAGGAGTTGCAATCCGAACTGGTCCATGTCTCCCGTCTGAGCGCGATGGGCGAAATGGCTTCCGCGCTGGCCCACGAACTCAATCAGCCGCTGTCGGCGATCAGCAACTACATGAAGGGGTCGCGCCGCCTGCTGGCGGGCAGCAACGACGCCAACGCGCCGAAGATCGAAGTAGCGCTCGATCGCGCCGCTGAGCAGGCGATCCGCGCCGGCGACATCATCCGACGATTGCGCGACTTCGTCGCCCGCGATGCTTCCGAGAAGCGCGTCGAGAGTCTTTCAAAGATGATCGAGGAGGCCGGCGCGCTCGGGCTCACCGGCGCCCGCGAACAAGGCGTGTTTTTGCGCTTCAACCTGGACCCGACGTCCGACCTGGTGCTTGCCGACAGGGTCCAGATTCAGCAGGTCCTGGTCAACCTGTTCCGCAATGCGCTGGAAGCGATGGGCACCTCGACGCACCGTGAGCTGATTGCCTCAAACACCAAGGCTGCAGATGACATGATCGAAATTTCCGTTTCCGACACAGGGACAGGGTTCGCCGGCGACGCGCATGCGCACCTGTTCCAGCCATTTTTCACGACGAAGGAAACCGGCATGGGCGTCGGCCTTTCCATCAGCCGCACCATCATCGAAACCCACGGCGGCCGGATGTGGGCCGAAACCAACAGATCCGGTGGCGCGACCTTCCGCTTCACGCTGCCCGCAGCCCACGCCAAGGATATGACCGATGCCATCGAGCGGTAAAGTTTATGTCATCGACGACGATCCAGCGATGCGCGACTCGCTGGATTTCCTGCTGGGCTCGGCCGGCTTCAGCGTGCGTCTTTTCGATTCGGCGCAGGCTTTCCTGAACGAGGTTGCGAACCTGGAGGCCGGCTGTGTGGTTACAGACGTGCGCATGCCCGGTATCGACGGCATGGAATTGCTGCGCCAACTGAATTGGGGCCCGCGAAAACTCCCTGTGATCGTCATGACCGGCCATGGCGACGTGCCTCTCGCCGTCGAAGCGATGAAGCTGGGGGCGCTCGATTTTCTCGAAAAGCCGTTCGAGGACGACCGGCTGATCAGCATGGTCGAGACCGCGCTTGCGGAGAGCGAGAGCGGTTCGAAGAGCGAGGCGTTGTCGGCCGACATGGCTGCCCGCGTTGCCAGCCTTACCCAGCGCGAACGCCAGGTGATGCAGGGGCTCGTGACGGGGCAATCGAACAAAGCAATCGCCCGGGAGTACGATATCAGCCCGCGCACGGTGGAGGTCTATCGGGCGAACGTTATGACCAAGATGCAGGCCGGTAACCTCTCCGAACTGGTGCGCTTTGCAATCCGAGCCGGGATCGTCGACGATTGAGCCAAGTCAATTCGGGGACTGAGAAAGCGCCTATTTTGTCGGCATGACCGACACCACAACCAGCGCCGCCAGTGAAAACGAGGTCGGCATTCCGCCCCGAAAATCGATGATCTACATCGTCGATGACGATTACGACGTTCGGACGTCGCTGCGATTTCTGCTCGAGACCGAGGGTTTTGACGTCCGCACGTTCCGCAGCGGGATCGCTTTGCTCGGATCTTCCACCCGAAACCGCGCGGATTGTCTTGTCGTGGACTACAAGATGGCGGAACTCGACGGTCTGGAACTGGCCATCCGGCTGCGACGGCTTCAGGTCTCCACCCCAATCATTCTGATCACCGGCTATCCGGACGAAAACATCTTGGCCAAGGCCAACTCGGCCGGAGTGCGTCAGGTGCTTCTGAAACCCAACCTGGAGGACAGCCTGGTCGACTGCGTTCGAAACGCGATCGATGATACGCCGAATGCGATGGGCCAGCCCTGAAAAGCATCGGCAGGCCCCGCTCCGTAAAACCCCGTAAGGGCTCCCCCTTAGGATATCGACCCAAATATCGCGCAGGGGAACTTCCGGATAGATCAAAGCCATCCCGCATCGAGGAGATGGCAAATGCTCACCCAGACGATCACCGCCCCGGCAGTCCCGACAACCAAGGCCTTCCCCGCGCCGCAGGGTGTTCCAGCCGTCGACCAGTTCAACGTGATCGCGACTTGCGCGGGTGTGATCGCCAGCGAATTTTCCTACCGGAAGGACGAGGAAATCTACGGCGAGGGCGAGCCTTCCGAATATGTCTATCAGGTAATCCGAGGGGCGGTTCGCACCTACAAGCTTCTTAACGACGGACGGCGCCAGATCGGTGCGTTCCACCTGCCAGGCGACGTGTTCGGCCTCGATGCCGGTTCGACCCACCGCCTGACGGCTGAAGCGATCGCCGATACCACGGTGCGCCTGGTGAAGCGCCGCAGCCTGGAAGCCGCCGCCGGATCGAACGTCCAGGTCGCCCGTAGCCTCTGGATCATGACGGCAAGCGGCCTTCGGCACGCTGAAGATCACATGCTGCTTCTGGGCCGCAAGACCGCGATGGAAAAAGTTGCCACCTTCCTCCTGGAAATGGACCGTCGTCTCACCAGGGCGGGCATGATGGCCCTGCCAATGTGCCGCCGCGACATCGGCGACTATCTCGGCCTGACGCTGGAAACCGTTTCGCGGGCGCTTTCGCAGCTCAGCGACCAGGGCATTCTGGTATTTTCGAGCGCACGTCAAATCGTGCTGCGCAATCGCCAGCGGCTGGCGGACATGGACGCCTGAGAATGAGCTGCGCGACAGGATACCGGAAGAATGGGAGTGCAGGATGAAAAGCTATCGCGTCTCCTTCTACAAGTATCTCTGTAACTCCGACGGCCACAGCTTCAAATGCCTGCAGCGCCAGGTCGACGTCCAGTCGGATGGACCATCCCATGCGCTGGTGTTGGCGGAGCGGTTGGTCGATAACGAGCGCCTCAATGCCGATTGCGTCGAGGTCATGCACCTCGCCAGTCATCACGAGTTCGAACATTCGGCGGGCCATTCGCCCGTTCCTGCCAACACACATGGAATCGCGCCGCGGGATGAAATGACCGCGACGTGAATTGGCCGCGCGGTCGGCTTCCGGCGTACCGGTAATTTGATCCAGGTCAATGCGAAGGCACCAAGCGATTGGAATATCCCTCCACATGATGCCCGACAATGATGTCCGCATCATGCGGCGATCTCGCCGTTTTCTCCTAAGACTGCCCCGCCATCGCTGGTCGTAAAGGCCGCATTGCGGGGCATTTTTATTGATGCCCGCCAATCGATCTATCGATTGGACCTCGCCTCCAATTCTCGCACGGCCTTGAAGCCGTGCGAGGCCGCCTGCAGCGCCTCGTCGATATCGGATGCGTGATGCGCCGAGGATAGGAACATGTTGTGCTGGGGATGAAAGAACGCGCCGTGGCGGAGCGCGACCGAACAGAACACCCTACCCTTGCGTACTTCCGGGTCAGCCTCGAACAGCATCAGCGGCATTTGCGGCGGGCCGCTTTGGCGGATCGCGATGCCGTGCTCGTTCGCCAACGATGCCAATCCCTCGCGCAGCCTCATGCCCATCGCACGAATATGCCCGGGCACATCCGTCTCGCGCGCGATCCGCAGCGTCGTTCGCGCTGCCGCCATCACCACCGCGCCGCACCAGAACGACCCGGTAACGAATACCCTGGTGGCGGCTTCGCGGAAGCGGTCGTTGCCGGTAACGGCGGCCAGCGCGTAGCCGTTGGCGATCGCCTTGCTCCAGGCGCCCAGGTCCGGCCGCACGCCGAGCGCTTCCCAGCTCCCCCTGGTATCGAGCCGCAGGCCGGCCCGCACTTCGTCGATGATCAAAGCGGCGTCGGCCGCGTCGCATACGGCGCGCGCGGCCGCCGCGAATTCCTTCGTCGGCAGTTCGAGATCGCGCCCCATGTCGTGGCGGAAAGCCGTCACCAGGACCGCAGCGAGATCCTTGCCCGCTTCATCGACCGCTGCTCGCAGGCTCTGCACGTCGTTGTACTCGAAGTGCACCAGATGCGCGCGATCCTCGGCGGTCACGCCGGCAACGCTCGGCGAGCACCATGGCAGCGCGCCATGATAGCTGCCACGCGCGACGAGCACCTTGCGGCGTCCGGTGCCGGCACGGGCGATCGTCACGCAGCATGTGGTCGCATCGCCGCCGTTCTTCTGAAACATCGCCCAATCGGCATGCGGCAGCATGGCGACGAGATCCTCGGCAAGCTCCACCATGACCTCGCCCGGGCCGTTCAAGCAGTCGCCTTTGGCGGCCTGCGCTTCCGCCGCCGCCTGAACTTCGGGATGCCGGTGGCCGAGCAGGATAGGCCCCCAACTGCACATGAAGTCGATGTATTCGCGCCCGTCGACGTCGCGCACGCGGCAGCCCTCCGCGGAGGCGAAGAACTGCGGATAACCTTCCGGGAGCCGCGCGGCATTCTGGTGGCCCCACATGCCGCCGGGAACGACCCGCTTGGCCCGCGCCCGCAACATGGCATCCGCTGTCTGCGTTTCGCTCAACAGCGCCGTGTGCTGGGTCATGACGTTCCCTAGTTGTAATTCGCTGAGCAGAACGAAGTTCGGCCGCGTGGGTGGACGACGCAGGCGTCACGCTTGCATCAAACCATCGGTCAAGACAGGCGACAATATCCCTTTGCACGATCCGTTTGCATGACGCGGCCGCAAATGGCGACGGTTCCCGGTGCGCAATCAATCTGATCGGGTGGCTTTTGGCTCGCTAAACCAATAAAAGACGCACTTTCGTCGCACGGTCGCTTGCCAAGTTCGGTTCGGAGCCACGTTGAACGCCTATCGTCCCATCGCCGTCGCAGCGCTCGCTGCATTCGCGTCGCTCACCTTCGCGGGCTCTGCGCTGGCGCAAAGCGCGATTGCCGCCAATGTCGCCAAACCGGGATCCCTCCCCGAAATCGCCATTGGGTCTGCGAAGGCGCCGGTGACCATCACTGAATATTCTTCGATGAGTTGCCCGCATTGCGCGGCGTTCAGCCAGAATGTGCTTCCGATGCTGCGTTCGAAATACATCGACACCGGCAAGGTACGCTTCGTGTTCCGCGAATTTCCACTCGACATCAAGGCCGCCGCAGCCTCGATACTGGCGCGCTGCGCCGGCAAGGGCGATTCCGAAAAATACCTCAGCGCAGTCGAGACCCTGTTCAAGCTGCAGGATCGCCTGATGGCGCAGACCAAGGATACGCTGATCTATGTCGGCAAACTGCATGGAATGAGCGAGCAGGAAGTCGCGACTTGCGAGCAGGATCAGGCACAGTTCGACAAGCTCACCGCCGACCAACAATATGCTTATAGTGAGTTGAAGGTTACCTCGACGCCGACTTTCTTCCTCAACGGCGAGCGGCTGCAGGGCTCGATGTCGTTCGAGGAGCTGGAAGAACGGCTCGAGCCGTTGCTGAAGAAGTAGCGCTCGCCGGCCGTCGCAATAGCCCCTTGTCCGGCGTCGCGGCCTCGTCGATGATGGCCCCAACAAACATATTGGGGAGAGCGCCATGGCCGCGGCTTTGCGGGTCTTGTTGGCAACCGCGTGGTTGCTGTCCGGCGTCCTGGCGTCGTCGGCGCAAAACTATCCAAGCAAGCCGGTGCGCGTCGTGGTTGGTTTCCCAGCGGGCGGACCGACCGATGCCATCGCCCGCATCGTGGCGCAGAAGCTCGCCGACAATCTCGGCCAGCAGTTCTTTGTCGAGAACATCGGCGGCGCCGGCGGCAACACCGCAGCCGGCCAGGTCGCGCGCGTGACGCCGGACGGCTACACCATCATGGTGGTCAGCACCGGCTTCGTCGTCAATCCCAGCCTCTATGCCAAGGTGCCATACGATCCGGTGAAGGATTTCGTGCCGGTGACGCTGGTTGCGGTCTCGCCGAATGTCGTCGTGGTCAACCCGCAAGTGCCGGCCAAGACGTTACCGGAATTGGTGCAACTCGTCAGGGACAATCCCGGCAAATACAGCTTTGCCGGCCCCGGCGTCGGATCGACGCCGCATCTGGGTGGCGAGCTGTTCCGGCTGGCTTTCAAGCTTGACCTGGTCCACGTCCCGTTCACGGGCGCTGCCCCGGCCATTCAGGCGACCATCGGGGGGCACACGCCGATCGCCTTTACAGCGCTGCCGCCCGCCCTTTCGGCGGTGCAGAGCGGACAATTGCGCGCGCTTGGCGTGGCTTCGACGGAACGGGCCGCAGGCCTGCCTGACGTACCGGCCTTCGCTGAGCAGGGCATCAAGGATCAGGAGGCCGACACACTCACCGGGATCGTCGCCCCCGCAGGGACGCCGAAAGAAATCGTCGATCTGCTTCATCGCGAGATTGCCAGGATTGTCGCACAGCCGGACGTGAAGGAACGCCTCACGACGCTCGGCTTCAAGGCGGTCGTGAATACGCCAGATCAGTTCGGCGCGCGCATCAAGCTGGAGATGGATAAGTGGGGTAAGGTGGTACGCGATGCAAAGTTGCGGATTGAGTAGTGCTCAGCGCGTCCCGTTCGACGTTGGCCGATCCAAAACCGCGTCCACTATCCCGACGAAGGTCAAGCCGATACGATTCTTCTGGATCCAGGCGACCCGGCACTCGTGCACGATCGACGGATCCTTTGCCATCACCAGGCGAAAATGCTGCGGGACGAAGGCTGGGTTTTCGACATCGATCGCAGCGCCCTCGCGCGAGATGTTCCGCACCACGCAGCGCATCACGGAGCCACCCGACGAAACATAGGCAGGCTCCTCGATCTCCGTTCGCGGATATTTTCGTCGCTCTTCCATTCCGTCTGTCCCATCCCGGATCGATTCCGGCCAAACCGCTAGGCTAGCGCAAAACCTTAAACAAGTCGGACGCGTTCGTATGGCCGCAACAGGCGTGGCCGGCCGAGCGGCTATGTCGTTTACGCAAGTCCACGCGATTGTTGCACGCAATTGTCGGGCCCCATTGTGCAAAGCGGTACAAAATCTCCATCGCCTATGCGCAGGCGTGCTCCGCGTCGCTATGGACTTGCCGATCGTGGCGATGGCGCGATAGCCTTATCTACTGATCAATCTACTGATCACTGGCACGCGAACGCGACGAACCGGCAGGCTGGCCTTGAATACACCGATCGCAAACTCTGCCGATCTTGCGGGCGACCAGGCAGTGATCGCCCGGGCCGAAGCCATACGTTCTGATGTCGCAGCAGCTTCCGACGACATCGAGGCCGCGCGACGGCTACCGCCCACGCTGCTCGACAAGCTGCACGACGCGCAATTGTTCCGTCTGTTGCTGCCCCGCTCGACCAACGGGATCGAAACCGATCCCGTGACTTTCTTTCACGTCATCGAAACCATTGCCAAGGCCGATGCTTCCACCGCCTGGTGTCTGAGCCAGGCCGGCGGTTGCGCGATGTCGGCGGCCTATCTCGATCTCCCGGTGGCGCAGGCGATCTTCGGCGATCCGCGCGCCGTATTGGCGTGGGGGCCCGGCCCCAGGGTTCGCGCGGTCGAATGCGATGGCGGCTACCGGGTGACCGGCGTCTGGTCCTTTGCATCCGGCGGCCGGCATGCGACCTGGCTCGGCGCGCACTGCCCGATCTATGCGGCCGACGGTTCGCTCAGATACGACGCCAATGGAGCCCCGCTCGAGCGCACCATGCTGGTACGCTCCGAAGACGTCGAGTGGACCGACATCTGGAACACCGTGGGCCTGCGCGGCACCGCCAGCGACCAGTTCGCGCTCAACGATTTTTTCGTGCGCGCCGACCATTCGATTACGCGTGAATTCGACCGGGAATGCCGCGAGCGCGGTCCGCTCTACCGCATGAGCAACCACACCTGCTACCAGGTCGGCTTTGCCGGTGTCGCCTGCGGCATCGCCCGCACTGCCCTCGACAACTTCGTCGATACGATGCGCAACAAGGTGCCGCGTGGCGCGAGGATCTCGTTGCGAGACAATGCAGTGGTCCAGTGCAACCTCGCTCAGGCGGAAGTCAATCTCCGCGCCGCGCGGGGCTACGTGTTGCAATCGATGGCGGATACCTGGAAGGACCTCACCGCGGGCTCCACCATCACGGTCGCCCAGCGCATGAACATCCGCATGGCCTCGACCCATGCCATCCACAAGGCGCGCGAGGCGGTCGACTTTGCCTACAACGCCGCTGGCGCGACCGCGATCTTCGAGAACCATCCGCTGGAGCGGCGGTTCCGCGACATCCATACGGTGACCCAGCAGTTGCAAGGCCAGCTCAGGCATTTTGAAACCGTCGGCGCCTGGATGATGGGCGTCGATACCGACCTCAGCTTTGTTTAGGGAGAGCGACCATGGGACTTGGCGGACTGCAGCACTACACCATTGAGCCCGCCGATCTCGAGCGCACCAAGGATTTCTATTGCGATGTACTCGGGCTGGAAAACGGCGATCGCCCGCCGCTCGATTTCCCCGGCTATTGGCTCTATTCCGGCGGCACGGCCACGGTGCATCTGATGGGCACGCGCAAGCCCCGTGAGGGCATCGTCGTCCGTGGTACCGAGAAGAAGTATGAGGATACCGGCCGGCTTGACCATATCGCCTTTGCCGCCACCGATGTCGAGGGCATGCGCAAGCGGTTGCAATCGAAAAGCGTCAAATTCCGCGAGAGCATCGTGCCGCGCACCGGCGATACCCAGTTCTTCCTCTACGATCCCGACGGTGTCGGCGTGGAGCTGAACTTTCCGAAAACCTGAGGGCTCACTCCTGCCGCCCGAGGTCCACGTGATGTTGGCGTGCAACACCGCCCCGCAAATAATGAAGTTCCCGACAACGCCGCAAGTCAGCCACGACTAAGGCGCGAGTTGGTCCGGTTTTCTTCATCATTGCAATGAGATTGGAGGAGCCGCGCCGCTGCGGCAGAATAGCCGGGTGCCGCGCCTTTCAACCTACCCCAGGGCATGCGTGCCCGGCTATTCGTCCGGCCAACCCGCTCTTAGTCGAGCCCGCGCTCGTGGCTCAGGTTGACCATTTCCTGAATGAAGACCGCCTTTTGCTTGTCGTCCAACGTGGCAAATAGCGGCTCGGCGGCATCGGCCACGTTGCGCTGATCGACGGCGCGATCATTGAGAAATTGAGCTTCATTGCGCATCTGCTCGATGATGTCGTCGGGAGGATCGCGTTTGGCGCGCGCAACGCGCAGATTGAGCCGGTCGGCGCCGTTATGACCGAGATAGTGCATCGCACTGTTGAACGCGGCCCAATGCTTCTCCTGCTCCGGTGTGAGGTTTAGCTCCTTCTTGATCCGCTCGATATTGGCGTCGCTGTTGGCGACGATCTGTTCGGCCGTCAGTTGCGGGGCGCCGGTCTGGGTGAGGACGGCCGGCTGCTGCGGTTGTTGCTGCTTTGCGGTCTTCGTGGCTTTGGACCCCTTCGAAGGCTTCGCGGTATCACCTTGCTTGGAAGGCTCGCCCTGCTTGGAATCCTTCGCCGCAGGTGCCTGTCCGCCCTTGTTGTTATTGTTGCCCCCGGTCAGGACGCCGGTGACGCCCGTGACCACGCCGACGACGCCGCCGATCGCGCCGCCCAGCACGCCACCGACCGGGCCGGCAGCCTTGTTGCCTTCGCGCGCCCCTTGCTGCACGCCCTGCACCAGCCCTTGCGCCTTCGCAGTCGCACATGCGGCAAGAACCAGCACGGCGATGGCGCCAAGTACAAAACACCAGCGCGACGACATCGGTGCAAGCTGCTGAGGACGTGTCATTGTCGGGTCTCCATGGTCCGATCGAGAAATTTGTCACGCGCAATCGCCGAGGCGCACGAGAATCCTTCCCTGCCTAAACTATCGTTTCCGGCCCAAACTCGTCCACCGCTGCACCGCAAGGTTCCCCGGCAGGAAACATCTTCGGGGCAGCGAGTTACACGCGCCGTCAATCGACTGCGGCGCAATTGCCCCGCTCGGCCGCAAGGTGTGCGGCGCAATATTGTCGCGTCGATTATTGACGATGCCGACGACACGACATCGTTGCTCCCGCGGCCCGGAATTTCCACGCAACGTTAGTTCAATGACGGCGACCGCTGTGTTTTCTCGACAGATGCAAACAATTCTGGTCTGATCCGATTACAAAATCTCTGCTGGCGGCCGCCTCGATGCGGCTCCCCGCCAGACGGAGAAGAATAATAAGAAGCAAAAATCTGGCTCAGCAAAGAGGAAACGCTATGTCACGCAGGAAGCTTTCTCGCCGACAATTCGTTGCTGCGACAGCGCTATCATCCGCAGCGCTCATCACCGCGCCCTATGTGCGCGGCGCCCACGCCGCCGGTAAGCTATCGATCGGTTTCTGGGACCACTGGGTTCCCGGCGCCAACAAGGCCTCGACAGAAATCGTCAATGCCTGGGCGGAGAAAGAGAAGGTCGAAGTTCAGATCGACTACATCCCGAGCCAGGGCAACAAGAACCTGCTCACCATCGCAGCCGAAGCACAGGCGAAATCCGGCCACGACATTCTCGCCATGCCCACCTGGTGGCCGCATGCGCAGGCCGAGCTGCTGGAACCCATGAACGACGTCATGGAAGGCCTCATCAAGCAGAACGGCGAACCCAACGGTACCGTGAAATATCTCGGCCAGTCCAAAGGCAAGTGGCTCGCGGTGCCCGCGAGCGTCGGCAGCCAGATCAAGGGCCCCTGCTCCCGTATCGACCTGATGAAGCAGCATGCCGGCATCGACGTGCAAGCACTGTATCCTGCCGGTGCCGCGCCGAAGGCCGACAGTTGGACCTTGGACACCTTCCTCAAGGCCGCAGAAGCCTGCCAGAAGGGCGGCGTTCCGTTCGGCATCGGACTTGGCGAGACCAGCGACAATGTCGATACGGCCGGCGCGATCTTCCAGTCGTTCGGCGCAGCCCTTGTCGATGAGAAGGGTAACGTCACCGTCAAGACCGACGCGGTGCGCCAGGCACTGGAATTCTACAAGAAGCTGATCTCCTTCCTTCCGCCGGACGCCGGCGCCTGGGACGACTCCTCCAACAACAAATGGCTGGTCTCCGGCAGGGGCGCCATGGTCATGAACCCGCCGAGCGCCTGGGCGGTCGCCAAGCGCGACGCACCGCAGGTGGCCGAGCAGTGCTGGACTCATGGCTTCCCGGCCGGACCAAAGGGCCGCTACGCGCCCTACCTCTCCTACTTCTGGGGCACCTGGTCGTTCTCCAAGAACAAAGAAGCGGCCAAGAGCGTGCTCAGGGCGCTCTCGCAACCGGATGCGATTGAGAAGATGTGTGTGGCGAGCGGCGGCTACGACCTGCCTTGCTACGAAAAACTAACCACACTGAAGGTCTGGCAGGAAGAAGGGCCGCCAAAGGGCACGCTCTACCACTACCCGAACCCGCATAACCACCAGACGCTCTCGATCGCCGCGGCGCCCGCCCCGCCGAAGATTGCGCAGCAGATCTACACGCAGGCGACCCTGACCAAGATGTGCCTGCGCTATCACAAGGGCGAAGCGATGGAAAAGGTGCTCGCCTGGGCTGAAGGCGAGTGCGAAGGCTTCATGCGAAGCTGACGGACGAGATGATATGGCGGCCTGCCTGATCGCAGGCCGCCATTACGCATCCGCATTCAATCGCGGACTCTGCGAGAGCAGACAGAACGTGACAGGGTGAGAACAGACCATGGCTGACGTTGTATTGCAGCCGAACCGGGCCACTACCTCGAAAACCGCGCGCAAGCGCGGCAGCCTGCACAAAATGCTCAAGCGCAAATCAACTGCGGCGTTCCTGATGACGCTGCCGCTGATCCTCCTGATCGCGCTGCTCGTGATTTATCCCGCCTTCTATGCGCTGCATCTGGCGACGCTGAACAAGTCGATGCAGCGTTTCGTCGGGCTCAGCAATTTCGCATTCCTGTTCAAGCGCGAGACGTTCTGGCTCGTCGTGCAGCAGTCCTGCATCTTCGCGATCACGGCCGTCATCTTCAAGGCGGTGCTCGGCTTCATCATTGCGCATTTCGTCCACAACATACCGGCCAAGGGGCAGCGCAAATGGCGCGGCATGCTGCTGGTGCCGTGGGTGATCCCGCCGGCGATGAGCACGCTCGCCTGGCTCTGGCTGTTCGATCCCTCCTACAGCGCGTTCAACTACACGCTCTCCTTCTTCGGCGTCGGACCGATCCCCTGGACCGGCGATGCCGTGTGGGCGCGCTTCTCGGTCATTCTCGTCAACATCTGGGTCGGCGCACCGTTCTTCATGATCATGTATCTGGCGGCGCTGAAATCCGTGCCGGAACAGCTCTACGAGGCCGCCGCCATCGACGGCGCCAATTGGTGGCAGCGCATCTGGTACGTCACGCTGCCGATGATGCGGAACATCATCGCGATTACGACGCTGTTCTCGCTGATCGTGACCTTCGCCAATTTTGATATCGTGCGCATCCTGACCGCGGGCGGCCCGCTCGATCACACCCACATCTTCGCGACATGGGCGTTCCGCATCGGAATCGAGGGCAGCGACATACCGCTGGGCGCCAGCGTATCCCTCTTCATGGTGCCGATCCTGGCGATTGCAGCGATCTTTATCCTGCGCGACATCAACAAACGTGGGAACGAATCCTGATGACCACGGTAACAATCGACAAGGCTGCACCGACCCGCAAGGTCAAGTACGGCAGCATGAGCCGCGACCGCGCCTGGGCGCTACGCTGGTCCTATTTCTTCCTGGTGATCTTCGCGATCTTCTTCCTGACGCCGCCGATCTACATGTTCATCACCTCGCTCAAGAGCAGCGCGGAGATTTCGGCGGCGACCAATCCGTGGTGGGTGTTCCATCCGACGCTGGAGAACTACATAGCGCTTCTGACGTCGAACCAGTTCCTGCGCTTCTTCTGGAACTCGGCGATCGTATCGATCTTCGTCGTCACCATCACCATGCTGATATCGGTACCCGCCGCCTTTGCGCTATCGAGGATGCGGTTCTGGGGCTCGGCGACGCTCGCGACCGGCGTATTCCTGACCTATCTCATCCCCGAGACACTGCTCTTCATTCCGCTGTTCAAGATGTTCGCGGTGATCGGTGACTGGACCGGCATCCAGCTCATCAACAGATGGTACGTGCTGCTGATCCTTTATCCGACATTGACGGTGCCGTTCTGCACCTGGATCATGATCGGCTACTTCGCCTCGATCCCGAAGGAGCTGGATGAAGCCGCCGTCATCGACGGCGCGTCCTGGATCCAGACGCTGACGCGGATATTCATTCCGGTTGCCTTTCCCGGCATCATTGCGGCGACCATCTTCGCCTTCACGGTGTCATGGGCGCAATTCCTCTATCCACTGGTGTTCACGACGTCGACCGACCAGCTCGTCATGCCGGTTGGCATCATCACCACCTTGATCAAGGGCGACGTCTTCAACTGGGGACAGATCATGACCGGCGCCCTTCTCGGCGCAGCGCCGCCGCTCATCATCTACGCATTCCTGATGGACTATTACATTGCCGGCCTGACCGCCGGTGCGACGAAGGGTTGATCTCATGGCAGACGTGACGCTGCGTAAGGTTGTGAAGCGCTATGACGAGGTCGAGGCGGTGCGCGGCATCGACCTCGACATTGCGGACCATGAGTTCGTGGTGCTGGTCGGACCATCGGGCTGCGGAAAGTCGACAACGCTGCGGATGATCGCCGGTCTGGAAGATATCTCCGACGGCGACATCATGATCGGCGGCGACATCGTCAACGACGTGCCGCCGAAGGATCGCGATATCGCGATGGTGTTTCAGAACTACGCGCTCTACCCGCACATGACGGTTGCGGAGAACATGTCGTTCGGGCTGCGGCTAAAACGCTACCCGAAGGCCGAGATCAAGAGCCGTATCGACGAGGCTGCGCGCATGCTCGACATCGTCGAGCTCGTCGACCGCAAGCCGAAACAGTTGTCCGGCGGTCAGCGCCAGCGCGTTGCCATGGGCCGCGCCATCGTGCGTAACCCAAAGGTGTTTCTGTTCGACGAGCCGTTGTCCAACCTCGACGCCAAGCTGCGCGTGCAGATGCGGATCGAGATCAAGAAGGTGCACCAGAAGGTTCGCACCACGACCGTCTACGTGACCCACGACCAGGTGGAGGCGATGACGCTGGCCGACCGCGTGGTGGTAATGAACCATGGCCGGATCGAGCAGATCGGCACGCCGAACGAGCTCTATCACAAGCCGGCGACGAAATTCGTCGCCAGCTTCATCGGTTCGCCGGCGATGAATTTCATCCCGTGCCGACTGGAGGATCTCGCCGGCAAGTTGCACATCCGGTTGACCGACCGCATCGCCTTCCCGCTGCCGCCGGCCCGTGCCGCCCGCTATCAGGGCATTCCGCGCACCGAGAAATTGCTATTGGGGCTGCGGCCCGAGCATATCACCGAGGCTCGGCCGCATCTTGCATCCGGCGTAGAGGCCTTCGACACGGTGCTCGACGTCACCGAGCCGATGGGAATGGAGACGCTGATCTACTTTACGCTGGAAGGCTCGCAGGTCTGCGGCCGAGTCAATCCCAATGCCGGCGCGCAGGATGGCGCCCCCCTCCGATTGGCTGTGGACCTCAACAATATGCACCTGCTAAACGAGGTGACCGGCGTCGTCCTTTGACGGCGCAATTGCGTGACCTAAGGGCAGGAAATGGCTACCAACAAGAAGAAAATCTTCATCACGGAATCGATGTCGCAGCAGGGAAGGGCGCTACTTCACGCGCGAGACGACATCGAACTCGTCGAATTTCCCAACATGATTTCGCAGGAAGATTTCAACATCAAGCTGAAGGAGCATGCGCCGGTCCATGGCGTCGCCCTTGGCGCCACCCGCTTTGGCGAGCCCGAACTCGAATCCTCCAAGGACATGCTGGTCGTCACCCGGATCGGCGTCGGGTTCGACGCCGTCGACGTCCCCGCGCTGAGCCGCCGCAAGGTGCCGCTGATGGTGGCCGGCACCGCCAATTCGCCGTCGGTTGCCGAACACGCGCTGTTCATGATGCTCACGCTCGCCAAGCGCGCAACGGAAATGCATTCGCTGGTCAGGGACGACAGATGGGCTGATAGGCTCGGGATGCTGCCCTACGACCTCTTCGGCAAGACCGTTCTGATCGTCGGTTTCGGGCGCATCGGTACGCGCACCGCCAAGCGCTGCCTCGCGATGGAAATGAACGTACTGGTTTTCGACCCCTATAAGCCCCCCGCCGACATCAAGGCAGCCGGTTGCGAACCGGTCGCCGACCTCAACGCGGCGCTGCCGCGCGCCGACTTCGTCAGCATCCATTGTCCCAAGAATCCGGAGACGGTCGGCATGTTCAATGCCGACAGGCTGAATCGGATGCAGCCGTCCGCCTATCTGATCAACACGGCGCGCGGCGGAATCGTCGACGAGGCCGCGCTGTACGCCGCGCTGGTGTCCGGCAAGCTTGCCGGCGCGGGCCTTGACGTTTTCGAGCAGGAGCCGCCGCCGGCCGGTCAGGCGTTGCTCGCCCTGCCGAACGTCATCATGGCGCCGCATGTCGCCGGCGTTACCGTGGAAGCCGTGGACCGCATGAGCGAGCAGACCGCCCGCAACATTCTGAGCGTATTGGACGGCGATCCCTTGCGCCAGAACGTGATCAATCAGGACGTGCTCGGCTAATCGTCCTCAGTAAATGGCCCCAGGCATGGCCGGTCTATCGGCCCGGCCGGCAAGCGAGGTGTGTGCATGGCCTTCAAGGAATACGGCGATTACGACGCGGTCGGCCTTGCCGAACTGGTTCGCAAGAACGAGGTCTCGGCCAAGGAATTGCTCGATGAGGCCATCGCCCGCACGGCAAAGGTCGATCCCCAGATCAACGCGGTGGTCGTCAAGCATTACGAGTATGCCGATCGTCAGATCGAACACGGCCTGCCCGACGGCCCCTTTACCGGCGTGCCATTTCTGCTGAAGGACCTCGACCTCCTGGAAGGCACGCGCACGACGTCAGGAGCCACCGTCCTGAAGGATTTCGTGGCTGACCACACCGGGACGCTGGCGCGGCGTTTCCTCGATACCGGCGTATCCATCTTCGGCAAGAGCTCCAGTCCCGAATTCGGCCTGATGCCGACGACGGAGTCGCGCCTGTTCGGGCCGACCCGCAATCCCTGGAATCTGGAGCATTCTTCCGGTGGGTCATCCGGCGGCGCGGCGGCGGCGGTTGCAGCCCGTATCCTCCCGGTCGCGCACGCCAGCGATGGCGGCGGCTCGATCCGCATCCCCGCCTCCGCCTCCGGCGTGTTCGGCCTGAAGCCTACCCGGGCGCGCAATCCGCTCGGCCCTGATCGCGGCGAAGGCTGGGGCGGATTCTCCTGTGGCCATGTCGTGAGCATCAGCGTGCGCGACAGCGCGGTGATGATGGACGCGATTCACGGGCCGGAGTCGTCGAGCCCCTATTTCGCGCCGCCGCCGGAGCGGCCGTTTTCGCAGGAAGTCGGCCGCGACCCGGGCAAGCTTCGTATCTCGTTCACCGATAAATCGCCGTATGGCGATGCCATCGATCCGGAAATCGCGGCAGCCGTGCGTGAGGTCGCAAGCCTTCTGGCGGGGCTCGGCCACCACGTCGAGGAACAGGCGCCAGCGCTTGCCGTCGATCCAGCCGCGGTCATGACCACTATCGTCGGCGGCAACACCGCACTGACGGTTCGTTTGATCGAGCAGCGGCTCGGGCGAGAGATGACGGACAATGATCTCGAGATACTGACGCTGGCGCATTCGCGCAACGCGAAGAGGACCTCGGCGACCGACTATGTGGCGGCCCAGCTCGCCGCCTTCCAGATTTCCCGCTCGCTGGCCACCTTCTTCGAGAGCTGCGACGTCTTCCTGTGCCCGACCTTGTGCGCGCCACCGCTGCGCATCGGCGAACTCAACACGATGTCAAACGATCTGTCGCACATTGCCCCGATCCTGCGCCGCTACATGCCCGGCACCTCTATGTTCAACATGTCCGGGCAGCCGGCCATGTCGGTGCCGCTGGCCTGGAACAAGGCTGGCTTGCCGCTTGGCATGATGTTTTCGGCCAGGTTCGGCGACGAGGCCACCCTGTTCCGGCTGGCCGGCCAGCTCGAACAGGTCCGGCCCTGGAAGAACAAAATACCGCCGGTGCGCGCTTAGCTACGCCCCAAAAAAGCCACGGATTGACAAAGCATGGCTTTATTCGGAAGCAAGGAAAGGGCCGTGGGCGGCGACGGATACTGATTCCGCAAACGGGCTCGACCCGGAGGCTGAATCGTGACCCTAAGCGACCCGACCGACAACGCCCTGGCGACCATCGCCAGCATCCTCGACCCACCGGAAAGCCGCCGCGAACCCGACAAGCCCGCGGTGGCGGCGCAGATTGCGGTGGGCCCTCCGCCCATCCCCACATCTCCTCCGCCAATCGAGGCTCACCGTTACTGCAAGTTCGGGCCCGGCCCGATGACCGCGATCCGTTTCAAGTGGACGGTCCGCCTCGACAATGGCGATTACTATGTCGACGAGACCATCGGCGAGAACTCCACGCCGATCGTCA